>NZ_JBGCCM010000027.1:0-161842 GCF_041262085.1 Catenulispora sp. GAS73
GAGGCGCCTAAAAAGCTCCTAAAACCCACCAACAAACCGCACCCACCACACCCCGGCCACCCACACCCACACCCACACATCAAGCAGGGGCGCCTTTTTTGACGGCTTCGCGCGGGTTTAAGAAGGATCCGCTGGGTGGCGCAGTTCGGTTGAGCGTGGTGCGCTGCGTTGGCGGCCGCCGGTGTTCGCGTGCACGACCGCGCACAGGTCCGAGTCACTGCGCACGCGTCGCGTGGGCGGCAATCGTCGGGCGTGGTGGGTGCCTGAAGTCAAGGGCAGGCGCCTCCGGCGGGGGCACTCCAGGCTCTGAGGGATCCCCAACCCCCCGCGTCTCGGGCGCACCACGTCACGACCGCACGTGTGCGCACCCGGGTGGACCGTGTCCACACCACAGGCCGGGGTTGTCCCGGGTTCCCCGTCGCGTCGGCGGGCGTAGCCAAGCTGGCCGGACAGCCGGTGTCAAGCCGGACGCGACAGCACCACAGCAACAGCGATCCGGCTTGATACCGGCTGGCCGGTCTGCTTCCGTGAGGCGACGATGCGACGGGGAACCCGGGACAAGGCGACCACAAGCAGCGACCGCCAGCCGACTACGCGACCCCCCCTCCCCGGAGCGAGTGCCGCTCGCCGCGCAGGCGCCGCCGGAGGCCCTGCTTTTGGCTTTTGACTTTCGGTGCCCACCAAACGCGGCCGCCAGCCGCCCGCCTGACGCGTGCGCAGTGACTCGGACCGGCGCGCGGTCGTGCACACCCACACCGCCGGCCGCCAGCGCAACCCACTCCGCACCACCGAACTGCGCCACCCAGCGGATCCTTCTTAAACCCGTGCGAAGCCGTAAAAAGCTCTTAAAACCCACCAACAAACCGCACCCCAGCCACCCACACCCACACCAGCACCAGCACCAGCACCAGCACCAGCACCAGCACCACCGAATCTCACCGCCACGAGCGACCCGCGCCCGCTACACCCACCGCCGCACCACCGCCTCGCCGGCACCACCGCCCCACCCCGAACACGCCGAAGGCGGCCCCGGCCGAAGCCGGAGCCGCCCTCCGCGTACAGCAGTTACAGCAGTTACAGCAGTTACCGCAGTTCCGAACCAGAACCCTGAGCCGAGGCTCAGAAGTCCATGTCGCCGCCGGGCATGCCGCCGGCCGGGGCCGCCGCCTTCTCCGGCTTGTCGGCGATGACCGCCTCGGTGGTCAGGAACAGGGCGGCGATGGAGGCCGCGTTCTGCAGCGCCGAGCGGGTGACCTTGGCCGGGTCCAGGATGCCGGCCTTGATCATGTCGACGTACTCGCCGGTGGCGGCGTTCAGGCCGAAGCCGGTGTCCAGGTTGCGGACCTTCTCGACCACCACGCCGCCCTCAAGGCCGGCGTTGATCGAGATCTGCTTCAGCGGGGCCTCCAGGGCCAGGCGCACGATGTTCGCGCCGGTGGCCTCGTCGCCGGCCAGGTCGATCTTCTCGAACGCCTGCTTGCCGGCCTGGATCAGGGCCACGCCGCCGCCGGCGACAATGCCCTCCTCGACGGCCGCCTTGGCGTTGCGGACCGCGTCCTCGATGCGGTGCTTGCGCTCCTTGAGCTCGACCTCAGTCGCCGCCCCGGCCTTGATCACCGCGACGCCGCCGGCCAGCTTGGCCAGGCGCTCCTGCAGCTTCTCGCGGTCGTAGTCGGAGTCCGACTTCTCGATCTCGGCGCGGATCTGGTTCTTGCGGCCCTCGATGGAGTCGCTGTCGCCGTCGCCGTCCACGATCGTGGTCTCGTCCTTGGTCACCACGACCTTGCGGGCCTTGCCCAGCATCTCCAGGCCGACGGAGTCCAGCTTCAGGCCGACCTCCTCGGAGACGACCTGGCCGCCGGTCAGGATCGCGATGTCGCCGAGCATCGCCTTGCGGCGGTCGCCGAAGCCGGGGGCCTTGACCGCGACCGACTTGAAGGTGCCGCGGATCTTGTTCACGACCAGGGTGGCCAGCGCCTCGCCCTCGACGTCCTCGGCGATGATGACCAGCGGCTTGCCGCTCTGCATCACCTTCTCCAGGATCGGCAGGACGTCCTTGACGTTGCCGATCTTGGAGTTCGCGATCAGGATGTACGGGTCGTCGAAGGACGTCTCCATACGCTCCAGGTCGGTGGCGAAGTAGGGCGAGATGTAGCCCTTGTCGAAGCGCATGCCCTCGGTGAGCTCCAGCTCCAGACCGAAGGTGTTGCTCTCCTCGACGGTGATGACGCCTTCCTTGCCGGCCTTGTCCATCGCCTCGGCGATCATGTCGCCGATCGCGGTGTCGGCGGCGGAGATCGAGGCGGTCGCGGCGATCTGCTCGCGGGTCTCGACGTCCTTGGCCATGCTGGACAGCTCGGCGGAAACGGCCTCCACGGCCGCCTCGATGCCGCGCTTGAGCGCCATCGGGTTCGCCCCGGCGGCCACGTTGCGCAGGCCCTCGCGGACCAGCGCCTGGGCCAGCACGGTGGCGGTGGTGGTGCCGTCGCCCGCGACGTCGTCGGTCTTCTTGGCGACTTCCTTGACGAGCTCGGCCCCGATCTTCTCGTACGGGTCCTCCAGCTCGATCTCCTTGGCGATCGAGACGCCGTCGTTGGTGATCGTGGGGGCGCCCCACTTCTTCTCCAGGACGACGTTGCGCCCGCGCGGGCCGAGGGTCACCTTGACCGCGTCCGCGAGCTGGTTCATGCCGCGCTCGAGGCCGCGCCGGGCTTCCTCGTCGAACGCGATGATCTTCGACATTGTGGTACAGACCTCCCACACCAGGGATTCCTTGGCGAACCGCCAGGCGCCCGCGACGGACGGCTCGTCGCCGCGCCGGTCCCTGCCGGTGAGACGATGTTCGAGCCTCGCCTGAGAGGTTCTCTCATTTGGCACTCTCGGTGTGAGACTGCCAAGGTCCATGATTAGCACTCTCCCCCGGGGAGTGCAAGCCGGTCGACAAGCTTCAGGGCCCGCTCCCGTATCGTGGGAGCGGGCCCTGAAGGCTGTTGTGCGGAGTTGTCGTCGGTCGGGCGGCGGCGCGAAAGCCCCGAATGGTCGCGACCCGGTGATGGGAACCAGTGTCGATCGCAGGGATAGTCTGTTAGACGATGACCCGGACCATGTCGGCCTGCGGGCCCTTCTGCCCCTGCGAGATCTCGAACTCGACGCGCTGGTTCTCTTCCAGGCTGCGGTAGCCGTCCATCTGGATCGCGCTGTAGTGGACGAAGACGTCCGACCCGCCGTCGACCGCGATGAACCCGTAGCCCTTCTCCGCGTTGAACCACTTGACGGTGCCCTGAGCCATTCCGTACTCCCCTTGCTGCCGGCTCTAGAGGAGTGGGCTACCCCCTGTGGAACCCCACCCCAATTCCGGCCCGCACCCCGCGGGCCAGGGTCGTTCGCCGCCGTACCACCCGCCGTACCAAGAGGGTTGAGCTGGAGGGATCTCGCCGAATCGTTCGACCGGCGCTGAGACTAGCCAATGTGACGCTCAGTACAACAGGTCTAAATCTCAGAGATTATTCAGAGGTTCGTAAGTGGTGCGCAGACAAATACGGACCGATCCCCGCGTATCTTCTCGTCCTGTTCACGGTGAGTAGATAACGATACGGGAACCGGTCCTCGTTCCGGGCACGCCGAAGCGCCGCCGCATCAGCCCCCTGCGACGGCCGGGATGATGGAGACGCTGCCGCCCTCCGGCACCGCGGTCCCCAGACCTTCGGCGAAGCGCACGTCGTCGTCGTTCACGTAGACGTTCACGAAACGCCGCAGCTTGCCGTCGTCGTCCAGGACCCGCGCGCGGATCCCGGTGTGGTCGGCCTCCAGCTGGTCGATCACCTCCGCCAGAGTACCGCCCGGCACCGACACCTCGGCCTTGCCGTCGGTGTAAGTACGCAGGATGGTGGGAATCCGTACGGTGATGCTCATAGCCATGCTCCTTACTCGATCCCCTCGCGGGGCGTCATGCCGATGAAGATTGCGCGAACAGCTTGATCCGGTCCGCTCGGTCCGGGAGTCCCGGAGCGGTCAGAGCGTCGCGCGGAAGGCGTCCAGGGACGGCTTGATGACCGCCGTCGGCCCGCAGTCCGAGACCGCGTCGAGGGTCTTGAGCCCGTCGCCGGAGTTGATGACCACGGTGAGCGCGTCCGGGTCCAGCCGGCCGGCGTCGGCGAGCTTCTTCAGCACCCCCACCGTCACCCCGCCCGCGGTCTCGGCGAAGATGCCCTCGGTACGCGCCAGCAGCTTCACGCCCGCGCGGATCTCCTCGTCGGTCACGTCCTCGACCGTGCCGCCGGTGCGCCGGGCGATGTCCAGCACGTACGGGCCGTCGGCGGGGTTGCCGATCGCCAGCGACTTGGCGATGGTGTCGGGCTGCTTGACCGGGCGGATGACGTCGATGCCGTCCTTGTAGGCCTGCGAGACCGGAGCGCAGCCGGCGCCCTGGGCGCCGACCACCTTGTACGGGGTGTCCTCGACCAGGCCGAGCTTCACCAGCTCCCGGAAGCCCTTGTCGATCTTCGTGAGCTGCGAGCCGGAGGCCACCGGGATCACGATCTGCTCCGGCAGCCGCCAGCCGAGCTGCTCGGCGATCTCGTACGCCAGCGTCTTGGAGCCCTCGGCGTAGTACGGCCGCAGGTTCACGTTGACGAAGCCCCACTTCTCGGCGAGCTCGTCGCCGATCAGCTCGCTGCAGAAGCGGTTGACCTCGTCGTAGGTGCCGTCGATGGCGATCAGCCGGCCGCCGTAGACGGAGGCGACGACGATCTTCTCCTTCTCCAGGTTCGACGGGATGAACACGCAGGAGTCCAGCCCGGCCCGCGCGGCGGCGGCCCCGACCGCGCCGGCCAGGTTGCCGGTGGAGGAGCAGGAGAGCGTGGTGTAGCCGAAGGCGTGGGCGGCCTGCACGGCGATCGCGACGACGCGGTCCTTGAAGGAGTGCGTCGGGTTGCCGGAGTCGTCCTTGACGTGCAGGTTCGTCAGGCCGAGTTCCCGGCCGAGGTTGTGCGCGCGGACCAGGCGGGTCCAGCCGGGGTTCGTGGTGGGGCGGGTCGCGACGTCGGCCGGGACCGGCAGCAGCGGGGCGTAGCGCCAGATCGACGCGGGGCCGGCCTCGATCTGCTCGCGGGTGACCGTGCCGAAGTCGTAGGAGATCTCCAGCGGGCCGAAACACTCTTCACAGGCGAACTTCGGGCCGAGCTCTGTGGTGTGACCACACTCACGACAGGACAGATGTGCCGCGGGGCCGAAGGGCGTGGTCGTGGAGGGTGCCGACGTGAGGGTGCCAGACATGACGCGAGGTTCCTTTCCTCATCTTTCCCACGGCTCGGCGGCTGCCGGGTGGGCCGGAGTTGGCACCGCGCCGTGCCACGATGAGGTGGCAGAACGGATGGTTGCCGGAGCGTCATAGGGCCGGTCCCTCAGCTCCTCTGGATGAGCACTTATTGAGTTGTTGCTATGGAGCGTAAGCCTCCGGCGGCCAGGTGGGACCTATCCGTCCGGATCCCGAGACGACGGGCCGTCTGCGCCGTCGCCTACTCTTGAAGAGGTCGCTGATACCGATTTCAGAGTGGAGAGCCCGGTGCTGGAAGAGGTGGAGCGGTGGCTTGACGCGCGCTCCTCGAAGGCTTCGGACTGGCCTCTGGAGCGGCTGCTGGCGGCGAAAGCCGCCACCGGGGCCCGGATCAGCGTGGTGTTGCCCGCGCTGGACGAGGAGGAGACCGTCGGCGCGATCGTCACCGCCATCCGCGAGGACCTGGTGGAGGCCGTGCCGCTGGTGGACGAGTTGCTGGTGGTGGACTCCGGCTCGGCCGACCGCACCGCGGAGAACGCCGCGGCGGCCGGAGCGAAGGTCCTGCACCGGGACGAGATCCTGCCCGGCATCCCGTCAGTGCGCGGCAAGGGCGAGGTGCTGTGGCGGTCGCTGGCCGCGACCACCGGCGACCTGGTCTGCTTCATAGACGCCGACCTCAGGGAGTTCTCCTCCACGGTGGTCACCGGTGTGCTCGGGCCGCTGCTCTGCTCCACCGACGACGGCATCCACCTGGTCAAGGCCATGTACGACCGCCCCCTCGTGGCCGGCTCCGCGGTCCTGCCGGCCGGCGGCGGCCGGGTCACCGAGCTGGTGGCGCGGCCGATCCTGAACCTGCACTGGCCACTGCTGGCCGGCTTCGTGCAGCCGCTGGGCGGGGAGTACGCGGCGCGCCGGACGCTGCTGGAGCGGCTGCCGTTCCCGACCGGCTACGGCGTCGAGACCGCGATGCTGATCGACACCCTGGCGCTGGTCGGGCTGGACGGCATGGCGCAGGTGGACGTCGGCGTGCGGCTGCACCACCACCAGGACGACGCCGGGCTGGGCCGGATGGCCAGCGAGATCATGCAGGTGGCCTGGGAGCGGCTGCAGCGCGAGGGGCGGATCGTGCCCGGCGGGGACGGAGCCCGGCCGCACACGCTGATGACGCAGTTCCATCGCGAGGCCGAGGGGTTCGCGCCGCGGTCGACGGACGTGACGGTGGTCGAGCGGCCGCCGATGCGGACCCTTACTCGGGGCGAGGGCGTAGAAGCAGAGGAAGTAGTGGAAGTCGTGGAGTAGCCGAGCCGGCGCAGCGTTCCGCGCGGGTCATGCAGTGCGCGCGGGCCGGGCATTACATACACCCGGGTGTTGCGCGCGGGCAGAGTGTCCCGCGCGCCGAGTACCCCGGGCCGGTCTAGCCTTCCGCACCTGTCGGCCGCGCCGGGCCCGGCGAACTGTCCGACCCCTCCGGCGTCTGAGGCCTGAACCAGGAGACCAGGCCCTCGATCCGGACGCCGTCGGGATCGCGCGGGAGGCTGTCGAACTCCTTGACCAGCGCCTCCAACCGCTTCTGGAAGTCGGCGGCGACGTCGGCCGGCAGGGTGGAGGACAGGAACATGAGCATGCCGCTGTTCTTCGCCTCCTCCGGATCCGACAGGATCCCCAGGCCGTCCATGTGCCGCAGGAAGCGCCTGCGGTAGTCGGCCAGGTTCTCGTCGATGATCCGGTCCATCGCCTCGCGGGTCTCGACCGGGTGCGCGGTGGGGTCGATCGTCAGCGAACTCTGCGCCGACCGGTACTTGGTCTCGACGATGCCGGACACCACCCGGGTCTCCGCGGCCTCGATCAGACCGGCTTCCAGCAGCACCTTCAGATGCCGGTAGAGCTTGGTCTGCGGCTCGCCGAGGTCCTCGGCCAGCTCCTTGGCCGACTTCGGCACCCGGTCGCGGGACAGCGCGCGCAGCAGCGACAGGCGCGTGGTGTCGGCGAGCGCCTTGATGGTGTCGACGTCGGTGACGGTGCGCACCACCTGTTGAATCAGCGCCACCTGCTCCTGCGCGGCGGAGACCTCCGCATGTGCCTCCCGGAGCGCACCGGCCAGGTCAGAGGTCGTTTTCTTGCTGTCCATGGGGTCCATCTTGCCAGACGCTCACGGATGCGTCATCATTCACTCAAGCGTGAATGATGGTGAGAAGGTGAACGGTGGCGCTAACGCGAACGTTCATGAATCAGGGAGGGTTCACGATGACCGCAACAGTGCTGGAGCCGACGGGGGACGCGGCGATGGATACGGATGTCGCGCCGGAGGACGGTGCTCGGGCCGGACAGCGGGCGGCAGCCGGGAACACCGAGGCCACCGCTAGTGCCAAGACCGCGGGCCCGGCCCAGGCAGCAGTCGCCAGCAGCGCGGAGGCCGCCGGCTCCGTCGAAGCATCCGGCACCGAGAGCGCCACCAAGCCCATCCCCCTGCGCCGCAACCGCAACTTCAACCTGCTGTGGGGCGGCGCCGTCTCGGCCATGCTCGGCCTGAGCACCGCCGACATCGCCTACCCGCTGGTGATCCTGGCGCTGACCGGCTCGCCGCTGAAGGCCGGCCTGTTCGCCACGGTGCAGCTGATCGCCTCGGTGCTGGCGACGCTGCCGGTCGGGCAGTTGATGGACCGGAAGGACCGGCGGCGGCTGCTTCTGCTGTCGGAGTCGGTGCGCGTGGTCGCCGCGGGTTCGGTGGCCGTGGCGTACTTCCTCGGAGCCCTGACGTTCTGGCACCTGCTGCTCACCGCCGCCGCGCTCGGTGCGATCCAGCCCTTCGCCGGGGCGCGGACGCTGCTGCTGCGGCAGGTCGTGGCGCCCGAGCAGATTCCGGCCGCGCTCACCGCCGAGCAGGTGCGGCAGCAGGGGTGTGAGCTGGCCGGGCCGCCGCTCGGTGGGATGTTGTTCGGGATCTCGCGGGCGCTGCCGTTCCTGTTCGCGATGGCCGCCGGGTTGTTCTCGCTGCTCACCGTGGTGCTGCTGAAGCTGCCGAAGTCCGTGACGCTGGCCGCCGACCAGGCCGCCGACCAGCCGGAAGGCCCAGCCGCGGCCGGCACCGACACCGAGCGCGGCGGCGCGCTCCTCGGCCTGAAGACGATCATGCGCGACCCGGTGATGCGCGCCACCACCCTGGCCCTGTGCCTGGTGAACACCGCCGGCTACCCGGTCTTCCTGAGCCTGGTCGTGCGCATGCACCAGCAGCACGCCGCCTCCGGCACCACCGGTCTGGTGGTCGGCGCCATGGCGCTCGGCGGGCTGGCCGGCACCGTGCTGGTGAAGCCGCTGCACAAGGTGATGCGGCCGGGCTGGCTGCTGATCGTGGCGTGCCTGGTGTTCGCCGTCGCCAACTTCGGGATGACGTTCGTCGGCGCCCCCGCCGCCGACGCCGCGTTCCTCGCCCTCAGCGGCGCCGTGATCCCGTCCGCCGTGGTCATGGTCAACGTGCTGATCCTGCAGGCGGTCCCGGACGAGCAGCGCGGCCGCACCGCCGCCGCGCTGGACGTGTTCCTGCTGATCGGGATGCCGGCCGGAATGTTGGTGGCCAGCGCCGCGCTGCAGTGGTTCTCACCTACCGGGACGCTTCTGGGCCTGTCCTTGCTGATGACGGTCGCGGTGCTGTACTCCGTGTCCCAGAAGGCTCTGCGGGCCGCGCAGTGGCCGGACGCTCAGCAGGGCTGAGCGTCCCCTGAGCCGGGGAGTGTCGGTCGGCGCTGTGTGGAGCGCCTGATCCGGCACTCCCCTTGTGCGTGTGGCGGGCCGCCTCGTGGACCGCGGAATGAATGGAACGCACGGAATGCGGCACGTGCGGTGAGTGCGGCAGATGCTTGATCGGATGGTGCGCGTGCAGCCGGTGCACCAGCCGTTCACGGACCGGCTCGCCGGCCCGCGCGCCGAGCGAATCGGCGGCCTTCACCACGGCGACCACCGGCGCCGCCGGACGCGGCTTGGGCGTCGAGCCGCCGAACAGCCCGAGCCCGGCCAGCAGCCCGGTCCCGCACACCGCGACGACCGCGGCGAGCAACGCGGGGCGGCTCATCGGCCGCGCCTCGGCGGGCTCCCGGTCGTGCTGCTCCCCGTCGCGCGGTTCCCGGTCAGGCGGCTCGGTCCCGGTCATGTCCTTCATTAGACACAGGCCGGGGCTCCCCGTCCGGGTCCGGCCCGATGTCGGCGACCCGTTTCACCCGTCCGGACCTGGCGCGCTGGCGCGCGGCGCGCAGCCGCCGCAGACGCTTGACGACCTCCGGCTCCAGGGCCAGCGCGGCCTCGTCGTCGAGCAGTGCGTTGAGCAGCTGGTAATAACGGGTAGCAGAGATCTGGAACCGCTCCCGGATCGCCTGCTCCTTGCTACCGGCGTTGCGCCACCACTGCTTCTCGAACGCCAGGATCGCGCGGTCCCGGTCTGTCAATCCGCCCCCGGGCTCGCTGCTGTTCATGCAGAACAGAGTACGGCCGCACACCCACACGGCGTCCAGGCGGCCGAATGGCGTACCGTAGGTCCGTCCAGGTACAGGTCTATACCAATCAACAGGTGGGCGATGACACTGCTGACGAACGCCCGGATCGTCCTCCCCGGCGGCGTGCGAGCCGACGGCTGGCTGCGCCTGGACGGCCACCGGATCGCCGAGGTGGGCCCGCAGGGCTCCACCCCGAAACCGTCCGACACGGATCCGCACGAGGCCTCCATAGACCTGGCCGGGCGCTACTTGCTGGCCGGCTACGTCGACATGCACACCCACGGCGGCGGGGGCGCCGCCTTCAGCTCCGGCGACATCGAGCAGGCGGTGCGGGCGGCCGCCTTCCACCGCGCGCACGGCACCACCACGACCGTCGCCTCGACGGTCTCCACCGAGCTGGACGTCCTGCAGCGCTACCTGTCCGACCTGGCCGGCCTGGTCGAGGACGGCCTGCTGGCCGGGCTGCACCTGGAAGGCCCCTTCATCAACAAGGCCCGCTGCGGCGCCCACGACCCGGCCCTGCTGCGCGCCCCCGACCCGGCGCTGCTGCGGCCGCTGCTGGCCGCCGGCCGCGGCACGGTGAAGATGGTGACCCTGGCGCCCGAGCTCGACTACGGCATCGAGGCCACGGCGCTGCTGGCCAACTCCGGCGTGATCGCCGCGGTCGGGCACACCGACGGCGGCTACGGCATCACCGAGGAGGCCTTCTCCAACGGCGCCCGGGTCGCCACCCACCTGTTCAACGCGATGCCCGGCGTCCACCACCGCGAGCCGGGCCCGGTGGTGGCCGCGATCGAGGACGAGAACGTGATCGTGGAGCTGGTCAACGACGGCATCCACGTGCACCCGGCGGTGATCGGCATGGTCTTCAACGCCGTCGGCCCGCACCGGGTGGCCCTGATCACCGACGCCATGGCCGCGGCCGGCCAGCCCGACGGCATGTACCGGCTCGGCGCGCTGGACGTCGAGGTCTCCGACGGCGTGGCCCGGCTGGCCGGCGGCGGCTCGATCGCCGGCAGCACCCTGACGATGGACGTCGCGCTCCGGCGCGCGGTGCGCGAGCTGGGCCTGCCGATCGAGGACGCCTCGGTGTCGGCCTCCCTGACCCCCGCGCGCGCCCTGAGCCTGGACCACGAGATCGGCTCGATCGAGGTCGGCAAATTCGCGGACCTGGTCGTGCTCGACGACGAACTGGAAGTGTGCGGCGTCATGAAGCGCGGCGAGTGGGCCGTCGCCCCGAAGTGAGGCGTCTTCTCAGTGCCCGCACTTCAATGTAAGTAATTCAATACACGCAGTCCCACGCCTGTTTGCGGATTCCGGCCGGTATTCATCGGCTGGAACGACTCAACCCTTTGAGCCGGTCTTGGCAACCGGCGACCTTCGGCGTGCCCGCTCCGCCGCGGATCAGACCTCGTCCACCTCGGGGTTCCCACCGGCATCACCCGTTCGCACTCGCGTTCCGGCCGGGCCCTGCCAGATGCGCCGCTCGGGTGAATCTTCACCGCTCCCGACCGCTTTCCAGCTATAAAAGCCGAACCCCCTGGGCGAGAATCCAAGAGTGAGCTTCATCTGAATCTGGTTTTCATCTCCCTTCGGGAACGAATGGCCCCGCCGACCCGGGCGACGGCCACTCTCCATAGCCGACCGCATCACTAGGTAGAGATTCACGCACGGCGACCGAAAAACGCCGGGCACTCGCAGGCGAAGGAGTCGCTGTCATGGTCTTCTCGGTATCCGGTGTGCTGCTGCTGGGCATCATCACCTTCATCCTGTTCCGCAAGGACGGACTCAAGGTCTCGCACATGATCGTGTGCGCGCTGCTCGGCTTCTACCTCGCGTCCACCTCGATCGCCCCGAACATCAAGCAGAGCGGCGCCTCCATCGCCAGCTTCATCAGCAACCTGCACTTCTAGCGGCGCCAGGGCTGATCCGGCGTCGGGCCGGCCGAGCCAGCAGAGCCAGCTAGAGCTCCTCCAGCTAAGGGGTCGAACACCTATGGCGGGATCGGTGGGGACCGAGAACCCCATCCAGCGCCTGGCCCGCGGCTTCCGTGACCACCCGATCACGGAGGCCGTCGGCCGTTACTCGAACACCACCCGGCACGCCTCCAAGCGCGCCAAGGCGCGGGCGATGGACATCGGGCACCCGGTGGTGGTGCTGCTCCGCGGGACCAGGCAGATGGCCGCGGACGCCAGGACGTACTGGACCGAGGCCGGCGGGCACGAGAAGCACAAGGAGTGGCGGGACCTCGTGGTCTTCGTCTTCGCCGTGTGCGCGGTGGCCGTGGGCTTCCAGCCGTACGGCATCCTGCTGCTGATCGCGGTCTGGGCCGCGGCGGCCACCTACCTGGGCCGGGACCGGCCCGACCCCGGCAAGGACCCGGAGAGCGACGCGCACGTCGCGCGGCTGCAGTCGGCGTACAACGGCCTGGTCCCCTACCTGATGGACACCCACGACCCGGACGAGCGGTTCAAGCCCGGCGGCGGCTACCGCGACGGGTTCACCGAGTGGGAGTTCGACGACGGCGACCGGCTGGTGGCGCTCAAGCTCCAGTACTCCCCCTTCTTCAAGGACGGCGAGCACGACTCCCGGGCCAAGGTCGAGCGGGCCCTGGAGGGCAAGATCGGCCAGGCCAACGAGTACCTGTACGACTGGGACGAGGAGGGCAACAAGCTCTCCGTCCGCATCCTGCCGCCGCTGCCGATCGGGATCCCGGCGCAGCCGTGGAAGGTCGCCGAGATCGAGTACGTGCTCGGCTTCACCGATCCCACCTCGACCGCGCGCCTGATCCCGGTGCAGCTGAGCGCCGAGCCCGGCGGCGAGGTGCCGGTGGTGGAGCTGGCGCCGGTGGTCTGGCGGCACGGCCGGTTCGCCGCCGAGCCGCACCTGCTGGTGGCCGGCGTGCTGGGCAGCGGCAAGTCGAACCTGCTGCGCTCGCTGGCCGCGCAGGCCCTGGGCCACGGCCACCTGGTGACCGCGATCGACGCCGAGCACACCGGGCACTTCGACGAGTTCTCCGGGCGCGACGGCGTGCTGCGCGTGGAGTCCGCGCCGGCCGCCGCGATGGACCTGCTCGACTGGGTCTGCGCGGAGTCCACGCGCCGGGCCGAGCGGCTGCGCGAGCTCGGGGACACCGAGGACACGCTGATCGCCGAGCTGGCCAAGCCGCTGTGGCTGTTCGTGGACGAGCTGGCCGCCCTGGGCGAGGCGGCGGCCCGGGCCGGGCTGGCCGACCCGCAGGACCTGCTGGCCGACCTGATGCGGGCCGGCCGCACCACCGGTGTGACCGTGGTGCTCTCCAGCCGGGCCGAGCGGGTCTCCGAGCTGCGGGCCACGGTCCGCAACCAGGCGCACGCCCGGGTCGGGCTCGGGCAGCTGCCGCCCGGGGCTTCCACCGCGCTGTTCGGCGGCACGCTGGAGATCGGCGGGCCGGCCGTGCTGCCCCCGGGACGCGGGTTCGCCCGCGTCGGCGGCGGGCCGGTGGTGCGGGTGCAGGTGCCGGTCGCGGCGGATGTGACGGCCGCGCTGCCGGTGCTGGTCGGTGCGGTCGTGGCCGGCGGGGACCCGATGGCCGACGGGTTCGACGGTTTCGACGGCGCCGACGGTGCGGACGGTGCGGACGGGACCGGTGCGGCCGGCGGGTTCGGCGGGACCGGCGGCCAGGGACCCGACGTCTACTGAGCGGTACCCCGGAGCTTCACGGGGCCTCGCGAGGCGGGCGGTGCTGATGCGCCGCCCGCCTCGCGGTTCGGCGCCCACCTGTCGAGAAGTTCCCGATCGCCCAGGTGAGGATGCTCACGGGGGTATTCGTTCGAATTCAAACTGGGGACCCCGGCGCGCTGGGTAGGGTTGAGCACTATGAGTATCCCCAAGCGTGCCGCGATCGGCCTCGCGGCGACGGTGACGGCCCTGATAATGACCGCCTGCTCGTCGAACGGCTCCAGCGGCTCGTCCAACGGATCCACCGGCGGGGCGGCGTCCACCACGACGACGTCCGGCGCGCAGGCGGCGCCGAGCACGGCGGCGGCCGACTGGTCGCGCAATCCGGACCAGACCTCGACCGCGCTCAAGGCCGGCCTGCCGATGCTGGGCAGCGAGATGCTGCAGGTCCACTACCACGCGCACCTCGACGTGATCGTCGACGGCAAGACGGTCACCGTGCCGCAGTACATCGGCATCGACGAGAACGCCCAGACCATCACCGCGCTGCACACCCACGACACCAGCGGCGTGATGCACATCGAGTCCGCCAAGGACACCCCCTTCAAGCTCGGCCAGTTCTTCACCGAGTGGGGCCAGCCGCTGAGCGCCACCCAGGTCGGCCCGGTCGCGATCGGCGGCACCGAGGCGCTGCACGTGATCGTGAACGGCAAGGAGATCACCGGCGACCCGGCGCAGTACGTGCTGAAGGCGCACGACGAGATCGCGGTCTGGGTCGGCGCGAAGGGCCAGACCCCGCAGGTGCCGTCCTCCTACAACTTCCCGCCCGGCCTGTAGCAGAACCGGGGCGCGCCCGACAGCGTGATTCGCGGGCAACTCAGAACTCTGCGGTGCACACCGGGTCAGGCCCTGGTCGGACAGGGTCCTGATCCGGTGTGACATTCAGCACTCGGCACAACGGGATAACGGAACACCGAACCTCTGTGCCGCGTGGTGCGCGATGCGCTACCTTCTAAGGGTGGCGATGTCTCAGGCGAGCGGTTCGACGGCGGGTCCGATGACTCCGCCGCGGCGCGTCGGTGTGCCGCCGCTGAACCTGGGCAACCAGGCTGTGGCCGACCGGCTCGACCGGCATTTCGCGGCGATCGTGGACGCGCCGGCGGCGCGGGACGACGACAACGCCACCGAAGCCCTGGAAACCATGATCGCGGTGCTGCCCCGCACCGGCGGCGCCCGGCGCTCCGAGCGCGCGCTGTGGCTGCGCGCGCCGTTCCGGCGGCTGAAGCGCCTGATCGGGCTGTAGCAGCCGCCCACCGAACTGCGCCGCTTTGCGCGGCGGCATACGGTTATCCCATGGCTGACACCACCAACGACGCCGGGATCGGCGCGCGCATCAAGGAACTGGTCGCGGAAGAGCATCGGCTGCGTTCGCACCCCAATCCCACCGACGAGGACCTCACCGCGCTCAAGAGCGCGGAGATCGAGCTGGACCAGTGCTGGGACCTGCTCCGGCAGCGGCGGGCCAAGCAGGAGACCGGCGGGAACCCGGGGGACGCGAAGGCCCGGGCGGTCGGCGAGGTGGAGGGGTACCTCCAGTAGGACGTCCAGACGTCACAGGACATCGGGGCGGGGGGGGGGGGGGGCGCGCCCCCCCCCCCCGGGGGGGGGGCCGCGCCCCCCACCCCCGGGGCCCCGGGCCCGGCGCTCCCCCCCCCCCCCCCCCCCCCCCCCCCCCGGGGGGGGCCCCCCCCCCCCCCCCCCCCCCCCCCGCCCCTGTGGTTTCCCCGCTTCCCCGTTCCCTCTGTCCCCGTTCCCGTTTCCCCCGTCCCGTGCCCCCGTGCCCCGCGTTCCCGCGGTCGGGCGGCTCCCCTCTCAGGCCTCCGTGATCGCCGCGGCGACCGTCTGCCGTGCCGCCCGGCGCGCCGGGATGACCGCGGCCAGGACACCGGCCAGGGCGCCCGCCACGACGTAGATCAGCAGCTGCGTGTACGGGATCGCCAGGCTCCCCACGCCGGTGGCCTTCGCCACCAGGTGCACCAGGGCCCAGCCGAAGCCGCCGCCCATCATGATCCCGAGGCTGACCCCCAGGACCGCCATCAGCATCGCTTCGAGCATCAGCATCCGGCGCAGTTGCTGCTTGGTCAGACCCAGGGCCCGCAGCAGCGCGCTCTCGCGGGTGCGCTCCAGGACCGACAGCGACAGGGTGTTGGCGATGCCGATCAACGCGATCAGGATCGCCAGCCCCAGCATCGCGGTGAACAGGGCCAGGATCTGGTCCAGACTGCTGTTCAGCTGGTTCTTGTAGTCGGCGACGCTGTCCACGGTCAGCAGCGGGTCACCGGCGACTGTCGCCTCGATCACCGCACGGGAGGCCGCCGACGTGACACCCGGCTTGGCCAGGATGCTGACCGCGGCCGGGCCCTGGGCCGGAAACAGCCGCGCGAAGTCGGCGACCGACACCGCCGCCTCCGGCATGCCGATCCCGCTGTCCTGGTAGACGGCGACGACCTTCAGCTTCAGGGTGCTGCCGTCCTGCGCGGCGACCGTGACCGTCTGCCCGACGGCCGTGTGGAGGGAGGCGAGCTGGTTGTCCTGCAGCCCCACGGTGCCCGGGACCACGTCGCTGATCGAGCCCTGCTTCATGATCGGGTTGATCAGCGTGTGGTAGCCGGCGGCGTCCATCGCGCCGGTCTGCTCGGTCTGGCCGTTGACCGTCGCCCTGCCCTCGTACTGCGCCGCGACCGGGCCGAGTTCCGGCAGGGCCTTGAGCTTGGCGACCATGTCCGCCGGGACGGACCGGTCGGGCTCGGCGACCACCTGGTAGTCGAACGGGTAGTGCTGCTTGATGGAGTCCGTGGCCGAGGCCTTGATGGAGGACGTGACCACGGTGAACATCGTCACCAGCGTGAGGCCGATGGTCAGCGCGGCGGTGGTGGCGGCGACGCGGCGCGGGTTGCGGGCGGCGTTGGCCGTCGCCAGCCGGGCCGTCGAGCCGAGCAGTCTGCCGGGCAGCCAGCCCAGCACGCGGATGACCGGGGAGACGATCACCGGGCCGAGCGCCAGCACGCCGACGAAGGTCACCATGGCACCGCCGGTGAGGACCAGGAAGCCCGTGCTCCGGTCCTGGTTCTGCATCCCGAGGTAGCCGACCGCGATCCCGACGGCCGCCAGCACCAGGCCGACGGTGACGCGGACGCGTCCGGCCTTGCGGGTCACCCGGGTCTCGCCGAGTTGCGACGACAGTGCCTGCACCGGGGCGACGCGGGTGGCGGCGCGCGCCGGCAGCAGCGCGGAACCGACGGTGAGCAGCAGACCCAGGCCGATCGAGTACAGCGCCGCGCTCGTCTTGACGACCAGGTGGTCCGTCGGCAGGTTCAGCCCGGCGGCGTTGAGCAGCAGGGCCAGCCCCCGGGACAGCCCGATGCCGGCGAAGAAGCCCGCGACCGAGGCCAGGAGCCCGAAGACGAACGCCTCGATCAGGGTGCTGCCAAAGACTTGGCGGCGGGTCGCTCCGACGCAGCGCAGCAGGGCCAGTTCGCGGGCCCGCTGCGCGACCAGGATCTGGAAGGTGTTCTGGATGACCAGGGCCGAGACCAGCGCGGCGATGATCGCGAAGACCAGCAGGAAGGTGCCGAAGTCCTGGGTGTAGCCGGTGGCCGCGTTGGCCAGCGCGGTCTGCAGCTGCGCGCCGGTGTAGAAGGTGTCGCCGCTGCCGTCGAGCACCGGCAGGTCCTTCAGCTCGGTGACCAGGTGGTCCTGGCTCACGCCGGACTTGGCCCGCACCGCGATCTGGTCGTAGCCGGTGACTCCCGTGACCCGCAGGGCGGTGGCGGTGTCGAAGCCGACGACCGACTGCGTGGCGTAGGTCTTGTCGGTGCTGGTGTCGAAGATGCCGACCAGGCGGAAGGTCTCGCGCTGGTCGCCGTGGTCGATGACGGTCACCTGGTCGCCGAGAGCGAAGTGCCGGTCTTCGGCGGTGGACTTGTCCAGGACGATGTCGGCCGGGCCGGCCGGGGCACGGCCGGAGGAGAAGCCGAAGTAGCCGAGCGCGGCGTCGGTCGGGAACCCGATGCCGATGCCGGTGTTCCCGTACTCCTTGACCACCTTGCCGTTCTTGTCCAGGACCGGCGCCGGGCCGAGGAGGCGGCCCTCGGCCGAGGCGACGTCCGGCAGGTTCCGGACGGCGTCCAGGGCCGCCGGGCTGACCGTTTTCTTGTCCTTCGGGCTCTCGGCGCTGGAGACTTGCAAGCTGCCCGCCGGGGTGACGGCGGCGTCGACGTTCTTGGCCTGCCGGGCGAAGCTGTCGAAGAAGGACTGCTGGATGGAGTCGGTGAAGATCAGCGTGCCGGCGACGAAGCCGACGCCGAGGAGCACGGTGATCGAGGACAGGAGCATGCGGGCTTTGTGGGCCCTCAGATTCGCCAGCGCGGTCTTGAACATCGCCGGGTCACTCCCCCGCCACGACGCGCTCGGGACGGATCATGCGCAGCTGCGCGGTCACCGAGTCCGGCGTCGGGGAGAGCACGTCGCCGCGCAGACGGGCGTCGGCGAGGAAGACCACGCGGTCGGCGGCGCAGGCCGCGGTGGTGTCGTGGGTGACCATCACGACGGTCTGGCCCAGCTCGCGCACGCTCATCCGCAGGAACGCCAGCACCTCGGCGCCGGACCGGGAGTCCAGGTTCCCGGTCGGCTCGTCGGCGAACACCACGTCCGGGCGGCTCATCAGCGCCCGGGCACAGGCCACGCGCTGCTGCTGGCCGCCGGAGAGCTCGCCGGGGCGGTGCTTGAGCCGCCCCTGGAGGTCCAGGACCCCGATCACCTGGTCCCACCACTGCTTCGGCGGCTTCAGACCGGCCAGGTCCAGCGGGAGCAGGATGTTCTGCTCGGCGGTGAGGGTGGGGAGCAGGTTGAACGACTGGAAGATGAAGCCGATCCGGCGGCGGCGCAGCAGGGTCAGGGCCTTGTCGTTCAGCTTGGTCAGCTCCACCCCGCCGATCTGCACCGAGCCGGAGGTGGCGGTGTCCAGGCCCGCGAGGCAGTGCATCAGCGTGGACTTGCCGGAGCCGGACGGGCCCATGATCGCGGTGAACTCGCCCTGGCCGAAGCCGACGGTGACGCCGTCGAGCGCGCGGACCGCGGTGGGGCCGGAGCCGTAGGTCTTGACGAGGTCGCTGGCGAGGACCGCGTAGCCGCCGGCGGTCGGCTCTCGGGTGGTGGCGGACATGGGAACCCCTCCGAAAAACGTGGTGGTGGTGGCGCTGGGATGTGCGTGGGCCGGGCCCGTCGGGCCCAAGAAAAAGGTAAGAACCACCGGGGGTCCGGGTCGTCGGCCGACGGGCTCGTCCCCGAGTAGTCGCCTGGCGGTGGTCGGGGTGCTCCGCGTACGACTCCAGGCTGGGGGGCCGCTGCGACTGAAGTCGTGCCCTGAGGGGAGGCGGCGCACCTGACCTGCGAAGACGCGCGCTTCATTCGGAGCCGCCGCGAGGGGTGGAATCCGCCGGCGCGCGCCACTCGTTGGAGTGATCTCCTGCGCGAACCTGCTGATCACCTCGCTCTTGCGGCTTACGCTCTAGGACGCTGCCGACTGGCGGGAGGGACGATGCGACGCTGTCAGCATTCCTGCGGCTGCGAGGGGAACGCGGTCGGGCGCGACCCCGAGAGCGGTCTGTCGTTGTGTGCCGCTTGCCTGGGACGCTCGATTCTCGGAACCGACTGCTCGCGGGCTCGGAAGTACTTCGGGCACGTGCCGGTGCGGTTCGTGAACGCGGCGTGGACCGAGCCGGTGCCGTTGCGGAACGGGGACCGGTCGGTGGTGCCGGACGGGTTCGAGTCCTTTCTGACGGTGCGGACCGAGCCGGGGGCGGCGGCTTGGGACTTCTTGCCGCTGGGCGGAGCCGGGGGCAGGGTCGGGGGCCGCGTCGGGGTCGGAACCGGGGCTGGGGTCGAGACGGAGGGTGCGGCGGCTGCTGCGGAGGTTGCGGCTGCGGCATCGGCCGAGGTCGCGGCGGCAGTCGTGATCCAGGTCCGGGCCGGGGTCGGCTTCGGTTTCCGGTTCGGGACCGGGTCGGCGACGAATCCGCAGCGCCCGCCGAAGGATCCGCCGTCGGGGCCGTTGCCGCCGCCGCCCGCGCGGCCGGTGCAACCGAACCCGCCGCGCCGATGAGCCGGTGGCGACTGTCCGCGACGCGCTGACCGCACCGTGTGCTCTGACACCTGTTGGAGCGGGCGCCGGACGGCTAGCCTGGCGGGGAATCAAGGCTCACATTCGCAGGGGTGGACGTGACGAGCGGCTCGGGCGGGTTCGGTTTCGGGTCCGGCGGCCGGCACCGCGGCCGGCTCTCCGAGAGCGCCAAATCGGTGGCGGCCATTCTGACCGGGATCGCGGCGCTGCTGGTCGCGGTCGCGGGGACGATCACGCTGGTGTGTTCCGATCCCCAGGGGAATCCGGCTTCGGCGGTGACGACGACGGCGGTCGGGGTGGGGGACGCTCCGGGCGGCGGGGACGGCGGCGGGTCGGTTTCCGGTGCGGGTGCGGGTACGGGCTCTGGTTCGGGTTCCGGTTCGGCGTCGCCGGTGTCCGGTGCGGGCTCGGCGACTTCGGCCACTTCGGGTGGTTCGACTACTTCGGGCAGCAGTGGCGATCCGCCGACGCCGTCGTGGACGTCTTCGGCGCCCACTCCGCCGCCTTCCACCGGCTCGCGGCCGCAGTGGGAGGGCGACGTCCAGGTCGATCCGGTGGGGTACTCGCTGGCGACCACTCCCCCGAGTCCGGACCAGTCCGGGAATCCGGACATCAGCGCGAGCTTCGACGGGACGTTCGTCGCCGGACTGGGGGCCGCGAAGTGGTCCGGGGCGGGAGCGCCGAGCCCCGAGGAGTGTGCGTCGCTGATCACGGGGCGGGAGGCGACGCGCGTGACCGCCGATCCGGGGGACGTGTACTGCGTGCGGGTGACACACGGGCCGTTCAACATCGGGAACCAGTACGCGGCGGTGCGGGTTCTGGAGCAGGGGCTTGATCCGACGGACTTGCCCTACGTGCGGATCCACGTCACGGTATGGCCGGACGGGGCTTGAGCTGCGGAACGCCAGATCGAGGGGCCAACTTTCCAGAGAGCCGCTGAGGGGACTCGAACCCCTAACCGCCTGTTTACAAGACAGGTGCGCTGCCAATTGCGCCACAGCGGCCGGACCGGGTGATCGGCGGGGCCGATCTGATCCGCCGCTATGGTACCCAACGGGGCGGGGGTTACCCCAGTCCGTTTCGAAAGGGCGGGGTGGGGGTGGGCGGCGGGGGTGGGGTTTCTGCGACCATGGACGGATGTCCAGCAGCCAGAAGCGCCTCATCGCCGCCTGTGACGGCGCCACCAAAGGGAATCCCGGTCCGTCCGCTTGGGCCTGGGTTCTGGCCGATCCCGAGGGGGTCGTGCTGCGGTGGCGGTCGGGGCCTCTGGGGCACGCGACCAACAACATCGCCGAGTTGACCGCTTTGCGGGAGCTGTTGGTGGAGGTGGGGCCGGGGGCTCGGGTGGAGGCCCGGTTGGATTCGCAGTACACGATCAACGCGGTCACCAAGTGGCTGCCCGCGTGGAAGAAGAACGGGTGGATGACCGCCGGGAAGAAGCCGGTGGCCAACGCCGATCTGATCCGGGAGATCGACGCCCTGCTGGGCAGCCGGGACGTGGTGTTCGTGCACGTCGCGGCGCACCAGGTGAACGGCGACCCGTACAACGACCTCGCCGACCGGGCCGCGAGTGCCAGCGCGATCAGCCAGCAGGCGCTGGCCGGGACGGACGCCTCGCAGGTGCCGGGGACGCCGGACCGCCCCGCCGGGAGCGGTAGGGCCGGCGGTGGCGGTGCCGGTGGTGCACGGAGCGGAGGCAGCGCGAAGAGCGGAAGCGGAAGCGGCGGCACCAACGGCACCAGCAGCGACGCCAAGCCGAAGAAGGCCTTCACCATCCAGGCGAAGTTCGCCGGCACCTGCTCCTGCGGCAAGGGCTACGACGCCGGAGAGAAGATCACCAAGCTCGACTCCGGACGCTGGGGACACCCCGCCTGTGCCTGACCAGGCACAGAACCACTGATCCGGCTAGGCCGACGGCGGCCGGAGCCTAAGCCCCGACCGCCGCCGCCAACCAGCAGTCCGAAAATCCCGACCTCAGTCGATCGGCACCTGCACCGTCCGCAGTTCCCCGTCTCCCAGGTGCAGCACCGCCCGGCCCGCCTGGACCTGCCCGCCCACCTGGCTCCGGTTCAGCCGCACGCCGATCAGGTCCCCGTCCATCGGCGACTGCGGCGACAGCAGCGCCCCGCGCCGCCCCCGGCGCGCGTCGACGTGCCAGCCGCTGAAGCCGCTGTTCAGGTCCTCCGCGCTGCCGGCCAGCACCAGGGCCTGGCCGCGGTCGCCGCCGAGGTTGACGATGTCCCGCAGCACCGGGCCGGCCGGGGCGTCCTTCAGCATCTCCGCGTCGTCGATCAGCACGGCGACCGGGTGCCCGCCCGCGGCGTCCAGCGCCGAGCGCAGGTCCTCCTCGCTCAGGTCCGCGTTCTCGAAGACCGTCAACACGCCGCGCTCGCCGGCCAGCTTGCGCAGCGGCGAGTTGCGCGGGGCCACCAGCACCACCTGCGAGCCCTGCACCACCAGCGTGCGGGCGATCGCCATCAGCATCGTGGAGCGGCCCGACTTCTGCGGCCCGGCGATGATGAACGTCGGGACGCCGTCGCCCAGGTCGGGTCCGGAGCCGATGAGCTCGTCGCCGCCGACGCCGGCCAGCGCCCACAGCGGCCGACCCTGCGAGGCCTCGTCGCGCAGCTCCCAGGCCTCGGCCAGCGAGATGCGCGTGGGCAGCACGTCCACCCGGAACGGCCGCCGCGCCCGCGGGATCTGCGCGTCCCGGCCCCGCGCCTGCTCGGCGATGGCCGCGATGGCCGCCGCCTGCGCCTGGCCGGAGCCGTCCGCGGTCAGCAGCGCGACCTGCGTCTCCAGTCCGGAGTCGGACCGGAACGCGCGGCCGGCCGCGATCTCGTCCGGGATCTTGCGCGGGTGCAGGCCGATGAGTCCGAAGTCCTGCTTGTCCGGAAGCCGGAAGGAGAGCTTGTCCTCGGTCAGCGAGGCGATGCGGCCGCTGAAGACCTGCCGGTCGCCGGTGATGATCATGTGGACGCCGACCCCCTGGCCCTCCCGCATGATCCGCTGCACCTCGTCCACCAGCGCCCCGCTGTCCAGCTCGCCCAACGAGCCCAGGAATCCGTCCCAGCGGTCCAGGAACACCACGATGTGCGGCAGCTTCTGGTCGGCCGGAACCGACATCCGCTGCTCGATGATCCCGGCGAAGCCCTGCGCCGACAACGACTCCTGCCGGTTGGCGATCTCCTGCTTCAACCGGGTGATCAGCCGCGTCGCCCGCTCGGACTGCTGCCGCTGCACCACCGCACCGCAGTGCGGCAGCGCCGTCAGCGGCAACAACGCCCCCGAGCCACAGTCGATGCCGTAGATGTGTACGTCAGCGGTGGACTGCGTCAGCGCGATCGCGCCGGCCATCGTCCGCAGCACCTGCGAACGCCCCGACCGCGGCGCGCCGGCGATCAGCATGTGGCCCAGCCCCGCGAAGTCCAGCACCGCGGCCCGCCGCGCCTGCAACGACGGCAGGTCGTCGATCCCCCACGGGATCGGCGCCAGGTCGTGCCCGCCGTGCCGACGCACTGGCGGCACGTCCGAGAGCAGCACCGTGTCCTGCAGCGCCGGCAGCCAGGGCGAGTGCTGCGGCGGGATCTGCATCGCGGCGTTCGCCTCGCGGATCGCGTCGACCAGCACCTTCAGGTCCGTGATCTCCGCGTCCGTCTCGACCTTGGGCCCCTCGGGCTTCTTCGGCGGCACGGAGGCCAGCGCGGGCCAGTCCAGCCGGGTGCTCCACACCGAGGCCTGCGACACCACGTTGGCCCCGGGCCGGCGGCCGCCGACGCGGCCGGCCTGGAACGGCACCAGCGAGTTGGCACCGAGCCGGACATAGGCACGACCGGGCGTCGACTTCGAAATGAAACCGGCCGACGGGTCGTCGATCACATCCGAGGACTCGTTGCCGTCCGTCACGCGCAGCGCGATACGCAGGTTGGTGTTGGCCCGGATCTCCGGCGACACCACACCCGAGGGCCGCTGCGTCGCCAGCAACAGGTGGATACCCAGCGAACGACCACGCTGAGCGATGTTCACCAAACCCGTCACGAAGTCCGGCAACTCACGCACCATCGACGCGAACTCGTCGATCACGATCAGCAACCGAGGCATCGGCGCCAAATGCGTGTTCTTCTTCCGGATATCGCCGTAGTCCTCGATGTCCTTGGCCCCGGCCTCAGCCAGAATATGCTCACGCCGCTTCAACTCGGCGCCCAACGACTCCAGCGCCCGCTCCACCAGGTGATTGTCCAGGTCGGTGACCATACCCACCGTATGCGGCAATTGCACACAGTCCTTGAACGCCGAACCACCCTTGTAGTCCACCAACACGAACGTCATCGCCGTTGGCTTGTTCGCCACCGCCAACGACGCCACGATCGTCTGCAACAACTCCGACTTACCAGCACCAGTGGTACCGGCGATCAGACCGTGCGGACCATCCCGACGAATGTCGATCCCGAACGCACCGTCGAAGGACTCACCCAACATCGCCATCGTCGTCTCGCCACCCATCGACCAGCGCGCAGCGATGGCCTGACTGGTCGGCGGCTCCAAACCCAGCACGTCCAACAGACGCGCCGAGTTCGGGATCCCGGAGGCCTCCTCGTTGCCGGAGACGTCGCGCACCGCGGCCAGGCCGCGCACCAGACGCTGGCACCACACCGGCGACACCGCGTCCGGCCGCACCCCGCGCTGCATGTCCTTGCCGACCTGCTGCACCCGCAGGCCCTCCGGCTCGACGACCACGATCGCCTGGCACTCGCCGGGCAGGAAGCGGTCCTCGGCGTCCAGGCAGATCGCGCGGATGCCGACCGTCGGCCCCTGCTGCAGGATCTGGATCACGCCGGGCATCGAGCGCAGCCGGCGCGAGCCGTCCAGGATCACCACGATGTCCGGGTCCTTGAAGGCCACCTGCTCGGTGGGGCTGCTGGCCTTCCCCATCTGCTCCTTCATCCGGAAGCTCAGCTGCTGCGAGACCTCCGCGATGCGCTGCGCGACCGACTCCGCGTCGGTGCCGATGAGCGCCGTGGCGTTCTGCCCGCTGCTCGGCCGCAGGTGCGGCAGCCAACGCATCCACTCCCAGTCCTGCCGGGCGTGGGAGTCGGTGAGCAGCACGAACTGCACGTCGTCCGGGCTGGACAGGGCCGCGGTCTGCGCGACCAGCCAGCGGGCCAGGGCCCGCGGGGTCCCGGCCGGACCGGCCACGCCGATCACGCCGCGCTCCTTCAGCGGGATGGTCACCGGCGCTTCGGGGACGGTCCAGGCGACATTGCGCCGGTGCTCGTCCTGCTCCGGGTCCTCCAGCACGACCTCGGAGTCCTGATCCAGGGTGCCGACGCGGAGCAGCAGGTGGTCGGCGTCGCGGCGGCGGCGCTCCCACAGCCGCTGGCGCGGGCCGATGCCGATGTCCAGCAGGGTCGCCGGGTCCGGGCTCTCCTGGCGGCGCGCGTTGCGCTCCAGGGCCAGGGCGTCGCGGGCGTCCTGCTCGATGCGGGCCTTCTTCGCCTCGTACTCGGCGACCTTCTGCACGAACGTCGACTTGCCGGACTTCTTGTCCTGCCAGAAGTTGCCCATCATCATCACCGGCGACATCGCGGCCATGATCAGGTACCGCGGCTGCTTCATGATGACCGCCATGACCACCGACATCAGCAGCGGCGCGATCAGCATGACGATCGGGAACGGGCGCTTGTTCTCCTCGATCACCGGCTGCGGGAGCTTGAACCGCGTCTGCCGCTCCGGCGGCAGGATGCGCGGCGGCCGGTTGTAGTCGAGGAAGGCGCCGTCCTCAGAGGGCGTCAGCGCCGCGTCCGGCGGCGTGTAGTAGCCGACTTCGAGGATCGTCGTGCCGATCACGACCTGCATCCCGGGCTTCCACTCGGCCTCCCCGACCAGTGGCTGCTTCTCCAGGACCGCGGAGACGCCCTCGTACGGGGCGACGCGGATCACGCCGTGCACGTCCAGGCTGACTCGCAGCGCGAAGTCGGGTATGCCCGGATCATCGATCTTGACTCGGTTCCGTCGGGATCGCCCGATGTCGGCGTACCCCGGATTTATTCGGTGCACCCCGCCGGCGTCGGGTCCCCCGGCGACCCGAACCTCGACGGTCCCGTAAGGCTCCGCGGGCAGACACCCCGAAGGGTTGTGCAGAGAGATAACCGAACCCTCACGCAAAGGTGAGGAGGCCAATGTGTGGCGCTGGTCCACAAGATTGCCGTCCACGAACAGGAGGGGTGGTGACCCCGGGTTCGGCCCCTGCGCCCCCAGCATTCGACCCAACTGGTCCGCGACCTGCGGGATCGATGACTCCCCGTCCGCGTCCAGCAGTGCGTCCATCCAGGAGCCCTGGACAGGATCCACCACCGTCAACGTCATACGCATGACTCGGAAGTCTACGGCCAGCCGCAACAGGGGATAAGGTCCGCCCTGACAAGCGCGGATCCCCGGCCGGGACCCCCTTCCAGACCGGTTCGAACACGGCTCGCTCACAGCGGGTCGAACAGGAGGCTCCCATGGACGTCGGCGTGGCGACCGCCCTGGTCGGGGCCTTGTGCGGGCCCGCACTGGCCCGCAGCGCGTATCAGATGTCGGTCGACGCCGGATCGCCCGCGCGCCGGCGCTGCGGACACTGCGGACAGCGGCTGCCGGCCGGGGCGTTCCGGTTCCCTTTGTGGACGGGCCGGTGCGGCCAGTGCGGCGACCGGCTCGGCCCGCGCGTGTGGGCGGTGGCTCTCGCCGCGGCGGTCGGCGGCTTCGCGGTCGGGCATCGGCTGGGGAACGACCCGGCGGTGCTGACGTTCCTGGTCTTCGCGCTGGGCTGCGTGCTGCTGGCCTTCGTGGACGTGGCGGTGCGCCGGCTCCCGGACCAGCTGACCGCACCGCTGGCGGTACTCGGCGTGGTGGGCCTGGGGACCGCGAACTATCTGAACCGGGACATGACACCACTGCTCAGGGGGCTGATAGGGGCGGCGCTGGCCGGCGGGCTCTTCCTAGCGCTGGCCTGGGTGCGGCCGGACGGCGAGGGCATGGGGCTGGGCGACGCCAAGCTGGCCGCGGTACTCGGGCTGTACCTGGGCTACCTGGGCTGGAGCGATCTGGTGCTCGGCATGTTCGCCGGGACGTTCGCCGCGGCCGTGTTCGCCGTCGTCATGCTGCGCACCGGCCGGATGGACCGGAAGTCGGCGCTGGCCTACGGACCGTTCCTGCTGCTCGGCGCCTTGATCGCGGTGCTGTTCGGCTGAGGACTGACTCGCCCGGAAGAGGCCGAAGGCCGCCCACCTTCAGGTGAGCGGCCCTGCCGACGGCGTCGCCGATCAGCTCGACGACGGCTGGAACTGCTGGTAGATCCCGGTGTTCGCCTCGGTCGAAGCCGCCACGGAGATCGTCGCGCCGCCGGAGAAGCTCAGCGCCACCGGCGAGTTGCGGCCGGGGGTCGAGCCGGAGTTGGCCAGCACCATCTTCGGGCCGGAGGGCGCGGCCAGGTTCAGCGCCGCGTGCGCGCCGACGGCCAGGCCGCCGCCGGCGACCGACACCGACTTGCCGTCGACGGTCACGCCGGACAGCGTGGTCGGCTGGTCGCCGTTGTTCACCACGGTCCCGGTCACCTGCGCGGCGCCGGTGGCCGGGTCCACGACCACGACCATGTTCAGGGCCTGGACGTCCCCGCTGTTGCCGGCGGCGAAGTTCGGCTGGATCTGCAGGGTCGCGGCGCCGTCACCGGCGGCGCAGCCGGTCGCTACCGCGGCGATACCGGCGGCTGCGGCGATGACGAGGGCGATGCGGGTGCTCTTCACGGTGGAACGGCTCCTAGACGGTCCAACAAGCTCGGGCCGCCGCCGGTGTCGATCGCTGTGATGGCGCCAGGTCGTCGCGCGTTCGTACGACTTCCCGACCACCCGATGAAACGGCGGCTCGCAGCCAGTGTAAAAGGGCCTCAGATCAGGTCCGGGCCCGGGGGCCGATCCGCCGGAGTGATGTTCGCTACGCCGCCGCCTCGCCACCCGCCGAGGGCATGCCACAGGCCGTCTTGACAGGTCCTCGCCGGAACCGGGGCGAGGACCGTGTCAGAACGTTGCCGCGCGCCTCAGAGGCGCGCGGCGGCGCCGGACCTCACCAGAAGACGAGGAAGCGCAGGGCGTGCCCGACGCGCCGGCCGAGCCCGGCCAGCGCCCGGAGGGGCCGGGTCAGGGCGGATCGGCACTTCGCCCGGGCCTTGGCCCGCGCGACCTCCCGCCGGTAGGCCCGCACCTCGTCGTCGAGGGCGGAGATGTCGTCCGGGACGACCACGACCGGGAACCCGCTGCCGTCGGGGCCCGGATCGCCGAAGGAGCCGTAAGAATGATCGCCGTTGTCGCGGCCTGGACTGTTCACCAGTATCTGCACCCACCCCACGCGTCGTCGTCGGGAGCCGTAGCGTCATTGTGCGCTTTGCAGAGCGTTGTGCCCATAGCCGGGGGGCTCGTAATCACGCTGGGATTCGGAGTATTCCGCCGAGCCCGCCGCGTCGACATCGATCGAGATCGATCAAGATCGACCACCGTCCCAGGTGAGATCGAAAGATGCGACATGAAGCCGATTGAGCTGCACGAGCACGGCGTATGGGGGTTTGTCAAGCCCCCACGGGTACGCTGACCTGCGCAAACGGTCTTCAGAACGGGCGTACGCCGTGGTATCCTGGAGAGCCACGGAAGGGGCACATATCACATGACGTTCAAAGTTGGCGAGACCGTGGTCTATCCCCATCACGGGGCCGCGCTCATCGAGGATATCGAGATCCGCGTGATCAAGGGCGAGCCGAAGGAATACCTCGTGCTCAAGGTGGCACAAGGTGATCTGACCGTACGCGTGCCCTCTGAGAAGGCCGAATACGTCGGCGTGCGCGACGTGGTCGACCAGGGCGGCCTGGAGCGCGTGTTCGACGTGCTGCGCGCGCCGCACACCGAGGAACCGACCAACTGGTCGCGCCGTTACAAGGCGAACATCGAGAAGATCCAGTCCGGCGACGTCATCAAGGTGGCCGAGGTGGTGCGCGACCTGTGGCGCCGCGACCGCGACCGCGGGCTGTCCGCCGGCGAGAAGCGGATGCTCGCCAAGGCACGGCAGATCCTGGTCAGCGAGTTGGCGCTGGCGGAGGCCACGAACGAGGACAAGGCGGACGCCATCCTCGACGAGGTTCTCGCTTCCTGACCCGCTCGGCGTTTCGACGCTTGTACTGACGATTTCTGATGGGCGCGGGCAGTGGCCGGGCACCGTCGTTTCTTTTCAGCATGAGCACGCCATCCGGCCCCGCGGCACCAGCCGCCGGGGCCGGCGGCTTGTTGTGCGCTAATGTCCCGGGCCGTGAGCATGAGTACTGATCCCACCGAGGCCGGGTCCGGCCCCGCCCCGACGGCGGCGGCCGCGACCTCGGCCGCGACCTCGGCGGCGGCCGCCGCCGAGGCGCCCGGCCGGGTGGCCGTGATCGTCCCGGCCGCCGGCAAGGGCGAGCGCCTGGGCCCGGGCACCCCGAAGGCGCTGCGCGAGCTCGGCGGCCTGCCGCTGCTGGTGCACGCGGTCCGCACGCTGGTCGCCGCGCGCTCGGTGGACGTGGTCGTGGTGGCCGCGCCGCCGAACCCGCAGGGCCTGGCCGAGGTCCAGCGGCTGCTGGCCGACCTGCCCGGCGACACCCGGGTGGTGGCCGGCGGCCGGACCCGGCAGGAGTCGGTGGCGCTCGCGCTGGCGGCGCTGCCCGCGGACTGCGACGTGGTGCTGGTCCACGACGCGGCGCGGGCCCTGACCCCGGTCGACGTCGTCGAGGCGGTGGTGGCCGCGGTGCGGGGCGGGGCCGGGGCGGTGATCCCGGTGGTGCCGGTGACCGACACCGTCAAGGCCGTCGACGGCGACCTGGTGAGCGCGACCGTGGACCGCTCGACGCTGCGCGCCGTGCAGACGCCGCAGGGCTTCACGCGGGACGTCCTGGCCAAGGCGCACGCCGCGTCCGACCCGTCGCTGCCGGCCACCGACGACGCCGGCCTGGTCGAGGCGCTCGGGCTGCCGGTGCGCACGGTGCCCGGACACGCCGAGGCTTTCAAGATCACCACCCCGTTCGACCTCGTCCTGGCCGAGGCCGTGCTCAGGAGACGCCGATGAGCGTTCTTCCCCTGGTCGGCATCGGGGTCGACGTGCACGCCTTCGAAGAGGGTCGCGAGCTCTGGATCGGCGGGCTGCACTGGCCCGGCGAGATCGGGCTGGCCGGGCACTCGGACGCCGACGTCGTCGCGCACGCCGCCTGTAACGCCCTGTTCTCAGCCGCCGGGCTCGGCGATCTCGGGGCGCAGTTCGGGACCAGCGACCCCGAGTGGGCCGGCGCCTCGGGGCTGAAGCTGCTCGGCGAGGCGGCGCGGCGGGTCCGGGAGGCCGGGTTCGAGATCGGGAACGTCTCGGTCCAGTTGGTCGGAGTCCGGCCCCGAGTCGGCAAGCGACGCGCCGAAGCCGAACAAGTACTCAGCGAAGCGGCCGGGGCGCCGGTGCGACTCGCCGCCGCGACCACGGACGGGCTCGGATTCACCGGGAAGGGCGAAGGGCTCGCGGGGATCGCGACGGCCGTCGTGTTCCCGCTGAGGTGACCTTGGTGCGGCCTTGGTACGGCTTCGGTGGGACCTTGATGTGACCTTCAAGACTCGCAGAGCCCGAATCCCGCTGATCGCTCGCACTCCGCCGTCCGCCGGTCACTGCCGGGCGACAAAAGCATGATCAACAGATGATCGCCGGTCTTTATTCGCAGACCCGGCACAACGCCGAAACCCCGTGTGCTAGGAATGGAAACGTGAACCTCATATCCCGCTGCTGCGCCTACGACCCGCGTCGGCGACGCGGTCGAGAACTGCACGTGCAGCGTTGTGGCCGGGGATTCCGGACACACCGCCTCCGCGGCGCGCGCCAGCGCCGCAGATGAGGACGTTGTCGATCCCGGTCTCCACACCCCACTTGCCCACCTGGTCCGCACGCTCGGCGTAGGGCCAGGACAGGTCCCGGTGGAAGATGTGGCCGCCGGGCATCGCCAGCTCCTCCTGCAGGTCCTCCGTCGTCTTCGCCTCCAGGCACGGCTCGCCGTGCGCGTCCAGCGCCAGGCAGTCGGCCAGCGGCTCCTCCAGATAGGCGTCCAGGCCGGCCACGGCCGCGCGCACCATCTCCTCCTTCGTCGCGCTCCCCGGCAGCGTGTGCAGCGAGAACAGCGTCAGCGTCTGCACGTCGGGCCGCTTGAGCAGCTCCTTGCCCAGGATCGAGCGGTCGGTGAGGGTGTGGCAGTAGACCTCGGAGGGCAGCGGGTCCGGCAGCCGCCCGGCGTGCGAGTCCTGATACGCCCGGTGCAGGTGCGCGGCGCCCTCGTCGATGTGGAAGGTGCCGGCGAAGGCCACGTGCGGGTCCACCCCGGACTTCAGGGCCGGCAGGTGGTCCAGCAGCATGTTGATCTTCAGCTGGGTGCCCTGCGGCTGCGGGGCGTCGGCGCTGCCGCGGCCGAGCAGCCGGGTCAGGACCGCCGGCGCCACCCCGGCCAGCACGTATCCGCACCTGGCCACGTGCTCGGCGCCGTCGCGGTCGCGGTAGGTGACCTCGGCCCGGCCGCCGCCGGCGTCCGGCTCGATGTGCGTCACCTCAACCCCGGTGAGGATTTTGGCGCCGGCGTCGACGGCCGACCGGTGCAGCGCCTCGGTGACGCTGCCCATGCCGCCGATCGGGACCCGCCACTCGCCGGAGCCGTTGCCCATGACGTGGTAGAGGAAGCACCGGTTCTGCTTCAAGCTGGCGTCGCCGGCCCAGGAGTCCGTGCCGATGAGCGCGTCGGTGAGAACCACGCCGCGCACGGCGTCGTCGCCGAAGAAGCGCTCCACGGCGGCGCCGATCGGCTGCTCGAACACCCATTCCCAGGCCTCGCCGGCGCCCTCCTCGCGGGCCAGGGCCTCCATCTGCCCGCGGCCCAGCAGCGGGTTCAGCAGCGTCGGCGCCAGCGCCCGGGCGAGCTTGCTGAGCTGCTCGTAGAAGCGGGTCCAGGCGCGGTACTCGGCGGGGCCGCCGGTCAGCTTCCGGAAGCTCTCCTCGGTCGCCGCCCCGGGCCGGCGCTCGACCAGCAGGCCGGTGTCGCCGCCGGCGCGCCGCAGCGGGGTGTAGGAGGACACCGGGCGGCTGCGCAGCTCGATGACCAGTTCCAGGTTGCGCACGATCGTGTAGGGCAGCAGCGACACCAGGTAGGAGTAGCGCGACAGGCGGGCGTCGATCCCGGGGAACGGCGCCGCGCTCACCGCCGCGCCGCCGACCGAGTCGAGCCGTTCCAGCAGCGTGACGTGCAGCCCGGCGCGCGCCAGGTAGGCCGCGGCGACGAGCGCGTTGTGCCCGCCGCCGACCACGACGACGTCGTGCCGCGAGGCGCCCGGGCGGGGCGTGCGCTCGGCTCGTTCAGGCAGTGCCACTGTCACGTCGGGCGTCCTTCCCTCTACAGGTCCCGATCATCCCACGTCCGCCCCCTGCCACCGGTCCGCCTCTGGCATCCCGGCGCGCCGGTGGGGTATACCAGGCGACTGATGCCGGGCGGCGAGCCCGGTGGAGGGGTGGGGGGATGTCCGGCGAGTCGAACGAACAAGAGGTCTGGCACCCGGCGGCGACGATGGACGCCGCCATCAGGGCCGAAGTCCAGGCAGCCGTCAGCGCGGCCGGAGAGGTCCTCGGCACGGAGACGGAGGACGACCCGGCCGGGGACGCCGATTTCGAGCAGACCATGGTCGTGAAGTACGTTCCCCTTCCGGCGGCGGTGGAACCCGCACCACAGTCCCCTGTGACAACATCGGGACCAATTCCGGTCTTCAGCCCCGGGCTCACCCCGGGCCTCAGCCCCGACCAGGTCGCCCGGCACATCGCCCGCGCCGAGGCACTGGCCGAACTCGGCCGACGCCAGCAGGCGCTGGACGTCCTCAACGAACTGATCGTGTCCGGCAGCCAGGACGTGCGCGTCTGGCGTGCCCTGGCCGCGGTGTACCTGGAGACCGGCGACGGCGAGAAGGCCCTGCGCGCGGCGGACTGGGTCATCACGTTCGCCCCGGACGACGAGTGGGGCCACCGCCTGCGCGCCTCCGCGCTGCGACTGCTGCAACGCCTCGACGAGGCGGTCGCCGCGGCCGAGGAGGCGGTCCGCCTGGGCCCGCAGGTCTGGCAGAGCCGCGCGAGCCTGGCGGCCGCCCTGGAGGCCAGCGGGGACCTGTCCCAGGCCGCGGCCGAGGCACGCCGAGCCACGGAGTTGGCGGCGCGGCTCGACCCCGAATCCGCCACCGAGGCGAAGCAGTTCGAGGACGCGGTCACGGCGGCCGAGGAGGTCCCGGAGCCGATAGCCCTGGTCGCCGATCTGGAGGCGGTCCTGGCCTCGCGCCCGGGCCCGGACGACGACAGCCTGGCGCACGTCGGCAACCTGGTGCTGCGCTCCATGGAGTTCAGCGCGGCGGCCGGCTGGCTGGTGGCCTTCGGCGGTGTGGCGATCCCCGGCTTCGACATCAGGTTCCTGATCCCTCTGGCCGTCCTGGCGGTCCTGGGCATCTGCCTGATAGGCCCGGCCCGCAAAGCCGGCCGCGACCTCTGGCGCTACCTGGTCGAGTACCTGTGGCAGGACACGAAGACAAGGGTCGCGCTGGTGATGACGATCGCCGCCCACGTGTTCATGATCACCGGCAGCTCCATCGGCCACGTGGAGGGCGGCTCGACGCTGACGGTCGGACTGATCAGCCACTTGGTCGGGCGGCTGACGCTGCACCGGAAGGCTCCGGAGCTGAGTCCGGTGCGGCGGGGCGGGGTGGGGCGCACCGCGGAGTGACCTCAGGCCACCGCGGGTTCCGCGACCGCCTCCACGACAGGCGCCCGCACCAGTAGCGCCCGCATCAAAACCGCCGCCGCACTCAACCCGAAAATCACCAACGCCATCGGCATCCCGCTGCTCTTACTCCCCAGCCCCGTCAGCGGCGCGAAGATCGCCCCGAACAAGAACTGCCCGGTCCCGATCAGCGCCGAAGCCGAGCCTGCCACCGCGGGCGAGTAGCCGGACAGCGCCAATGCCGTCACCTGGGGGGTGATCACGCCGATCGACGAGACCATCAGGAACAGTCCCACCAGCGTCCCCGCGAGGTTCCCGCCGAATGCGGCCGTCGCCGCCAGCAGGATCGTGCTCCCGCCGAACGACATCACCAGCCCGGCTCCCAGCAGACGGGAGGACGCGACCCGGCCCACCAGGCGGCCACTGACCCGGCCGCCGATCATGATGCCCAGGGCGTTCGCGCCGAACGCGAAGCTGAACTCCTGCTTCGACAGGCCGTGGATGTTCTCCAGGACGAAGGGCGAGCCTGAGATGTACGCGAACATCGCCGCCAAGGCGAAGCCGCCCGTCAGGATGTAGCCCATGAACAGGCGGTCGCGGAGCAGCACCCGGAACGTCCGCAGGGTCGCGGGCAGGCCTCCGCCGGAGGCGCCGCGTGAATCTTTCGGGAGCGTCTCCTTGAGTCCGAGCGTCGCGGCGGCCAACAGTGCGACGCCGATCAGCGTCAGCACCACGAACACCCCGCGCCAGCTCATGAAGCGCGTCAGCTGGCCGCCGAGGACCGGGGCCAGGATCGGGCCGAGGCCGTTCACCAGAACCAGCGTCGAGAAGAACTTCGTGAGGGCGTCGCCCTCGTACAGGTCGCGCACCATCGCCCGCGAGATCACCAGGCCGGCCGCGCCGGCGAAGCCCTGGAGGAGGCGCGCCGCGGTGAGCGAGTAGACGTCGGGGGCGAATGCGCAGAACAGCGATGTGGCCGTGTAGGCGATCAGCCCTATCGCGAGCGGCTTCTTGCGCCCCCACGCGTCCGACATCGGGCCGACCACCAGCTGACCGACCGCCAGGCCGATCATGCACGCCGTCAGCGTCAACTGGACGTTCGACTCGGCCGTGTGGAACGAGTGCGCCAGGTCCGGCAGGGCCGGCAGATACATGTCGAGTGACAAAGGCCCGAACATGGAAAGCGCTCCCAGTATCAGGAGCAACTTCACCGGGGCCCGCCCCGAACGCCTCACGACCGACCTCCCCCAGACCTCACTCCCTCATGGAACCACACCCCGAAAGAAGACGTTTTCGCCATCCACGCGCCGGTATCCTTGGGGAATGACTCTCCGCCTGTATGACACCGCCGCGCGAGCGACGCGCGAGTTCGTACCCGTCACACCAGGCAAGGTCTCGATCTACCTCTGTGGCGCGACCGTCCAGGCCCCGCCGCACATCGGCCACATCCGGTCCGGAGTCTCGTTCGACATCGCCCGCCGCTGGCTGGAGCACCGCGGATACGCCGTCACCTTCGTGCGCAACGTCACCGACATCGACGACAAGATCATCCGCAAGGCGGCCGAGCAGGGCGTGGAGACCTGGCGCGTGGCGCAGGCCAACGAGTACGCCTTCCAGCTCGCCTACCGGCTGCTGGGCTGCGAGGACCCGTCCGTCGAGCCGCGTGCCACCGGCCACATCCCCGAGATGGTCGCGATGATGCAGAAGCTCATCGACGACGGCCACGCCTATGCCGCCGGCGGCGACGTCTACTTCCGGGTGCGCTCCTTCCCGGAGTACGGCGCCCTGGCCCACTTCAGTGTCGACGACCTGGAGGAGCAGCCGGTCGACGACGTGGCGCCGACCACGCACAAGGAGGACCCGCACGACTTCACGCTGTGGAAGGCCTCCAAGCCCGGCGAGCCCTTCTGGGACACGCCGTGGGGTCCGGGGCGTCCGGGGTGGCACCTGGAGTGCTCCGCGATGGCGCACCGCTACCTGGGGACGAACTTCGACATCCACGGCGGCGGCGTCGACCTGATCTTCCCGCACCACGAGAACGAGCAGGCGCAGTCGCACGCCTTCGGCGACAAGTTCACCAACTACTGGATGCACAACGGCTGGGTCACCCTCAAGAACGAGAAGATGTCCAAGTCGCTGGGCAACTCGGTGCTGGTCACCGAACTGGCCAAGCAGTACCGGCCGGTGGTCCTGCGCTACTACCTCGGCACCCCGCACTACCGCTCGATGATCGAGTACACCGAGGACTCGCTGCGCGAGGCCGACGCGGCATACTCGCGGATCGAGGGCTTCGTCACCCGGGCCCTGGAGACGGTCGGCCCGACCGAGTCGGCGGCGGACGTGCCCGCCGCTTTCGCGGAGTCGATGGACGACGACTTCGGCGTCCCGGGCGCGGTGGCCGTGCTGTACAACACCGTCCGCGAGGGCAACACCGCCCTCGCGAACGGTGACAAGGAAGGCGTGGCCTCGCACCTGGCCTCGGTGCTGAAGATGCTGGACATCCTCGGCCTGAACCCGCTGGCCGAGCCGTGGAGCGGCACGGCCGGCGCCGGCGGGTCCGGCACCGACCTGCGGCCGGTCGTCGACTCCCTGGTCAAGGTGGCCTTGGAACAGCGGCAGGCGGCGCGCGAGCGCAAGGACTACGCCGCCTCCGACGCCATCCGCGACCAGCTGGCCCGGGCCGGCGTCACCGTCGAGGACACCCCGAGCGGTCCGCGCTGGACCGTCACCCCATAGGAGAGCCAGTCGCCTAGGCGGCCGACTCCCACCGTGCCCCCGCCACGCTGACGGTAGCGTGGAGCGGGGGCACGGCTTGAAGTGCTGAAACTTATAGAAAGCAAGGACATCATGGCGAGCAAAGGCGGCGGCACCGGCGGCCGGGCGAACAAGCCGGGCGCGTCGAGCTCCCGGAAGGGCGCGCAGAAGGGCTCCGGCGGCCAGCGCCGCCAGGGTCTGGAGGGCCGCGGCCCGACGCCGAAGGCCGAGGAGCGCACCGGGCATCCGGCGGCCCGCCGGGCGAAGTCGGCGGCCAAGCGCGCCGCCGCCCCGAACACCGGCCGCTCGGCGGCCGGCACGCGCAGCACGGCCCGTCCGGTCCGGCGCACCCCCGGCAAGGGCGAGGCCGAGCAGGTCGCCGGCCGCAACTCCGTGGTCGAGGCGCTGCGCGCGAAGGTGCCGGCCAAGGCCCTGTACGTCGCGCAGTACATCGACAGCGACGACCGGGTCCGCGAGAGCATGAAGCTCGCCCTGGAGCAGGGTGTGCCGCTGCTGGAGGCCCCGCGCCACGAGCTGGACCGGATGACCAACGGGACCCTGCACCAGGGCATGATGCTGGTGATGCCGCCGTACGAGTACGCGCACCCGGACGACCTGCTGGAGGAGGTGTTCGCGGCCGGCGACACCCCGCTGTTCGCGGCGCTGGACGGCGTCACGGACCCGCGCAACCTCGGCGCCGTGATGCGCTCCGTGGCGGCCTTCGGCGGGCACGGCGTGATCGTGCCGGAGCGGCGCGCGGCGGGCATGACGGCCGGCGCGTTCAAGGCCGCGGCCGGCGCCGGGGCCCGGCTGCCGGTGGCGCGCGCCGGGAACCTGACGCGCGCGCTGGAGGCGTACAAGAAGCAGGGCGTGATGATCGCCGGGCTGGCCGCCGACGGCGCGGTGCCGCTGCACGAGCTGGAGATCGCCGCCGAGCCGCTGTGCCTGGTCGTCGGATCCGAGGGCAAGGGCATGTCGCGCCTGGTGTCCGAGCTCTGCGACGTCACGGTCTCGATCCCGATCGCGTCCTCGTCCGAGTCGCTGAACGCGGGTGTGGCGGCGGGGATCGCGCTGTACGAGGTCAGCCGGCGGCGCGCCGAAGCCCGCGGCTGATCCACAGTTTCACAGCACCACCGCACCACAGCACCACCTAGCCAGGAGAGACAGCTCAATGGCGAGCACTGAGGCGAACACCGAAGGCGGCAGCACCGGACGTCCGGCCCCGATAGGCCCGGTCGACTCCTCGAAGACCCCGCGCTACGCGGGCTTCGCGACGTTCGCGCGGCTGCCGCGCCTGGACCAGCTCCCGGCGGGTGAGAAGGCGGACGTCGCGGTCCTGGGCGCCCCCTTCGACTCCGGCGTCTCCTACCGCCCCGGGGCCCGCTTCGCCCCGGCGGCGGTGCGCGAGGCCTCGCGGCTGCTGCGGCCGTACCACCCGGGCCTGGACTTCTCGCCCTTCCAGGCGGTGCAGGTCGCCGACGCCGGCGACATCGCCATCAACCCCTTCCTGATGGACGAGGCGCTGGAGCAGATCGAGGCGCACTCCGGGGAACTGGTCGGCGCCGGCTCCAAGCTGGTGACCATCGGCGGCGACCACACCATCGCGCTGCCGCTGCTGCGCACCATGGCCCGCCGGCACGGCCCGGTAGCGCTGCTGCACTTCGACGCGCACCTGGACACCTGGGACACGTACTTCGGCGCGCCGTACACGCACGGCACACCGTTCCGCCGCGCCTTCGAGGAGGGCATCCTCGACTCCTCGGCGGTGGCGCACGTCGGCACCCGCGGCCCGCTGTACAGCAAGCAGGACCTCAGCGACGACAAGCGCATGGGCTTCGGCATCGTGACCTCCGCGGATGTGATGCGTCAGGGCGTGGACGCCGTGGTGCAGGCACTGCGCGAGCGGATCGGCGACCGGCCGCTGTACGTCTCCATCGACATCGACGTGCTGGACCCCGCGCACGCCCCCGGCACCGGCACCCCCGAGGCCGGCGGCATGACCAGCCGCGAGCTGCTGGAGATCCTGCGCGGCCTGGACGGCCTGAACCTGGTCGGCGCCGACGTCGTCGAGGTGGCCCCGCCCTACGACCACGCCGAGATCACCTCGGTCGCCGCCGCGCACGTGGCCTACGATCTTGTGACGTTGCTGGCGATGCAGGGACGGTGAGGCACCGTCCCTGAAAGGGGGACTTCCGGTGCTGCCACCCGACAACCACGTCCACAGCGAGTACTCGTGGGACGCGCTCGCCGGCTCCATGGAGCGGACCTGCGAGCGCGCCGTCGAGCTCGGGCTGCCCTCGATCGCCTTCACCGAGCACGCGGACTTCAGCATCTCGGAACTGACCGCGCAGGACTGGTTCCCGCCGCAGTGGCAGCGCTACATCGAGGTCGTGGGCGATCGCAACATCCTGACTCCCCCGGCCATCGACCTCACCGGCTACCTGGAGACGCTGGAGCGCTGCCGCGACCGCTTCCCGGAGCTGCGCATCCTGTCCGGCGTGGAGCTCAGCGAGGCGCACTGGTTCCCGGACCAGACCGCGGATCTGCTGAAGCGCGGCGGGTTCCAGCGGATCCTCGCGTCGCTGCACACCGCGTCGAAGCGCGACGAGCCCTACGCCGACATCTCCGCGAGCATCAAGCGGGGCGACGCGGCCACGGAGTACCGCCGCTATCTCGCTGAGGCGGTGCGGCTGATCGAGGAGTACGACGGGTTCGAAGTGCTCACCCACATCGACTACCCGGTCCGCTACTGGCCCGACGACGAACCCTTCGAGCTCCTTCAGTTCGAGGACGCCGTCCGCCTGGTGCTGCGGACGCTGGCGCGCGCCGACAAGGTCATGGAGTTCAACACCCGGATCCCACTGGACCCGCGGGTGGTCGCATGGTGGCGGCAGGAAGGCGGGAAGGGCGTGTCGTTCGCGTCCGACGCGCACCGGCCCGACGCGGTCGGCAACGGTTTCAAGGAGGCCGTGGAGGTGGCGCGCGCCGCCGGGTTCAAGCCGGGCGCAGATCTGTTCGACTTCTGGGTGCGGGACTGACGCCAGGTGCGGGACTGACACCGGGTGCCGGACCGGCCAACTCCGGTCGATGCCGCTGCATAGTGCGAACGCGCTGCCCAGGCGGCGAGCGGCTGGTTGTCAGTGCAGGCGATCACACTGGTCAAAAGGGGCGAATGCCTCATAACAGAATGCCGCCCGACCCGATGTCGAGCCGACCCCGCCACCCTAGCCACCACGGCGAGATGCGAACCGCCGCCCCGGACCTAGGCTGGAGAGCATGACCCTCCGCCTGGCCTGCCTCCAAGCACCGGCAACCGATCACCCGCACGGCGCCCCGGACCCAGCCGCCGACCGCCGCGCCAACCTGGCCGCGCTGGCCGACGCCGCCGCCGGGGCCTCGGAGAGCGGCGCGCGCCTGCTCATCACGCCCGAGATGTACCTCACCGGCTACAACCTGGGCGCCGAGGTCATCGCCGGGCTGGCCGAGGAGCGCTACGGACCCTCGCAGCGGGAGGTGTCCGCGATCGCGGCCCGGCACGGGATCGCGATCCTGTACGGCTACCCCGAGCGCGACGGCGACGGCGTCGTCTACAACGCCGTGCAGCTGATCGGCGGCGACGGCGCCTCCATGGCCAACTACCGCAAGACGCACCTGTTCGGCGACGTGGACCGGGCGGCGTTCGCCCCGGGCGAAGAGCTGGTGGTGCAGGCCGAGCTGGACGGCATCCGGGTCGGCTTCCTGATCTGCTACGACGTGGAGTTCCCCGAGACCGTCCGGGCGCACGCCGACGCCGGGACCGAGCTGCTGCTGGTGCCGACCGCCTTGATGCGGCCGTACGAGTTCGTGCCGCGGCAGATCGTGCCGGCGCGGGCGATCGAGTCGCAGCTGTTCGTGGCGTACGTGAACCGGGTCGGGGTGGAGCGGGACTTCGTCTACGCCGGCGAGACCCGGGTGGTGGCTCCGGACGGCCGGGAGCTGGCGGTCGGCGACGACCGCGAGGAACTGCTGCTGGCCGACGTGGACCCGGCGGACCTGACCGCCTCGCGCGATCTGAACACGTATCTGCAAGACCGCCGAACCGACCTGTACGGAGCACAGAAGTGACGTCCGCCGTCCCGGCCACCGTCCACGAGGTCACCGACCACGTGCACTGCGACTCGCACAAGCCGATCACCATGTTCGGCCCCGATTTCCCCTTCGCCTACGACGACTACGCCGCGCATCCGGCAGGCCTGGGGTCGGTGCCGGAGGCGGCGCACGGCTCCGAGGTGGCGGTGATCGGCGGCGGGCTGTCCGGGCTGGTGGCCGCGCACGAGCTGCTGAAGCTGGGCCTGAAGCCGGTCGTGTACGAGGCCGACGAACTCGGCGGCCGGATGCGCTCGACGCCGTTCCCCGGCGTGCCGGGCGCGATGGCCGAGATGGGCGCGATGCGGTTCCCGCCGTCGTCGACGACGCTGTTCGACTACTTCGAGCGCGCGGGGCTGCGGACCGAGCCGTTCCCGAACCCGCTGGACGCCTCGACACCGTCCACGGTCATCGACCTCAAGGGCGTCAGCCACTACGCGACCGGCCTGGACGACCTGCCGGCGATCTACCACGAGGTCGCCGACGCCTGGGCCGACGCGCTGGACGACCCGGCGCACGGCGCCGAGTTCTCCGCGATGCAGCAGGCGATCCGGGAACGCGACGCCGCGGCGGTGCGGGAGATCTGGAGCCGGCTGGTGCCGCGGCTGGACGACACGTCGTTCTACGGGTTCCTGGCCGCGAGCCCGGCGTTCAAGTCCTTCCGGCACCGCGAGGTGTTCGGCCAGGTCGGCTTCGGCACCGGGGGCTGGGACACGGACTTCCCGAACTCGATGCTGGAGATCCTGCGCGTCGTCTACACCGCGGCCGACGACCACCACCGGCGCGTGGTCGGCGGCTGCCAGCAGCTGCCGCTGGCGCTCTGGTCGCAGGCCCCTGACACCGACGCCCTCGCGCACTGGCCGGCCGGCACCTCGGTCCGGTCGCTGCACGAGAACGGCCACCCGCGCCCGGCGGTGACCCGCCTGTACCGCACCGGCCGCGGCATCACCGTCGCCGACGCCGCGAACGAGATACGGACCTACCAGGCCGCCGTGTTCACCGCGCAGAGCTGGATGATGCTCTCGAAGATCAAGGTGGACGAGACCCTGCTCCCCACGGACGTCTGGACCGCGGTCGAACGCAGCCACTACATGGGCGCCTCGAAGCTGTTCGTGGTGGTCGACCGCCCCTTCTGGCGCGACCCCTCCCCCACCGACCCGACCCGCGACACGATGTCGATGACCCTCACCGACCGCATGCCCCGCGGCGTGTACCTGCTGGACGACGGCCCGGACAAGCCCGGCGTGATGTGCCTGTCGTACACCTGGGTCGACGACTCGATGAAGTTCGTACCGCTCTCCCGCGAGGAACGGCTTGAGGTGGTGCTCGCCTCGCTGGCGGAGATCTACCCGCACGTCGACATCCGCTCGCACATCATCGGCACCCCGCTGACCGTGTCGTGGGAGACGGAGCCGTACTTCATGGGCGCGTTCAAGGCGAACCTCCCGGGCCAGTACCGCTACCAGCGCAGGCTCTACACGCACTTCATGCAGGAAGCCCTGCCGGAGCACCAGCGCGGCCTGTTCCTGGCCGGCGACGACATCTCCTGGACCGCCGGCTGGGCCGAGGGCGCGGTGACCACCGCGCTGAACGCAGTATGGGGCGTGATGAAGCACTTCGGGGGATCGACGAGCCCTGAGAACCCCGGGCCGGGGGATGTCTTCGACGAGATCGCGCCGCCGATGCTGGAGGAGGGGTAGGCGCGGAGCTTGATCCGCGAGCAAAAGGGCCCGCAGCGATTCGCTGCGGGCCCTTTTGCTGCCTGCGTGCCCGCGGCGCGCTGACGCGGACGGTCAGCCGAGCGCCTTGATCCCGGTCCACGCCGGGTCGCCGCTCACCAGCGTCGGCGCACCGAATCCGCCGGAGGCGTCGCCCGCCGACAGATACAGGCCGCCGGCCGCACCGACCGCGTAGATGTCGGCGTGGCCGTCGCCGTCGGCGTCACCCTTGGTGATGACGAAGGGGTAGTCCGCCGCGTCCAGGCCGGAGCCGATCTGCACGCGGGTGGTCTCGTCGCCGAAGGTCCCGCCGGCGACGCCCTTGTAGAGCCAGATGACGCCGGTGGCGTCGTCGCGTGCGATGAGGTCCTTCACGCCGTCACCGGTCACGTCGACGATGCCGATGACGGTACGGCCGCTCCAGCCGGAGCCGGCCACGGCGACCGGGGTGCTGTAGTTGTAGAGCGTGTAGTTCGCGAACACCTCCAGCTGATCGCCGACCCGAGCCACCAGGTCGGCCCGCTTGTGGCCGGTGATGTCGCCGGGCGAGACCAGCTGCGTGATCGCCGGCCACGACGTGCCGAGGTTCGGCGGCTCCACGGAGACCTCGTGCCCCGAGGAGAAATTGCCCGTCCCGTCCCCGACCTCGACATAGACCCAGCTGTTGGTGCTGCGGTAGATGGGCAGCGACTGGTACGCACCCCGGTTGAAGTTGCCGGCGCCGTCGATCAGAGCGTCGCTGAAATCGGGCTGAGCCTGATCCGGCTCGGCGACGGGACCCGTCACCGCGCCGGTACCTGTGCCGGTCCACAGCTGGAGAGCTCCAGTGGACGATACCGACAGCAGATCGATGTGTCCGTCAGCATTGAGGTCGCCATAAGGCGCCGGCAGCACCGAAGCCGCCGCCGGTCCCCCGCTCAGCGCGGCGCAGGACAGCGCGGCCAGCGCCGCCGCTCCCGCCAGCGCCAGCCGTCGTCCGCGTCCCCCGTGGTTCCCGTGGTCAGTATGCAAAACCCCACCCCTTCGCGATCACGCCTGGAACACCATTCGCGCGAGGAGCAGTCACATCAGAGTGCTCAATCAGTCCAGCAACCCGCTCACCCGCAGATCCGGGTGCCGCCCCCGCACAGCGAAGGTGATCTCCCGCGTGGTGGCCGTCAAACGCGTCGCCAGCACGTCGATGTCCGCCCCGCTCAGCTGCTTCTGGAAGCCGTACAGGGTCAGCACCATCGCCACCCGCTCGTCGGGTCCGAAGACCGGCGCGGCCAGGTGTCCGATGCGGTGCGTGCTGCCGCCGAAGTCGTCCATCAGGTACGAGGTGTGCGACAGTTCCGCGAGCAGTGGGGGCACCGCCTCGTGGTCGTCGAGCGACTGTCCCAGGCGGACGCCCAGGACGTCCGGTTCCAGGCCCACCGAGTAGCCGCGCCGGCGGACCGCGCGGACTCCGTTGCGGAAGCGTTCCAGTTCCGGCTCGGCCAGGGGCTTGCCGGAGGTGCTGCGGTTCAGCCAGGTGTCCACGTCGTCCGGCAGCGACCACGCCATGAACACTGTCCCGATCGGCGGGGCCAGCGGGATGCGCTGGCCGACGCGGACGTGCGGGCCGAAGGGCACCACCTCGCCGGCCACCGCCAGGAAGACGATCTCCTCCCCCATCGCCGAGGACACCACGCACTGCAGGCCGGTGGCGGAGGCCAGGGCCTGCATCGGCGCGCGGGCGAATTCCACCAGTTCCAGGCGGCGGGCGGCGGCCGCCGAGCCCAGGGCGATCAGCGCCGGCCCCAGGGTGTACGACTTGTCCCGCGGGTTGCGCAGCAGGAAGCCGGAGTCGGCGAGCGCCGTGAGCATCGCGTGCGCGGTGGCCTTGTTGATGTCCAGCCGGCGGCACAGCTCCGACAGTGAGAACGCGGTGTCGGGGTGTGCGGCGAGCAGGTTCAGCACCGCCACCGTGCGGTCCACCGCCGGGGCCGGACGTGCCATGGGCCTGTCCCTCTTACTCTCTCGACTACTGTCTCGTCGCCCGCTCGGCGATGGGATCCCCGAACACGCGCGCCATGATCCGGTGTCCTTCGTCGCCGGGGTGGATGCCGTCGACGAGGTGCTCGGCCTTCAGGACGCCGCCGCCGCGCACCAGGTGCAGGTCGCGGTCGCCGCGTTCGCGCCGGCTGACCGCCACGTCCTCGATGGCCTCGCGCAGGTCCTCCAGCGTCGCGCCGAGCTTGTTCCGCGTCTGTTCGGCGTCCGGCCGCAGCACCGGCGAGCAGACCACGATCGGCACCCCCGGATGCCCGTCGCGCACCACCCGCAGGAACGCGTCCATCCCCGCCATCATCATCGTGGCGCTGTGCGGGATCCGGGTCCAGCAGTTCGTGCCGTGGTTGACGGAGATGACGGCCGGCGAGTCCAGGGCCGCGATCTGCTCGGCCGAGACGATCTCGCCGCGGGCGGCTCCGGCGTACCCGAGGTTGACCACGTCCAGGCCGTGGATCCGCCCGGCGATGGCCGGCCACGACAGCGCCGGCTCGGAGGCGGACCAGCCCTCGGCGATGGAGTCGCCGTAGCAGATCCAGCGCGGCTGCTTCGGCGCCGGCAGCAGCTCGCCCTGCGTGGCCCGCAGCGACACCACCTCCGGCTTCATCCCCTCCGGCAGGTACACCGTGACCGGCAGCGACTCGTCGGCCTCAGCCAGGTCCAGCACCGCCATCCCGTCACCGAGCATGGCGTCGGCGTAGGCGATGAACTTCTCGCCCTGGTACGCGGCGAAGAACGTGCCCGCCCCGTCGCCCCGGTACCCCAGGTCCGCGGTCTTGGTGCGGTAGGCGATCTGCACGGCGCGCGCCGCGCCCGCGAACTCCAGCCGCACGCCGACCGGCACCGTGGCGGTGCCCCAGGTGTCGATCGGCAGCCGCGAGAAGTCCCGCGGATCGGCGCGCGGGTAGACCGCGCCCTGACCCGGCGGCCAGGCGCAGCCCGTCAGGTACGGCTCCACGGAGGCGTGCCGGGACGCGCCCCCGCGCTGGCTCCGGTCGGCGTTGGACGTTTCGGTGCGTGTGCTGTCACCCACGCCGTTGTGAGCCGTCATCGATCCGTATCAGTCCTCTCCAGGCAACGAGTACCCGAACTTGGCCGAGACTCCGCCGTCAACGACGATCGTTTGCCCAGTGATATACGACGACAAGCCTGTGCACAAGAACAAGATGACTTCCGCGATGTCCGCCGGAAACGCAGATCGGCGCAGCGGAGCGTTGCGCGCACCCCGTTCCTTCTCGGCCTCGGAGAGGTATCCGGCCACCCTCGGTGTCATAACCAGGCCCGGGGCCACGGCGTTCACCCGCAACCCCTTGGGCCCCAGTTCGACGGCGGCCGTTCGCACCAGCGACATCAGCGCCGCCTTGTACGCGCCGTAGGCGCCGTGTGAGGGCGCGGACTGCATCCCGGAAACAGAGGCGACGACGGTGAGCACGCCGCCGCCGGAGGCGATCATGCGCGGCGCGCCGAAGCGGATCGCGTTCACCGCGTGCTGGAGCACGATGCCGTGGTGCCACGCCCAGCTGCCGTGGTCGGTCTCCAGCAGCCCGGCGTACTTCGCCATGCCGATGATGTCCACGATGCCGTCGATGCGGCCCAGGGCCGTCTCCGCGTCCTGATACAGCCGCTCGGCGGAGTCCTGCTCGATGGCGTCGCCGGCCCAGGGGACGCCGCCGACCTCCTTGGCGATGTCGTCGGCCAGGCCGGCGTCCAGGTCGACGCAGAACACCCGGGCGCCGACCGCGGCCAGCGCGTGGGCGGCCTGGCGGCCGATGCCCTGCCCCGCGCCGAGCACGATGAAGTTCTTGCCGTCCAGGCTGAGCAGGGACCGGTAGTCGGGGACTTCGCTGTCATCGGTGCGGGTCATGGGGAGTCAGCCCTCTCGCCGGCGCGTCAGGAGGCCGGGGCGGGGGCCGGGGCCGGCTTGATGGTGGCGTCGACGCCCTCCTTGGCCAGCGCCGGCAGCACCTCCTTGCCGAGCAGCTCGATGGTCTTCATGACCGACTCGTGTGGCAGGTAGCCGAACTGCACGTAGCAGATCAGCTGGTCCACGCCCAGCTCGGCGTACTTGAGCATCTTGGTGTAGCACTGCTCGGGGTCCCCGACGACGATCATGTCGTGGTCGTTGAAGGACTTGGGGTCGAAGTTCCCGTCGGCCTGCTGCATCAGGTACGGGAAGACCTTGTCCCGCTCCTCCTGGGACAGGTGCGGCAGCTCCCATTCGGCGGTGAACTCGGCGATGTTCTTGTACCACCACCAGACCGAGTCCCAGATCCCCGACTCCTCGCACTTGGCCATCGTCTCCTCGCAGTGCACGAGGGTGTAGGCGGCGACGCGGTTGGTGGTGACGCGGGTGATCGGCTTGGGCGCGGCGGCCGCGGCCCGGTAGAGCCGGATGTGCTCGGCCATCTTGTGGATCGGCTGCAGGATCGAGAAGGACAGCAGCCCCAGGCCCTTCTCGCCGGCCACCGCCGAGGAGCCCTCGGAGGTCGCGGCCATCCAGCACGGCGGGTGCGGGTCCTGCACCGGCTTGGGCGTCACCATGCGGCGCGGGAAGTCCAGGTACTTGCCGTGGAACTCGAAGTACTCGTCCTCCCACATCCCGACGACGGCCTGGATCGCCTCCTCCCACTGCGCGCGGGAGGCCTCGCGGTCCACGCCGAACGCGGTCTGCTCCATCGGCGTGGAGCGGCCGGTGCCCCACTCGACGCGGCCGCCGGACAGGATGTCGGCGGTGGCGACCTTCTCGGCCACGCGCATCGGCGGGGTGAAGGCGTGCGGCATCAGGGCCACGCCGAAGCCCAGCCGGATCTGCTCCGTGCACTGCGACAGCGCGCCGATGATCACCTCGGGCGCCGGCGAGTGCGAGCGGCCCTCGCGGAAGTGGTGCTCGACGTGCCAGGTGGTGTGGAAGCCGAGCTTGTCGCCGAGCTTGATCTGCTCGATCGCCTCACGGTACGCGCGCTGCTCGGCCTCGCGCTGGCCGTAGGGGTGGGGCTTGGCCCAGGGCTTGGGCACGTCGATCTCGTAGAGCAGGTCGAGCTTCATCCTCACGCCTCCACGTTCGGCAGCGTTTGCCGGAACAAACGCACGGTCCGCTGGTCCGAACGGACCGTATGCCGAATCTGATGGACCGTCAATAGTCATCTGCGGCCCTGCTCAGGGCAGGTATTCGCAGGTCAGGGCAGGGAGAGGAGGGACACGACGGCGTTTGCGACGGCGAACGGGTCGCCGTTCGGCTCGGTCGGGTACCCCCCGGCGCCGCGCGCCCAGGCGTCGTCGAGCGCGAACCAGTCGATCTCCGCCGCTTGCTCCGCGGCCCCGGTGAGCACCCGCTCCAGCGCCGCGAACTGCTTGCGCCAGCGCGGCAGGTAGACGTCCGCGACCAGGCCGGACAGCTCGCGGGCGCCGTAGTTACGCAGCAGGGCGGCCGGGCCGCGGCCGCCCCAGGTGGTGATCAGGGAGCGGGCTTCGTAGCCGCCGGCTCCGAGCCAGGTGCCGAGCAGGAAGCGCTTGTCGGTAGCGAGCAGGGAGTCCAGCAGCGTCATCGCTCGCAGCCATCGGGCGGTGTGGGTGTGCCAGGCGGCCAGGTCGCGAGCGTCGTATGCCGCCTTGATCTTCGGCAGGAGCACACGGGCGTGGTTCGACAGCGCCTGCCGAGTGAAGTCGACGACGTCGTAGCGGTAGGCGTCGACGGTTCGCAGCGCTGGATCGGCTTGCAGGAGCGTGAAGACGGCCTGCTCGAATGCCGCGCCGTCGTAGCGCATGTCCGGGCCGCCGGGCGCCGCCGTGACCGCGGACAGGTCCGGCCAGGCGCTGAAGAGGCTGTCCTGGGCTTGGCTGTAGGCGCCGGGCGGAAGCGAGTAGGCGGTCTGCGCGAACGCCTGCCAGGCCTTCGTCGCGGCGGCGTCCACCTTGCCGTAACGGCGACCGGCGTACCGGCCGAACCAGTCGGTGAGGTCGAAGGCGTCGGGCCGCCAGGCGAGCTCGGCGAACAGCTCGAAGGCCGCCGGGTCGTGGCCGGAGGCCTCGGGCATCCAGGCGATGCCGGACAGCGCCGATCCCTTTGCCGCCAAGGCTTTCGCGAAGCGTTCGGTCCACGTCGCGGCGTTGGCGCCGAGCAGTGAGCGGCCGCCGAAGTTGGTGATGGTGCCGAAGGCGTAGGCGGTGCCGCCCCAGTCGTCTTCGCGGTCGAAGGCGGCGAACTTGTCGGAGCAGCCGTCGACGATCAGTACCTTGCCGCGCGCGCAGACGGCCGAGCCACAGGTGCGCAGGGCGTCGAGGACGTCGCGCCGCGGGTTGCCCTCCCAGCCGAGCATGACCCACGTCGCGCCGGGGTGGGCGGTCTGCAGGGCGGTCATCACCGCTACCGCGGCGTCGCCCATGGGCACGCCGGCGCTGCTGCCGCCCTCGTGCAGGAGGTCCATCTTGTAGGCGGTGGTGGGGCCGTAGAGGTCGGCCTGGTGCCGGTAGAAGGACTCTGCGACGCGGGCGAAGTGCGGGTCGCGGGGGTCGAGCCAGTCGGGGCGCTGGTAGCCGTCCCAGACGCCTTGCGGGAGGACGCGGGCTTGGGCTCCGGAGTTGCGCTCGGCGTCGCGCTCGGCGAAGCCGGGCGGGACTTGGCCGAGGTAGCCGGGGAGTACGGGCGTCATCCCGAGCTCGTGCAGCCGGGCCACGACCCGCTGGATCACCGCGACGCCGGCCTGGCGGACCGCGGGGTCCTCGGGGGCGTCGACGGCCTGCAGGTTCCCGAGCAGCCACCAGGGTTGGTGGGAGGCGGCCGGGATCCAGGCGTCGACGTCGGCGGGGGCGTATCCGAACTCTGTGAAGACGCGGCGGTAGACCTCGTCCTGGCCGGCGGCGACGAGGACTTCGGTGAAGCCGTGGAGGGCCAGGACATCGAGGGTGCGCTCCCATTCGGGCCAGGTGCGGTAGGCGCCGGCGTAGCCGTTCTCGGTGTCGTTCAGGGCGAAGCGGTGCCTGACTGTGGCGGAGGCGGAGAGGTCCGCGCTCGGGGCCGGGAGGAGTGGGGAGAGCTGCGAGAGGCTGTCGCCGGGGAGGGAGACGGTGACGTCGGCGGTGTATTTGAGGTAGTGGGCGGCGCCGGCCAGGAGGGCGGAGGTGGTGGTGCCTTCGATGGTGACCGCGGTGGCGGGCGAGGTGCGGGCGGCGGGGCCGGAGAGGGCGTTGGAGAGGGCTGAGGAGCGGATGCGGTAGTGGTCGGCGGCGTTGGCGGCGTTGGCAGCCGGCGAGACTGCTCGGAGCTCGATCTGGCCGGCGTGGCCGGCGGTCAGCAGCCGCTCCAGCACACCGCGTGCCGGCGCCGTGTCGAAGGCCTGCACCGGAACGTCGCCGGCGACATGAGTCAGAGATCCGTCCACCGCACCAGTATCCGGACCCGTCCCATGCGCCACCGACCGCGACCCGAGGGCTTCACCGATCCCGACGGCCGCGAGCGCCCCCGCCGCGATGCCGTAGCCCATCACCTGACGACGTCCGACCATCTCCCGGCCCCATGTCTCCCGTGAGCCCCGTCGCCGGGACGCTGGCGCAACGCGCTGTCATAGACAGAAGGGTTGAGAGGGGGGATCGCGTTGCCTGCGAGATGGTTTTGAGACCTAGGCGGCGCTGGCCACCAAAAACCGCGGGCCCGCCACGCCGAAGCGTGACGGGCCCGCGGGGGCGATCAGGTCAGGAGGCGTCCCAGACCAGTGCGGTCACCTCGCCGGGGGCGTTCGCCTCCCAGATCGGGTACAGGGTGGTCGCCGTGCCCCGGTGTTCCACGCCGAACTTGTCCTTCACCGTGAAGACCACGTCTTCGCCGTATTCGCTGACCTGGCGGCTCAGGATCTTGATCGTGCTCTTGTCCACGGTGCGGTTCAGGGTCACGGCGTTGCCGAAGGCTATGGCCGAGGGCTCGTCGTTGCCTATCGAGTTGATCTGGAAGACCGTGGTGCCGTCCTTGCCGCGGGTGCTCCAGCCCGGATCCGCCGGCTTCAGGGGGCGGTAGCGGGTGGCGTGGACCCAGTCGAAGGAGCCGTCGGGCAGGCCGTGGCCGTTGGCGACGTCGGTGGCCTGGTTGAAGGCCCAGAACAGGGTGGTCTGCGCCGGCGGCTTGGCCAGCGGGGTCATCGCGTACTGCGTGCCGCCCTGGGCGGCGACGTACGAGGGCGACGGCGGGGCAGCCGGGGTACTCGGCCAGGAGCCCGGGATCGAGACGGCGGCGATCACGACCACGACCGCGGCGCTGAACAGCACCTGCGGCTTCCAGCGGTCGATGCTCGGGCGGTCCAGGCCGAGGAAGCGGCCGACGGCGGTGCCGGCCAGCCCCGCGCCCAAGCCCAGGCCCAGGGCACCGCGACGGGGGGCGCGACGGCCGGGCAGCGGCTGTGCCGGTTCCTCGGCCGAGTCCTCGTCGGCGGCTGCGGCTTCCAGGACCGGTGCGGCGGCCTTCGCCTGAGCCGGCTGGAACTGGCCGAGCATCAGCTGCACCAGCGAGCCGGCCGCGACGGCGCCCGCCGGGAACATGATCATCTCGTAGCGCATGAAGCTTGAGAAACCGACGCTGGCGGTGATCACGTAGGTCGAGGCGGCCGCGCCGAGGAAGACCGCGGCGGCGTCGGACTTGAAGCGCACCACCATGCCGATGCCGGCGGCGACCAGCAGGGCGAACAGGATGTGCTCCTGGTGCCACATGTAGGTGACGGCTTCCTGCGTCACCAGCTTCAGGTTGTGGATGAACAGCCTGATGAAGCCGAACGTCGTGGTCGTACCGTGGCTCACCGTGGTCGGGCTCGACTTGGTGAAGACGAGCACGAACAGCTCCTGGGCGACCATCACCACGCTGGTCACCACGAACGAGCCCAGCCACCGGTTGCGCCACTGCCGGGTCCGGATCAGCTCCCACAGCCAGCCGGCGCCGGCCATCGCCGGGGCCAGGACGCCGACCTGCCGGTCCAGCGCGATGAACAACGTGGCCGAGCCCAGCCATGCCAGGTGGGCCTTGCCGATCGTGCGGTTGATGGGCAGCAGGGCCACGATCACCGCGGCCAGTCCCATGCCCAGGGTGTCGGTGCCGGCCCAGGCGAAGCCGAAGATCGGCCCCACCGTGCTGAACGCGCCGACCACGATCACCGTGACGGCCGGGCCGTACAGGCGCTGCACGACGGCCGCGGTGGCCCACAGGAACAGGATGTCGCCGAGCACCGGGATCGCCATCGAGCCGCCGGACAGGCCCCACAGCCACACGAACGGGATCGACAGCACCGGGTAGAGCACCCGGGAGCGGACCAGCTGCCAGGTCGGGTCGTTGTCGGCGAAGAAGTACGGCGCGACGTGCCAGGAGGAGACCGAGCGGTCCTGCTTGACCGAGTCGAGCCAGTTGTGGCCCATGTCCTTGGCCATCATCGACAGGTAGTAGCGACTGTCCGGCGGGTGGTTCCAGCCCTGGCGGGTGACCAGCTGCATCGCCATCGACAGGATGAACACCGGCAGCACCAGCAGCAGGACCCCGGCTGAGACCCCGAATATCTGGCGGGTCAGGATCCAGGTGCCCAGCCCCTGGAACCGTTCGAGGCCGAAGCTGCGACGCCGACGCGTCTCCGCCTCCTGCCTCTGCGTAACGACGGTGTCCGCACTCATCCCAGAAAACTCCTGACAGTCACGGGCGGGTCCGAGGCGCGAGCGCCACCGCCCCCATCACAGTGATGCGCGGATACCTCGCCTTGGTTGCAAGGCATGGTATCCGCGCTCCATGAGCCCCGGGACCAACCCCCGGGATTCTCAGCTGATCACGCTTCGATGCGCTCCCCGGAGGACGCGGAGAACAGGTGCGTCTCGCTTCCGCGCGGCTTGACGTAAAGGGTATCGCCCTTCATCGGCACGGCACGGGCGTCCACCCGGACGATCAGGTCCACGTCCTGGTCGCCGACGTGCGCCGCGCAGTACGCGAACGCGTCCGCGCCGAGCTCCTCGACCAGGTGCACGGTGATGGCGATGGCGCCGTCGGCGTCGCCGACGAAGTCGAAGGACTCCGGACGCACGCCCACGGTCAGCGTCTTCGCGCCGCCGCCGGTGGCCACGGCCAGCGCGTCCCGCGAGACCGGGACGGTCAGACCGTCGAACTTCACGCCGCCGTCGACGATCGGGACCTCGACGAGGTTCATCGCCGGGGAGCCGATGAAGCCGGCCACGAAGACGTTCGCGGGCTTCTCGTACATCGCACGCGGGGTGTCGCACTGCTGGAGCAGGCCGTCCTTCAGCACCGCCACGCGGTCGCCCATGGTCATGGCCTCGACCTGGTCGTGGGTGACATAGACGGTGGTGATGCCCAGGCGGCGCTGCAGCGAGGCGATCTGGGTACGGGTCTGCACACGCAGCTTGGCGTCCAGGTTGGACAGCGGCTCGTCCATGAGGAAGACCTTGGGCTCGCGGACGATCGCGCGGCCCATGGCGACGCGCTGGCGCTGGCCGCCGGACAGCGCCTTGGGCTTGCGGCCCAGGTACTCGGTGAGCTCCAGCAGCTTCGCGGCCTCTTCCACGCGCTTGGCGATGGTGGCCTTGTCGACCTTCGCGATCTTCAGCGCGAAGCCCATGTTCTCCGCGACGGTCATGTGCGGGTACAGAGCGTAGTTCTGGAACACCATCGCGATGTCCCGGTCCTTCGGCGGAAGGTGCGTGACGTCGCGGTCACCGATGAAGATACCGCCGGAGGACACTTCCTCCAGACCGGCGAGCATGCGCAGCGAGGTGGACTTGCCACAGCCGGAAGGACCGACGAGGACGAGGAACTCACCGTCCGCGATGTCCAGGTTCAGCTTGTCGACCGCGGGGCGCTCAGCACCCGGGTAGACGCAGGACGCGTCCTGATAGACGACACCAGCCATTGTTGTACTCCCTTTCAACCGGCAGGAACGTGCCGGACGATCCGAGTTGGAAAGGCGGCCGGGGCGGATCCGCTCGGCCGTAGATGCGACCGTACCCCGGCGGCGCGGGATTGTCACCGGTGGGGCCCGGTTTCCACGGATACAACCCGGATACGGCGCGGGTCGCGGGCGGGCCCCGATGGGAGCCCGCCCCAGCGTCACCCGATCCGAGTGACCAGCCCGACCGTCATCCCCGGCACCGAGGTCACCGAAGTGAGCCGGTAGCTCTTCCCGATCGCCGCCGCCTGATCCCCGGGCAGCGCCGTGACCGGGTTCTGGTGGCCGCCGACCGTGACGATCCACAGGCGCGGCGAGGTGCCGAGGCAGGACTTCGGGTCGCATTCGGTGCTGAAGAGCTGGTTGTTCTGAGCGGCTGTGTGTTCCAGGAACACGTCTCGGGGCTGGAGGCTGCCGGGCAGGTAGTACTTCACGCCGACGTCGTCCATCCACCACCAGGGATTCCGGGCGTACACGACGGCGTCCCCCGGCTGGTATCCGTGCGCGATGACGTCCGCCGCGCCTTGGTAGTCGAGCGGGGCGAGCACCGGTGCCGAGGGGTAGGAGTACCACATGTGCGACAGCGGCTGATGCATCGCTATCTGGCCCGGGACGGCTGCCGCCGCCGCGAGGGCCAGTGCCGGGGCCAGGACGAAGAGCTTGCGCGACGCGGCCAGGCCGGCCCCGGCCAGCACCGCCCACGCGGGGATGGTGAACATCAGGTACTTCGGGAAGAAGTAGGTCACCGAACCCTGCGACGCCTCCCAGACGATCACCATCGGCAGGAGCACGATGATCGCCATCTTCACGGCCTGTCGCCGGGCGAACACCAATCCGATCCCGGCGGCCACCAGGAGCAGCGCGGAGAACAGCACCGAGGCCACGGTCTGCTGCCAGACCTGGTAGACGTCGCCCCAGCCGTTCAGCTTGGGAATCCACGAGATCTGCTGGCCGGACTGCTTGCGGCCGAGCGAGATCACCGGCCAGGCGGCGGCCAGCGCGAGGACCATCGACGCCGCGAAGCCCAGCACCAGCCAACGCACCCGGCTGATCCGCCAGGGCGCGGAAAGACGCGTCCGCTCCCTGGGACCGTCATCGCTCCCGGGCCGCTTCACCGAATCCAGCAGCCCGAAGACGCCGATCTCACGGCAGCAGGACGCGAGGAGCACGACCGCGTGCCCGGCGACCAGCGTCATGGCGATGACGTGGACCACGCCGAGCAGGGACGCCGCCAGGCAGTAGGGGATCCAGCGGCGCCAGGTCGGGGACTCCAGGACGCGGAAGAACAGCAGCGTCGCGAGCGCGGAGGCGAAGACGATGAACGCGTACGACCGGGCCTCCTGCGCGTACCGCGGCATGGTCGGCACCAGCGCGAACAGCAGGCCTCCCGCCACGCCCGCCTGCGGCCCGAACAGGCGGCGGCCCGTCAGCGCGACGCAGATCGCCGCCCCTGTCATCGCGAGGACCGCCGGTGCGCGCAGTGCCAGCAGAGAGTCCCCGAACACCGAGACCCAGTAGTGCAGGAACAGGTAGTAGAAGGTGTGGACTCCGTCGACCTTCTGGGTCAGGTCCAAGATCTGCGTCCTGGACCTGTGCGCGACGTCGAGACTGACCAGCTCGTCCTGCCAGAGCTCTACCCGGTTGATCCTCCACAGGCCCAGCAACAGCATCAGAACGGCGGGTCCCAACCAGACGCTGCGCAACACGGCCGTCGCCCGGTCAGCCGCCCACGAACCGCCCCGGCCGCCCTGAGCGCGCCGCGACCGCGTTCCGCCGCGGGTGCGCAGGGCTTCCTGGCCGGTTTCTTCGATTGTCGTCACTGTCGACGGTCCTCACTGTCCCGCGGAGCCGGCGGGAACCGTCGCCGGAACGTCCTGCCGTGGCGCGGGGACGCTCGTTCTGGAGATCCCCCTGCGCCCCCGGGAGTACCCCGGCAGCTTCGACAGCGGAGGATTCCAGTCCTTGAGCCGGAGGAACTGCTTCTCCACCACGAACCAGGAAATGGCCGCGAGGACGAACGTCCCCGCGATCGCCGTGAAGACGAACGCCACGTAGCCGTAGCGGTTGTTGTAGTCGAGGACGCACAGCGTCTGCTCGACGACGAACCCGTAGATGTAGATGCCGTACGAGACGTCGTTCTTGCGTCCCACCGCCCGGAACGGGCGAGGAAGCCGTACCGCGAGCCAGAACACGAGGTAGCACATCGCCGGCACACCGAAGGCGAACCAGCCGCCCAGGAACAGCGTGGCGACGAACACCACGGCCGACAGGACCCCGAGGGTGTCGCTGACCGGGATCCGGTCGGCGTAGAGCTGGAACACCGCCCCCAGAGCGAACGCGAATCCGAGATAGACAAGGTAAGGGCTGCTCAAGTTGCCTATGTAACGGCTCACGATCGGGATGTAGATGTTGAACCCGTCGAGGTTCTGCGGCGCCTTCCACGTCGGCGACTGCATCAGGTCGTCGAAGATGTAGATCCACAGCCCGATCGCGATCGCCATCACGAACTTCGGTGCGGCCTTCAGCACGCCGGTGACAGCCAGCACCCCGATGATGAGGTAGCACGTCATCTCGTACGCCAACGACCAGAGCGCTCCGTCGAACCCGGGGTCGTGCACCCGGTGGGCCTTGCTCGCGTGGCCCAGGATGCCCGACACGTCGAACTGGCGGAACCCGGTCCACCCGTTGGCCTGTACGTAGGCCCACGGTCCGTCCCCTGGCGCGTGCCAGAAGCCCGAGAGCGGCCCCCGGTTCTGGTGCAGGTAAAGCAGCGGCGCGATGACGAACGCCGTGACGATCACACATCCCCACAGGCCCGGGAGGATCCGGAGAAGCCGAGCCCACAGATAACGGAAGATCCCCAGGCGCGCCCCACTGCGCGTGATCAGAAAGCCGGAGACGATGAAGAAGCCGTAGACCGACATGCGCCCGAGGTTGATCTGACCGCCGAAACGCCCGGTCCCGGGGTCGGGGTGGCCGAATCCGACCGGACTGGCGTGGGACACCACCACCGCCAGCGCCATGCAGAGCCGCAGGAACCCGACGCTGTTGTCACGTCCTTTGAACAGTTCCGAAAGCCTCCCTCGGGAGGCGATCGCTCTAGACAGCATGAGTACTTTCCTTGTCCGGTTCGATGATCTCGGTCGGGGACGGATGCGCGATCACCGCGCCGCTATTTCCACCATGGTGTCGGGTCGTTTCGCGGTACACAGCTCGGGTCGTGGTCGGTACGGACCTTGACTCGGAGTACGAGCGGCTCGTTGGCGGGTGGAACCGCGAAGTAGGGACAACGTCCGTCGAGCTTCCGGATCGTCTGGGCGGCATAGGCCAGGGTACCCGCGGATTTGTCGTTCTTCGGCATGAAGGTGGCCATGGTCGCTCCGCCGATCGAGGCGAACAGGAACATGGTCCCGGTCAGCACGCTCGCCAAGGCGGGACCGTTGAACGCGACGTCGCGCCGGTACATCCGCCCCGCGAGGGCGGTGCGGACGTGCCGGGCTCCGTACATGAGGGCGAAGCCGGTCATCAGGAGCATGCCGTAGAGCAGCTGGTAGTTCGTTCTCGGATAGAACTGCACCGACTGGGTGTGGAACATCTGCTGCGCGATGTAGAACCGGACCAGCCACGCGCTGCCGACCAGCAGGCTGACCACGACGATCGGCGACCGGCCCCGGCCCAGCGCCAGAGCCGCGGCGAATCCGACGAAGAGCAGAATCGTGAACAGGTCGACTCCGCCGAGGTCACCGACCTGCGGCCACATACCGAGGGTGGTGGGTGGCCGATCACCGAACCAGTGGGTGAAGTAGGCGGGCTGAGTGTAGATGTCGAAGTAGAAGTAGGTGTCCTTCACCTTGCTGTCGCCGGTGAGCAGCGGCAGCAGGTTGTACGCGGTGACGGCGCAGAACGTCGCGGCGGTCGACCCGAGCAGCACCGCGGCCGCTCTGCGCGCCGCAGGCCGGCCCCAGGGGACGACGAAGGCGCAGGCCAGTACGACGCCGGGCGCGGACCACACGTACCAGCCGTAGTAGACCTCGAAGAGGAACCCGATACCGAGACCGAAGCCGACACCGGCGAGGACCAGCGAGCGCGTGGAACGGTCCGGCGCGCCGCGCAGGACCTCGACGAACTTGATCAGCACCGGCACGAGGACGACGAGCACCAGGTCGGCGACCGGCCGGGAGTCGTACATCGGCAGGGCGGCGGTGACCCCGATGAGCAGCGCCCACAGCGGGGTCAGGACCAGACGCCAGCTGAGATAGGCGCAAGGGCAGAAGATCGCCGCGCCGGCGATCTCGAAGGTCTTCATGGCGTAGCCGGGCGGTTGGCCGGTCAGCTGGGAGATCCCGGCGATGGTGTACGCCTGCAGGGGCGGGTAGTTGCGCGGCAGCGAGTGGCCGTCCAGCACGTCCTGGGCCCACTTGATGAACTGGCCGGCGTCACCGCGATCCGCCAGGAAGCCCCAAGACGTCCCGTGCAGCGCCACGACGACGCCGCCGGCCAGGAGGCCCGACACCAGTCCGGCCACGCCACCGCACGCCAGGCGGGGGACGAGCGCGGCCACGCCGGGCCGCCGCGACCGCGCCGCCACGACCAGCGCCACGAGCAGTACGACCGCGAACCCCGCGAACCGGAACTGCAGCGCGGCCAGCCCGCTGACCTTGCCTATCGGGTCCAGCGGATTGACATCGATGCTCCGACAGGTGAAGACGAACAGGACGGGCGTGGACAGAGCCACACCGATCTCGGCGACGACGGGAACCGAGAGCTGCATCCGAGAACGCCCGGAGGCCGGCGACGAGGTGACCGCCGACGAGGTGACGACGGGAACCGTCACCGGTACCGTGTCGTCGATCACCGGGAGTCGGTGCGATCTGGAGAGCGGGCCGCCCACAGCGACTCCACCGCGCCGCTCAGATCCTGCTTCGGCGCCCAGCCGAGCACGTCGAACGCCACGCCGACCGCGAGCTGTTGCCATTCCAGATCGTCCGTTCCCCCGTCGGTCCCGGTGGTGTTCTCGATCTCGGTGGGCACACCGCTCACCTTGATGAGGAGCTCGACCACTTCGCGGGCGCTGGACGCGCTCCCGCTGCCTATGTTCACCACGAGTCCGTTGGCCTGCGCGCTCACCGCGGCCAGGACCGCGTCGGCGGCGTCGCCGAGGTCGAAGAAGTCGCGCTTGGCGGCCAGCGGCGCGAGCGTCAGGGCCGCCGGGCGGCCGGCGGCCGCAGCGGCGTCGAGCTTGTCCGCGATGACGCCCAGGAGGCTGTGATGCGGCTGGCCGGGGCCCACGACGTTGCCCAGGCGCAGGACGAGGCCGTCGATCAGCCCGTCGCGGACCGCCGCCAGGATCACGTTCGTGGCCTCGACCTTGAGCTTGCCGTAGGCGGTCGACGGCATGGTCGCGGCGGACTCGGCGATGCTCGTGCCGATCGGCACCAAGCCGTACTCGTGCACACTGCCGAGCTGGATCAGGCGGGCCTGCCAGGGCAGCGACGCCATCGCCGCGACCGTGTTCTCCACGAGCGTGACGTTCGCCGTCACCATCTGCTCGTCGGTCAGGCCCCACATGCCGCCGGCCGCGTTCACCACGGTGCCGACCCGGTGTTCGGCGAACACCCGGGCCAGCTCGGCGCTGTCGACCTCGGTGAGGTCCAGGGACACGAAGCCGGTTTCGGAGGACCCGGCCGGACGGTTCCGCGCGATCGACAGGACCGGATGCCCCGCCTCGATCAGCGCCCGGGATATCGCGCGGCCCATGAACCCGGTGCCGCCCAGGACGGCTACAGTCAGTGGCCGGTCAGCATCCCGCTGTGTCGTGGTCATTGTGGTCATCCCCTACTTAACCGAGTACGTGGCGCGCGAGAGTGCGGACACCGGTGGTGTCGCCGTGCTTGACGGCTGCCGGGACCATGGTGAGCGCGTAGACCCGTGACGATACATGGCGCCGTGCGGCCTTAGCAGCCTTCTCCCAGCCCAGCTCGGTCATCCTCGCGGCGGCGCTCTCGAAGAACGCCCGCTCCTCGGCGAACCGCTTCCCGCTGACCGCCTGGGTCGAGGAAGCGCTGGAGGCGTGGCGCCGGTATTGGAACACCACGGTGTCGTCGACGACCATCTCGCCCCCGGACGCGATGAGGCGCACCATGGCGTCCAGGTCCTGGGTGACGACGAAGCGCGCGTCGAAGCCGGCGGCGCGGATCGCCTCGGTCCGCCAGCTGATGGACGGGAAGTAGGTCCAGTTCCCCCGCAGCAAAGTGGTGGCCAGCTCCTCGCCGCCCATCACCCTCGTACCCCGCAGCTCCGGGGCGAACATCCGCCGCTTCATCCGGTCCACGAACGGATCCACCGACGTACCGTCGCCGTCGATGATCTCGACACCGGGCTGGATCATGTCCGCGCCCGGGTGCTGCGCGTGCAGCCGGTGGATCGTCGCGACGTACTCCGGGAGCAGGACGTCGTCACAGCCGAGGATGGTCACCCGCTCCGCCTCGGCCATCGCCAGGCACTTCAGGTAGTTGGCGGTTATGCCGAGGTTCACCTCGTTGCGCTCGTAGCTGATCCGCGGATCGTCGAGCCCGGCGAACCACTCGGGCACCCCGGGCTCCTTGCCGTCGTCCACGACGTAGAGCCGCCAGCGCGGGTCCGTCTGGGCGCGGACGCTGGACACCGCCGCCTGCATCAGGGCGACGTCGCCGTAGTAGGGCAGGGCTATGTCGATCGTGGCCTTGTCGGCGCCACCGTTCTCCATACTTCTTCCTTGTCTTTCCAGGGCCTCTGGCTCGCGCCGGCCCCCCGTATCCAGAGTCATGACAGCCCCCTGATGATCTCGACCGGAAGCCGGGGTCGTGGGCGCGGAGAACAACGAGAACGCCGGCCTGCGGGCGCTGGCGAAAGAGCCGGAGTCCGCAGGGGCGGGACGGCGGCGATCCTGGTCGCACGAGCCGGCCGCACCCGGTGCGGAGCGAGGGCCTGCTCACCCTCGGCTGTCGAGGTGTCCGTGCTCATCGACCGATCCCTACTGCTGGAACATGGTGCCGGGTGGTCCGGCGCGAGCAGTCCTGGTGCCCTGGACCGACTCGATCACCGCAAGTCACGGGGCGGTCCGTATCTGCGACAGCGGAAGAGTCGAGGCCTGCGCCGGGATCGTCACCGGTGGCCCGTCGACGGGCTCCTGAGCCCGCACGTCCCCGTCGGAGCCCATTCACCCCACCTCAGCTCTCGGACCCGCTCCCCTTGTTCGAGGCGAAATGGTACTAGAGGTCAGCGGCAATGCAGTTGTACTGGTCGGAGCCCACTTCTCATCATTATCGGGTTGACAGCTCAGCACCTTGTCACCACGTCGGGACAGGGGTAGAGCTCGGCGACCGCCGTCGTACCGGCGCTGAGGCCGGGAGCCGGCTCGACGCGGTTCCGGGCCCCGTGGACAACACCCGTCGGGGACCAGCGTGAGCATATAGTAGACGGTTGCCAGGAGAATCACCGAACAAGGACAAAGGTTTTCAAGGGCCGACGCCGGACAGCACCCCGGCCGTCCCGAGCCGGGACCCGCACCGCCGGTTGCGGACTGGTCACGGCCTGGCGCCCAACCCGCCCGGCATCCGGACCGATGTCATATTGTGGGCCGACCGACTTGTCACCTGACGCAGCACAACAGGGGAACCAATGCCCGAAACCGCACACAACGGCTTCGCCCACGACGCCGTGGTCATCGGTGGCGGCGGGCACGTCGGCCTGCCGCTGGCGATCGCACTCGCCGACCGGGGCGCCTCGGTGGTGGTGTACGACGTCAGCGCGGAGGCCGTGGACGCGGTCAACTCCGCGCGGCTGCCGTTCGACGAGCCCGGGGCCGCGCCGGTCATCGAGCGCGTGGTGGCCGCCGGGCGGCTGTCCGCCTCGACCGATCCGGCGGTGGTGGCCGGCTGCGAGCACGTGATCGTGGTCATCGGCACGCCGGTGGACGAGCACCTGAACCCGGACCAGACCGCGATCCCGCGGGCGCTGGAGACGTGCGCGCCGTTCCTGCGCGACGGGCAGATACTCGTCCTGCGCTCCACCGTGTACCCCGGGGTCACCGAGCTCGTGGAGCGGATGATCGCGCGGCTCGGCGTGGATGTGGACGTGGCCTTCTGCCCCGAGCGCATCGCCGAGGGCAAGGCCATGACCGAGCTGTTCGAGCTGCCGCAGATCGTCTCCGGCCGCACCGAGCGGGCGCAGCAGCGTGCGGAGGCGCTGTTCCGCCGGCTCACCGAGAAGATCGTGCACCTGAGCCCGGAAGAAGCCGAGCTGGCCAAGCTGTTCACCAACACCTGGCGCTACATCAAGTTCGCCGCGGTGAACCAGTTCTACATGATGGCCAACGACCGCGGCCTGGACTTCGAGCGCATCCGGCAGGGCTTGACGCAGGACTACCCGCGCGCCGCCGACATGCCCGGCGCCGGTTTCGCCGCCGGGCCGTGCCTGTTCAAGGACGCCATGCAGCTCGCGGCGTTCCACAACAACAACTTCACGCTCGGTTACGCGGCGATGACCACGAATGAGGGCTTGCCGCTGTACGTCGTGGATCGACTGGACTCGCAGTACGACCTCAAGAACATGACGGTCGGGATCCTAGGCATGGCCTTCAAGGGCGGCTCGGACGACACCCGCTCCTCGCTGTCCTACAAGCTCAAGCGGATCCTGAAGTTCAAGGCCGCCGAGGTGCTGTGCACCGACCCGCTCGTCACCACCGACGCCTCGCTGGTCGGCCTGGACGAGGTGCTGGAGAAGGCCGACCTGCTCATCGTCGGCGCACCGCACCCCGAATACCGGGGCCTGAAGGCCACGGTGCCGGTGGCGGACATCTGGAACATCCTGGGTGACGGGGTGCGGGTATGAGCGCCCCGACCGGTGCGGACGCGCCGACCGACCCGACCCGGCCGAAGGTCTCGGTGATCATCCCGGCCTACAACGAGGGCGAGGGCGTGGTCCCGGTGCTGGACCGGCTCTTCGAGTCCGTCCAGCTGCCGTGCGAGGTGCTGGTGGTGGTGGACAGCGCCGAGGACACCACCATGCCGGTGATAGAGAAGTACGCCGTCGCCGAGCCCCGGCTCAAGCCGTTGCTCAACACCTACGGACGCGGCCCGGCCAACGCCATCCGGTTCGGCATCGACCAGGCGCTGAGCCCGGCCGTGGTGGTCACCATGGCCGACGGCTGCGACGACCCGCGGCAGATCGACGATCTGGCCCGGCTGGTGGAGCGCGGCGTGGCGGTGGCCGCCGCCTCCCGCTACATGGCCGGCGGCCAGCAGGTCGGCGGACCGCTTCTCAAAGGCCTGATGTCGCAGACCGCCGGCCGCTCGCTGGCCTGGTTCGCCCGGGTCGGGACGCGCGACGCGACCAACTCCTTCAAGGCCTACTCCACCGACTTCGTCCGGGAGGTCGGCATCGACTCCCGCGACGGCTTCGAGATCGGGATCGAGCTGGCCGCCAAGGCCCGCCGGCTGCGCCGCCCGGTCGCCGAGATCCCGACCATCTGGCTGGACCGCACCGAGGGCGACTCCCACTTCCATCTGCGCAAGTGGCTGCCGAAGTACCTGCGCTGGTACCGGTTCGCCTTCGGGCCGCCGTTGAGTGTCGAGCAGCTCCGTTCGAGAACCAAAAGCTGACACAGCCCAAGAGCTGACACAGCCCGAGAGCTGACACAGCCAAAGAGCTGATTCAGCCCAAGACCTGAACCGCCGGGCCCAGGCCTGAACCGGCAGAAGCAGAAAGCGAAACCATGTCTGAGAAAGTCCTCGTCTCCGGCTCCGCCGGCTTCATCGGCGGCTACGTCGTCGAGGAGCTGCTCTCGCGCGGCTACAAGGTCGTCGGGATCGACAACTACTCCAAGTACGGCAAGATCACCAAGTCCTACGACGAGCACCCGGACTACGAGTTCCACGAGGGCGACGTCCGCGACACCGATCTGATGGTCAAGCTGCTCGCCGACTGCGACCAGTTCATCGCCGGCGCGGCGCTGATCGGCGGCATCTCGTACTTCCACACCTACGCGTACGACCTGCTGGCCACCAACGAGCGCATCATGGCCTCGTCCTGCGACGCCGCGATCAAGGCGCACGACGGCGGCAAGGGCCGGCTGAAGAAGGTCACGTACATGTCGTCCTCGATGGTCTTCGAGTCGGCGCAGGAGTGGCCGTCGGTCGAGGGCTCCGAGCGCCGCGTGCCGCCGCCGCTGTCCTCCTACGGCTTCCAGAAGCTGGCCGTGGAGTACTTCGCGCGCGCCTCCTGGGACCAGTACAAGCTGCCCTACACGATCGTCCGGCCGTTCAACTGCGTCGGCATCGGCGAGTCCCGCGCGCTGGGTGACGAGGAGATCCTGTCCGGCAACGTGAAGCTGGCGATGAGCCACGTGGTGCCGGACCTGGTGCAGAAGATCGTCAAGGGCCAGGACCCGCTGCACATCCTGGGCACCGGCGAGCAGGTGCGCCACTACACCTACGGCGGCGACCTGGCGCGCGGCATCGTGACCGCGATGTCGCACCCGGCCGCGCTGAACGACGACTTCAACCTGTCCACCCCGGCCGGGCACTCGGTGAAGCAGCTGGCCGAGGCGATCTGGACGAAGATCAAGGGCCCGGGCGTCCCGCTGACCCTGGTCTCGGACGACCCGTTCGAGTACGACGTGCAGCGCCGCGTGCCCTCGACGGAGAAGGCGAAGGACATCCTCGGCTTCGAGGCGACCACCTCGCTGGAGGAGATGCTGGACGAGGTGATCCCGTGGATCGTCGCCGCGGTCGAGAACGGCACGATCTGAACAGCGCGTTCTGATCGGCACGGTCCGAGTCGGTGTCGGGGCGATGGCACGCGTCTGAGACGCTCCGTCGGCCCCGAACCGTCACCGGCCGGTCACGGCGGTACGGTCATTGGTGCACGACCAATACAGACCGTGGGATGATCCTCCACACCAACCGGGTAGAGTCTGGTCCCGCGCACTCCTGCCCCTCACTGACCGTGCGCCGCCCCACCGCAAGTTCCAGCTCGCCAAAGCGATCAGCGCAGGCCACGAAGAGGTTCCCTTGTCCACTACCAGCCAGGAGGCCGGCGGCCGGGTGACCGGGCAGGCCTTGCCGCGCGCCGTACCTCGACGAATACCGGCCGTGATGTCCCGCCGGTTCCTGGAGCCGGTGGCGGTGGCCTTCAGCTCGGCCACCCTGTTGTTCCTGCGGCTGATGTTCCCGACGCCGGTCGGCGTCGCGGACAACTACGACGGCAGCCGCCTGCTGTGCCATCTGAGCCTGTACTCCACCGGCAGCTCCTCCGAGATGCGGATGTGGGTCAACTTCAGGTACGTGATAAAGCCGGCTTCGACCTGGAACTGTTCGAAGACCCCTTACGGCGGCACCATCACGAACATCGACCTGCCGCAGCCCGCGTACAACTCCAGCCAGCTGATCCTGATGAACATCGGGCGGTACCTGACCAAGTGGTTGGGGATCGACCACACCGCGTTGGACCTGCGGGTGCTGGGCGCTGTGGCCTGCGTGTTCATCGGGGCCGCGCTGGGTCTGCTGTTCGCGGTGCTGCGCTCCCGCCGCCGGTTCCGCTACCTGCTGATCGCCGCGCTGCTCGCGGTGATCGGCGACGCCAGCTTCATCGACTTCGCCGCCTCGCCGTTGAGCGAGATCTCGGCGGTCATCGGCCTGCTGTTCGCGCTGTCGGCCCTGGTGCTGCTGTTCCGCGGCGGCCGGGCCAGGTGGGCCGGGGCGATCCTGGGTTTCGGCTCCGGACTGTTCCTGATCACCTCCAAGGCGCAGATGATCGTCCTGGTGGTGCCGATGATGGTGCTGCTCGCCGCGTTCCCCATACCGGTGCGACGGCTGTCCGGCCGGATCGGGTCTCGGGTGATCCCGGTCGGCCTGGCCCTGCTGCTGGCCGGGACCTCGGTGGCACTCACGCCCAAGCAGGATCCGCACTTCACCTTGCAGACCAAGGCTGACTTCGTCTTCAACGAGCTGCTGTACGTGAGCCCGAACCCCAAGGCCGACATGAAAGCCCTGGGCATCCCGGACTACTACAGCACGCAGGTCGGGCACACCGCGTGGTGCCCGCCGTTCCTACCGAGCGTGCAGGACACCGGCAACTTCCAGTCGAGCACCGGCGGCGACAAGTACGTGGCCCGGGCCAAGGCCGCCGACCCCGGCCTGGACAAGGCGCTGAACACCAGCAACTGGGTCAAGTTCCTGCTGCTGCACCCCGACCGCGCGGTCCGGGTCGCCAACAACGCCGCGGACTCGTTCTTCTACACGCGGCCGACCTACACCGGAAGCTGCTGGATAAAGCACTCCAAGCAGGCCATCCCGCTGGGCAACTACGACACCGGACACAGCGCGAACGCGGTGGACAAGCGCTTCACGCCGGTCACCAGTGTCCTGCGGCTGTTCAGCCACGCCGGGCTGATCCCGCTGCTGCTGCTCTGGCTGCTGCCGGCCGCGGTGGCGGTCCGGCTCCTGGCCCGGCGCCGGGACCGCGCCTCCGGGGAACGCAAGATGTTCGCCTGGATGACGCTGTTCCTGTTCTCCGTGGGCCTGCTGCAGTTCGGTGTCGCCGCCTATGGCGACGGCATAGACACCTCGAAGCACATGAACCTGTCGATCTTCGCCTCGGTGCTCGCCGTGGTCACCGCCGTCGCGACGGCCCGGCTGCGTCCGGCGCCGGCCGGTGCGGCGGTCCCGGCAGCCGTCCCCGACCAGAGCAGAAAGAACGAATCCGACGTGGAGAACGCCGCCAAGGACCTGAGCGTCCTGGTGATCATCCCTACCTACAACGAGGCCGAGAACCTCGAAAAGATCATCACGCGGGTACACGCGGCGAACGCCGACGTGCACGTGCTGGTGGCCGACGACAACTCCCCCGACGGCACCGGCAAGCTGGCCGACGCGCTGGCCGAGAAGGACGAGCGGGTCAAGGTCCTGCACCGGGCCGGCAAGGAGGGCCTGGGCAAGGCCTACCTGGCCGGGTTCGCCTGGGGGATCGAGCACGAGTACGACGTCATCTGCGAGATGGACGCCGACGGCTCGCACCGCCCCGAGGACTTCCCCGCGCTGCTGGCCGCGCTGGTCGAACAGGACGCCGACCTGGTCCTGGGATCGCGCTACGTCTCCGGCGGCAAGACCGTGGGCTGGCCCAAGCACCGCGAACTGCTGTCCAAGAGCGGCAACACCTGGGTTCGCCTGGTCACCGGCATGAAGCTGGCCGACGCGACCGGCGGCTACCGCCTGTTCCGCCGCGAGCCGCTGGTGAAGATCGATCTGGACACGGTGGCCAGCGCCGGCTACACCTTCCAGGTCGACCTGGCCTGGCGGGCCGTCCGGGCCGGTCTGAAGGTCGTCGAGGTCCCGATCACCTTCGTCGAGCGCGAGCTCGGCGCGTCGAAGATGAGCACCGCTATAGTCGCCGAGGCCCTGTGGCGCACCACCGTCTGGGGCACCTCCTACCGCCTCGGCCGCCTGATCGGCAAGAAGTGACGCCGGAGCCGGACGGGGCGGCGGCGGCCCGTCCGGCGCATCGACATCCGAATACTTCTCGGAGTCAGCCGACCTCCGGCTGACACCGCCGCCGTACCCCCGACGGTACGAAATGGAGCAAGTGCATGTCCTCCGGTATCGGCTCACGACTGGCCGGCCTGGTCCCGCCAGGGGCGCTGCGCCTCGGCCTCGGGACCGCGGTGCTGGGCCTGGCCTCCTACATCCACCTGGCGCTGGCCGGCCACGTACTGTCCCCGAACGCGAAGTCGGCGGTGTCGGTGCTGTGGACGCTGACGTTCTCCGTCGGCTACAGCATCTCGATGCCGATCGAGCAGGAGATGGGCCGCATCATCGCCTCAGAGGTCGAACACGGCCGGGGCACCGCGGCGGTCCTGCGGCGCGGCGCGGTGCTCAGCGCGGCCCTGCTCGGCGTGCTCTGCCTGCTGCTGGTGGTGCTCGCGCCGCTGCTGGCGCACAAGCTGTTCGACGGCCAGTACGGCATGGTGGCCGCGCTGGCCGGCGCCTTCGGCGGGCTGGTCTTCACCGCGGTGTGGCGCGGCGTGCTGGCCGGACACGGGCAGTTCGCCGACTTCGGACGGCTGATGTGGGTGGACGGCGCGCTGCGCATCGCGCTGGCCGCGGCCTTCGCCGCCGCCGGCGTGAAGTCGGCGATCTGGTTCAGCCTGATCCTCACCATCGCCCCGCTGGCCGCGGTGGCGCTGCTGACCCCGCGGGTCCGCAGGGCCCTGACTCCCGGCGGGAACCTGCCCTGGCCGGCCATCACCCGCGGCCTGGGCCTGCTGGTCGGCTCGATGCTGCTGTCCCAGGTGGTGCTGAACATCGCGGTGATCAACGTCAAGCTGCTGGCCCCGGCCCAGGTGACGCTGGTCAGCGCGCTGCTGGCGGCGCTGGTGCTGGCCCGGGTGCCGCTGTTCGTCTTCGGCGCGCTGCAGTCCGCGCTGCTGCCGGGCCTGGCCACCGCGGCCGCGGCCGGCGACACCGCCGGGTTCAAGGCGCTGGTGCGGCGCAGCACCGGCATCGTGGTGGTGCTTGGCCTGGGCAGCGCGCTGGGCTGCGTGGTGATCGGCCCCTGGTCGGTGCGCACGCTGTTCGGCATGGCCAACGAGATCGGCGTGACCGACTTCGCCTGGCTGTCCGTCGGCTCGCTGTTCTACATGCAGGCCATGGTGCTGGGACAGGCGCTCACCGCCGAGAACCGGCACCGGGAGCAGTTGTACGCCTGGATCATCGGCACGGCGGCGCTGGCCGCCGTCACCTTCGGTCCCGGCGGCGTCACCACCCGGGTGGAACTGGCCTACGCGGTGGGCTCGATCGTCACCGCCGGCGCCATGGCGCTGATTCTCCGGAGCAGGCGGCCCGTGCGCGCCGACCTGGCGGTCTCTACCCAAGCGGAGGGCCAGGCGCACGGTATGCTGGCCGCCCATACTGGCGCGAGTGGGTGGGAACATGGAAAGTCTTGACGACACTTGGATCGTCATCCCGGTCTACAACGAGGGCACCGTCATCGGCGGCGTGGTCGAGGAGACCCGGAAGACGTTCCCGAACATAGTCTGCGTCGACGACGGAAGTCGTGACGCCTCCGCCGAACAGGCGCTGGCCGCCGGAGCGCACCTGGTGCAGCACCCGGTGAACCTGGGCCAGGGCGCGGCGCTGCAGACCGGTATCCGCTACGCGCTCAGCCAGGGTGCGGAGTACGTGGTGACCTTCGACGCCGACGGACAGCACCGGGTCGAGGACGCGCTGACGATGGTGCGGGTGGCCAAGTCCGGCGAGGCGGACGTGGTGCTCGGCTCCCGGTTCCTGACCGGCACCGAGGAAGTCCCGATGATCAAGCGGGTGGTGCTGCGTACCGTGGTCACCCTCAGCCGCACCTCGCGCAAGCTGAAGCTGACCGACGCGCACAACGGTCTGCGCGTGATGAACCGCAAGGCCGCGGCCCAGTTGCGCATCACCATGAACGGCATGGCCCACGCCTCGGAGATCGTCACCTTTCTGGCGTCCTCCGACTTGCGGGTCAAGGAAGTACCGGTGATCGTCGTCTACACGGACTACTCCAAGTCCAAGGGACAGTCACTGATCAACGGCGTCAACATACTGTTCGACCTGTCCGTGCGGCAGCGAGGGGCCTGAAGACCATGCTCGCCATCCAAATCGTCCTCGTGATCATGGCGCTCGCGCTGTTCGCCCTGTTCACGCAGCGCGCGCACACCGTGCGGACCCAGGCGGTCAAGCGCATAGGGTTCGTGCTGTTCATATTCGGCGGGATCTACGCGATCCTGCGGCCGCAGGATGTCAACTGGATCGCGCACAAGCTCGGCGTCGGCCGTGGCGCGGACCTGGTGCTGTACCTGCTCGTGGTGGTCGTGGCGTTCTTCGCCGCCAACACCTTCCTGCGCTTCCGCACCCTGGAGCGCCGGTTCACCGACCTGGCGCGCTCGGTGGCGCTGAGCAACGCCGTGGTGCCCGCGCCGCGCCGGGAGTCGGACGCCCTCGCGGCGGTCGAGACCGCCGGCGGCGCCGTGTCCACGGGCTCTGCCAGCACCGCCGACACCGAGACCGTCGCCGAAGCAGACTCCGAGGTCGTCGCCGAGACCGTCACCGAGGTCGCGCAGCCGGTTCCGGCCGGCTCCGGACGGCAGTCGTGACCTGGCTCGTCACGGGCGGCGCCGGGTACATCGGCGCGCACGTCGTGCGCGCGCTGCGCGCCGAGGGCCTGCCCGTGGTGGTGTTCGACGACCTGTCGACCGGCGCCAAGGAGCGGGTCCCGGACGACGTCCCGCTGATCGCCGGCAGCGTGCTGGACGGCGAGCTGCTCACCGAAGTCCTGCGCGAGCACGACGTCGCCGGCGTGGTGCACATGGCCGGCAAGAAGCGGGTCGACGAGTCGGTGGCCGAGCCCACCTTCTACTACCGCGAGAACGTCGAGGGGGTCAGGTCCCTGTTGGACGCGATGGCCGCCGCCGACGTGCGGCGCCTGGTCTTCTCCTCCTCGGCCGCCGTCTACGGCATGCCGGAGCAGGAGGGGCTGGTCCGCGAGGACGTCGACTGCCGGCCGCTGAGCCCCTACGGCCAGACCAAGCTGGCCGGCGAGTGGATGGTGCGGGCGCAGGGCCTGGCCCGCGGGCTGGCGTTCGCGAACCTGCGCTACTTCAACGTGGCCGGCGCCGCCGAGCCGGCGCTGGGCGACCAGGGCGCGTTCAACCTGATCCCGATGGTGTTCGCCCGGCTGGACGCCGGCCGGCCGCCGCTGGTCTTCGGCACCGACTACCCGACCCCGGACGGCACCTGTGTCCGGGACTACATCCACGTCGCCGACCTGGCCACCGCGCACGCCGCGGCCGCCCGCCGGCTGGCCGGGGACCCGCAGGCCGCGCTGACCCTGAACGTCGGCCGCGGCGCCGGCGTCTCAGTGCTCGAAGTCCTGACCGCGGTGGCCGCCGCGACCGGCCTGGACACCACTCCAGAGGCCGCCGCCCGCCGGCCCGGCGACGCCCCGAGCGTGGTGGCCGCCGCCGACCGGATCGCCGCCGAGCTCGGCTGGCACGCCGAGCACGACCTGGCCGCGATGGTGGACTCGGCCTGGGCCGCCTGGCAGGCGCGCCGCTCGTCGGGTGCCGCCGGTGCGACGGGTGCCGCCGGTGCCGCGAGTGCCGCAGGCTCTGCCGGTTCCCCGAACCCGTCAGGCTCACCGTAGGCGGGGACCGACCGTGCGTGAGTGAGGAACCCATGACCGAGTACGACGGCCGGCCTCCCCTGCTCGACATCGTCATGCCGTACTACGGCGACGTGCAGATGATGCAGGGGGCGGTGCGCAGCGTGCTGGCGCAGACCGACGCGCCGTGGCGGCTGACGGTCGTGGACGACGGCCGGGAGCCCGGCGTCCCGGAGTGGTTCGCCGAACTCGGGGCCCGCGACCCGCGGGTGCGCTACGAGCGCAACGAGCACAATCTCGGCATCACCGTGAACTTCCAGAAGTGCCTGGACGCCGCTGACGCCGGCCTGGTGACGATGATCGGCTGCGACGACGAGATGGCCCCGGACTACGTCGCCACCGTGCTCGGGCTGTACGCGGCGCACCCCGAGGTGGCCATGGTGCAGCCCGGCGTCGAGGTGATCGACGACCACGGCGCGGTCCACGAGCCGCTGGCAGACCGGATGAAGCGCAGTGTGTTCGCCCCCAAGGCCGGCGGCGTGCAGATCATGGGCGGCGAGGAGCTCGCCGCCTCGCTGCTGCGCGCCAACTGGATGTACTTCCCGTCGATCTGCTGGCGCACCGAGGCGATCAAGAAGGTCGGCTTCGACCCGGCGTTCACCATCGTGCAGGACCTGAACGTGACGCTGAGCCTGGTCAAGGCTGGCGAGAAGCTCGCGGTCTCCGACCACGTGTGTTTCCGGTACCGGCGGCACCCGGCCAGCGAGTCCTCGGCGCAGGCCGTGGACGGCAAGCGGTTCCGCGAGGAGCGCAGCTTCTTCATGGCCGAGGCGGCCCGGATGGAGGCGCTGGGCTGGCACCGCGCGGCCCGCGCCGGGCGCCGGCACCTGGCCTCGCGGCTGCACGCGGCCACGCTGGTGCCCTCGGCGGCCAAGCGCGGGGACGTGGCGAGCCTGCGGCGGCTGGCCGGCTTCGCCCTGCTGCCCGCCAAGGACTCGGGCAAGGACGCGGGCCGGAACACCAACAGCACCAGGAACGGGCACTGAGCAGACGCTGGGCGGGCACTGAGTGAGCGGGCACTGAGCAGGCACTGATCGCCGCCGCCGGCGAAGATCAGCGCAGCGTAACGGTTTGGCAACGATGCGCCCGGAGGTATGGTGACCACTCCGGCATCACCACGCACAAGCGGTCGATCCGTACGATGAACGGCCCTAAACTGGCGGGATGCCATCCGCCCCGTCCCGCGCCGTCCTGCGCTTTAGACCGCGCACGACCGGGGCGAAGGCCTTCCTGCTGGCGTTCGTCGGCTTCTTCCTGCTGGGGGCCGCGTGGTCCCTGGCGATGCCGTACGACGGATCCGCGGATGAGTTCCGTCACGTCGTGCGCGCTTACGGCGTGCTCGACGGACAGATCGCCGCGCGGGTCGACGCGCAGATCACGGTACCCAAGAGCCTGGTCCCGACCGGCATCGCGGATCAGGACCCGCAGGCGTGCATGCGCTGGAAGCTCAATGTCACCGCGGCCTGCGTGTCGGCCCCCGCGCCCGGCGACGAGCACCGCATGGTGGTCACCACCAGCGGCGCGGCGAACTACAACCCGATCTACTACGCGGTCACCGGCTGGCCGGTGAAGCTCTTCCCCAACTACCGCGGCGTCATCGCCGCCCGGCTGCTGACCTGCCTGCTGACCAGCGCACTGCTCGGCGGCGCGGTGGCCGTCGCGGCCCGGCTGGCCCGCGGCCGCGGGCCGCTGGTGCTCGGGGGGGTGCTGCTGGCGGTGACGCCGGTCGCGGTGAACCTGACCGGCGCGGTGAACCCGGCCGGTCCGGAGATCGCCGCCGCGGTCGCGGTGTGGACCTCGCTGATCGCGGTCTTCCTGGCCCGCGACGACTCCCGGTGGACGCTCGCGCTGTTCGGCGTCTCCGCCGCGACCCTGGCGGTGCTGCGGGAACTGGGCATCGGCTGGCTGCTGGGCGCCCTGGTGGTGGTCGCGTTCGGGGCCTCCAAGGACCGGCTGCGCGAGCTGGCCCGGCGGCGCTCGGTGCTGCTGTGGTCGGCCGTCGTGGTGATCGGGGTCGTCGTCGGCGCGGCCTGGATACTGCTGTCGACGCAGGCGGGCATCCCCAAGAGCGGGCAGACCACGAACGCGATTCCGCAGGGTGTGAAGCTCTGGATAAAGGAACTGACGCACCGGGTCCCGATGTACACCAACGGCCTGGTCGGGCTGACCTCCTTCGGGGACGTCGCGATCCCGCTGCCGCTGGTCCTGGCCTGGTTCGCGGCGGTCGGAGCGCTGCTACTCACGGCCGCGCGCCGGGCCGGTGTGCGGGTGCTGATCCAGCTGACCGCGATCGTGGCCGGCGCCTACCTGTTCCTGGTCGGCGCGGACCTGCAGGCCGCGGCCACCGGCTGGTGGTTCTCGCAGGGCCGCTACGCGCTGCCGATGCTGGTCGGGGCGCCGATCCTGGCCGGGTTCGTGCTGGCCGACCGGGGTCTGGTGTCCGTCGGCCGGCAGGCGACGCTGATGCGCTGGGCCGCATGGGTCCTGATCCCAACGCAGGCCGTGGCGCTGTGGATCACCATGGTCCGGTTCCAGCACGGCTTCCACAGCCTGCACCCGAACCTGGTGTTCCTGTTCGACCAGACCTCGTCGGTGAACCCCTTCTCCGGGGCCTGGACGCCACCGGGTTCCGGGGTCCCGGCGGTGCTGCTCGGGGTCGCCGGAGTAGTGGCATTGCTCACCCTCGTACTCCATGCGGCACGCTCCAGGCCGATATCGGACGTCGAAACGGTCACAATCCGTGAACGGTACATAAGGATTTCCTAAGCTCCGAGGTCCGATCCGTGGACGGGTCGGTAGCATGGACGCCACGCCCATGGCCAGCGGGGGAGCGGCCGGTTTCGTTGCGGGGCGGAACACGGATGAAGGAGTACGACCGATGCGGTATCGGCTGGCCGCGGGCATCGCGCCCGGCACCTGGACCGCGCGCCGCGTCTGGCTCACCGCCTTCCTGGCCTTCTTCGCGCTCGCCGCGGCCTGGGCCCTGGCCTCCCCCCTGACCTCGGTCCCGGACGAGCCCTGGCACATGGTCAAGGCCGCCGCCACGGTCCGCGGCCAGTTCCACGGCACGCCGATCACGGTCACCGAGCACGGCCACGGGGGCACGACCCAGCTCCCGATGACCGGCTACCGGCTGCCGACCGCGTACTCGTTCCTGACCAACCTGCACGAGTGCTACTACGCCGACCCGCACATGCCGGCCTCCTGCGCGAAGGTCCTGACCGCGCAGTCGGGCACGGCACTGGCCGGCACCACCGCCGGGTCCAACAATCCCCTGTACTACCTCGCGGTGGGCTGGCCGAGCCTGCTGTCCGGCGGCCCGATGGGGATGTACGGCATGCGCCTGGTCTCGGCCGCGCTGAGCTCGGCGATGCTGGCCAGCGCGGTGGTCACCGCCTTCCAGTGGAGCCGCCGGCGGCGCTACCTGATGACCGCGGTGCTGGCCGCCGCGACCCCGATGGTGCTGTTCCTCAACGGCGCGGTGAACCCGAACTCGCTGGAGGCCACCTCGGCCATCCTGCTGTGGATGGCGGTCCTCAGCCTGCTGACGGACCCCCGCCCGGAGCTGGTGCCCCGGCTGCTCTCCCGGGTCGGCGTGGCCGCGCTGGCGCTGGTGTCGGTGCGGCAGCTCGGCCCGGCGTGGGCCCTGGTGATCATCGTCTGCGCCGCCCTGGCCGGGCAGCGCGGGGCGCTGCGCGACACGCTGCGGCGGCGCGCGGTGTGGCTGTGGACCGCGATCGTCGGCGTGGTGGGCCTGGGCTCGATCGCCTGGACCGCGCGCTTCAGCGTCCTGGGCAGCACCGCGGCCAACCACCCGGACCTGACCTTCTCCGTGGCGGCCCGCCAGACCTTCGCCGACAGCACGGCCTACCTGCGGCAGATGATCGGCTACTTCGGCTGGCTGGACGTCCAGCCCCCGTACCACCTGGCCTCCCTGTGGTACCTCCCGGTCCTGGCCCTCCTCGTCGGCGCCTGCCTGGTCGGCGGCCCCCGCGAGGTCACGGCCCTGGTCCTGCTCGCCGTCTCGGTGGTCGCCATCCCGGTCGTGGCGCAAGGCCGCCAGGCGCAGACCCTCGGCTACATCTGGCAGGGCCGCTACCTCCTCGCCGTAGCCGCCGGCCTGCCACTGCTGGCCGCGGCGATCCTGGCCAAACGCGAACCCCGCTGGAGCTGGCTGGACCGCGCGGCAAACCGACTGCCGGTACCGGTGACGGTCTCGACCCTGGTCCTCGGCTTCCTGATGTTCGCCACGACACTCCGCCGCTACGCGGTGGGCAGCCGCGGCCCGCTCCTCACACTGCACCCGTCCTGGTCGCCCCCGGGGAGCATCGCGGGCGTGGTACTGCTGTACGTGATCGGCGCGGGCCTGGCGGCTCTGGTGATGCTCGCCAGCCGGGCGCCGTACCCGACGCCGGTCGCGTCCGGGGACAGCGCGCAAGCGATGGCAGCCGCCGCCCTTGAGGTGCCGGCCCTCGCCGGAGCACCCACGGTGACCGCGAACGGCACGACCAACGGCGTGACCAACGGTACGGCGCAGCACCTGAACGGTTCTGGCGCGGCCGGCACCCCGGACAGCGACACCGGGGACCGGGACACGGCGGTCGCGTCGGCTTCTTGAGCTGAGGGGTCCTCTGAGTTGGTCCTCCTCCGCTTGAGACGCAGGACGAGATCGCGGCGGGCCGCGTCCCCCGGAGCCGAGTTCAGGTCCGAGCTCTGACAGCGCGCTGAAAGGGCTTGAAATGGCTCGGGCAGGTGCCGGGGCCGAACTACCGCGCCAGCGCCTCAGACCCGCTCTGTGCCCCGCCCCGCAGCACGTTCTTCCTAGCCTCCGCGACGGCGTCCGCGTTCAGCGCCGCCAGGCCCTTCGCGTCCAGGTCGGGTAGCGGGCTGCCGAGTTCTGTGCGGGTGCGGATGTACAAGCCGACGGTCAGCGTCGGCGCGTCGGCCGGGTCGATGATGGCTTTGGGGTCCAGTCGGGGGTCGTTGCGGTCGTACCAGACTGTCTGCAGCATCGCCTTCTGCCGTGCGAACTGCTGGTCGCGGCCTTCGATCGTGGTGCTCAGCGACAGTATCCCGGCCCAGCACGCGACCACGGCGGCCCCGGCCACGGCCACTCGCCACCATGCCTGCCACGGGATGTCGCGCAGCGCCTCGGCCACGATCGGCAGGAGGAATACCGCTGCGATGTAGACGTACCGGGAGGCGCCGGCGATCTGGATGCCGAACTGGGCGCGCACCAGGCCGGTCATGCTGAACTGCGCGATCGCGCCGACGCCGAGCGCGATCGCCAGCGCTGCGGGACGCCCGCGACGGCAGGCCAGGGCGAACAAGAGCACGAACACCGCGAAGCCGATCCACCGCTTCTGCCAGTCGGCGCCGGCCAGTCCCGCCATGCCGGCGCCCAGACCGGTCGGAACGAACGACAGCAACCCGGAGGCGGCCTTCAGCGACAGCGGCGAGCGGGCGATGTCGGCGTGGCTGGCGCCGTACAGCGGGTACCAGATCCCGTACGCGACCACCGGTGCCGCCAGCACCGTCGCGGCTGCGCGGAACCGTGCGGGCCGCCACCACGGCGTTCCTGCCAGGTCCCCAGCCACATCCCCAGCCCCGTCCGCGGCGCCGTCCCTGTCCGCGTCCCCGTCCGCAGCGCCGGAACGCAGGACCAGCAGCACGGCCACCGCCCCGGTGAAGAACAACCCCTCACCGGAGGACGCCAAGGACAGCACCAACGCCGCCGAGCCGCCCGCCAGCGCTCGCCGCGTGGGGCGCTCGGCGTCCACCAGCAGCACCGCGATCAGTCCGAAGAACACCGAGCACGAGAAGCCGATCTGGAACGCCCAGATGAAGTCGTCGGAGCCGCGCCCGAGCATCAGCAGGACCGCCGCCGCCGCGATGCCCAAGGCGTCGCCGCTGCGCCGTCGGATGATCGAGAACAGGAGGAAGGCGTTCGCGCAGTGCAGCGCCAAGAGCGTCGCACTGAACGGGAGATAGCTGTGCATGCCGTTCAGCCCGATCAGCACCCGGTAGATCACCATGGGCACGGTCGACCAGTGCTCCTGGTGCGGGACGAAATAGTCGCTGAAGCGCCAGCCTTCGGCCTTGTCGACGAAATCCCACTCGTCGTAGTAGAAGTCCAGCCCCCGCAACGAATACAGCAGCACGCCGAACGTGACTATGCACATGCCGATCACTACGTGAGCAGCGTACTTATAGCGCACACGCGCAAAGGTCATCACGGACTCAGCTGGAAGAACGCATCCCGATGTCGCACAAGGTCACAGGGTACAGTCATAGCCCACGGCCTGAAGAGCGGGGCCACAGTTATCACCGCGCTATGGGCATCTGCGCTGCTACACGTCTGGGCGGCCTTGGCGACTTCCGCGGAGAAGGAGGGCCCGGCCGCGCGCCAGTGGCTGGACCGGCCATAACCGCCGAATACGCACAGTACGACCAGCCCTAGAACAGCGAACGCGGGAATGGATCTCGGTACCGCGATACGCGGGGAGGCTACAGCCGCGTCTCTCCGTGGCACGAGAAGTGCGGCTACCGCGACCAGGAACAAGCAGATCGCCGGAAGCTCATAGCGGGGTGCGGCGCTCCCGCCCTGCATAGCCAGCCCGCAGAACAACAGAAGGCTGTGGGCGAGCGCCGTGAGCACCAGCGGCCAGTTCGGCGCCGTGATCCGCAGCAGCGCCAGCACGAGGGCAACGCCGGCGATGGCCCAGGCAACGTACTGCTTGTCCAGGACGTTCACCGGGAGCCCGAGACGCTCGTTCACATCGGCCGTGTAGAGCCCCTGCCCCGCCACCGTCTGGAAGAACTGCTCAACCGCCCAGACGGGGTCGTAGTGCGGCTTCATGGGCCGGTTGTCCAGCGCGTGACGGAAGACAATACCGATCCCCTGGAACAGCATCCCGGCGCCCATGCCGAGCGCGGGAAGCGCGCCGCGCCGCCCGCGCACGGTCCACCACCGCAGGAGCGCCAGCGGCAGGAACACACCCGCCACCGGGTCGCTGCCGATGGTGCAGAACAACACGACCGCGGCGAGGATCTGGTTACGCCGGTGCTCCGGGTTCCAGATGACCATCCAGAACGAGACGTAGAGCAACAGGAAGTGCAGACAGGCGAAGTTGTTGGCCAGTTCCAGCTGTCCCACATACGGCAGCGCCACCGGGGCCGCCACGGCGACGCGCAACGCGGTCGAGGGCAGGTGCCGGCTGCTGGCGCGGTAGACGAGCAGTGCGCAGGCGCTCGCCACCAGGGCGCCCATCGTCGCGATGACGGCGGCGGCCCACGACAGCGGGAAGAACCTGACGACCTCGATGAGGACGCGGGGGACGAAGTGCAGGTAGCCGTTGTAGGGCGTGAAGAGCAGGTCGATGAAGTTGTGCTGCAACGTCCCCGCGTAGAACTGGCGGCCGTCCTCGGCCCATATGGTGTCCGTCGACCCGAACCCCGGCGTGCGCTCCAGGGACAGCAGGACCGTGGCCGCCAGGACGACGACCGCCGCGATGGGCTTCCACGGCTTCCACAGGACGGTCCGCTGCTTCAGCGCCGCCAGGGACGCCGGGGAGGCCACCGCTACACGGTCGGCTACGTACACGGGTGAGTCCCCCCTGTGCGGAACACATAGAGTGCCGCGTCGCCAAGTGCTACAGAACATATGTTACTAACCCGCGAGGCTACCTCAGCGGCTGCTGAACGTTGTCACGTCTCGTCTACGATTGGCGGATGCCGACCATCGCCGCGGTCACCACCGCGTTCCATCCCGACGAGCGCCTGATCGCGGTCGTGGAGGCGGCGCTGAAGAGCTGCGCGCGGGTGGTCGTGGTGGACAACACACCGGGTGACGGGCCGTTCCTGAGCGACACGCTGCGTGATCGGGACGCGGTCACGGTGCTGCGCGACGGGCGCAACCGGGGGTTGGCGGGGGCGCTGAACGCGGGGTTGGACGAGCTGAAATCGGCGGAGGCCCCGGATCTGGTGCTGTTCCTGGATCAGGACTCCGTACTCGGTGAAGACCTGGTCACCGGCCTCGCCGAGCACCTGACCGACCCGACCGTCGGCATCGCCGCGCCCGCGCCCTGGGACGAGGAGCAGGGCCGCTACTACGAGCCCGGCACCGCGAACGGCCCGGATGTGGCCGAGCGCGACGCGGTCATCACCTCCGGCATGCTGGTCCGCCGCGACGTCCTGGTCGAGGTGGGGCCGTTCCGCGGCGAGTTCTTCGTGGACCACGTCGACAACGACTTCTGCCTGCGGGTACGCGCCGCCGGCTACCGCGTGCTCCGCGACAAGCGGTACAAGCTGGCGCACAGCCTCGGACAGCGGAACCAGCACAAGCTGGCCGGCGTGCAGGTGGCATCGTCGCGGCACCCGACGTGGCGGCTGTACTGGATCGCCCGCAACGGCACGGTGCTGATCAGGGAGCACCGCAAGGACGCGCCGGTCTGGAGCCGGAACACCGCGCTGTATCTGGTGTGGTGGTTCGCGCTGCGGACGGCCATCGAGGCGCCACGAGGACCGCGGGCGATGGCCATGCTGCGCGGGCTCCGGGATGGGCTTCGGGGGCGGAGCAGTCAGCGGTATTTGCCGCCGGGGGCCGAGATTTAGCTGCGCCTCGGCCCGCACGATCGGCGCTGCTTAGGCCGGCCAGGGCTTGAACCCGCGCTCACCAACCGTGCTGCGCCGGCGAAGTCCGGCAGCCGCCCGGCCCGCGCCTACCCCCGCCGTCGCTTCCTGCCGTCCGCGCGCGTCGTCAGCTCGGCGCCCTGCGGCAGGTACCGCAGGCTGTACTTCCGCGTCACCGCGTCGCGCGCGCCGCGCAGTACCGCGCCGGCGTGGGCGCGGCGGTCGTCTTCGAAGGCCACCGCCTGAACGGCGGCACGGCCCAGGTACAGGGCCGCGGTCACGGCCCAGGCCGGGGAGAACCGGCCTTGCTCGCGGATGGTGATCAGGCCGTTGCGGAGCTGCCAGTAGTCGCGCCAGGGCGCCTTGTGCGTGACCGCCACGCGCATGCCGAGGAAGGCGTGGGTGCGGCGTTCGCCGATGGAGTGCGGGAGCTTCAGGCGCTTGTCCTGGACGATGCGGGCGCCGGTGCGGCGGACGCGGAGGGAGTACTCCAGGTCGGCGTAGTCGACGAAGAAGTCCTCGCGGAATTCGCCGACGCGCTCCAGGAGGGTGCGGCGGATCAGCATGCCCGAAGTGATGGAGATGGCGCGGTCGGCGACGTCCTCGTGGCGGCCGGAGAAGGTCTCGTAGAAGCGTTCGTGGACCACGTCCCAGGGCGCCGGCGTCGCGATGCCGATGGAGGGGTCCGTGAGGTGTTCTGCCAGGCCGGGGATGACGTCGGGGTCCAGGACCGAGTCCTGGTCCAGGAAGATCACCGCCTCGGTGCCGCGGGACAGCCGGGAGACGCCGAGGTTCAGGGCGTGCGCCAGGCCGCGGTTCACGCCGGGACGCAGGACCGTGAGCGTCGCGGCGGCCGCGATCTTGTCCGCGGTGGAGGGCGCCCCGTCGGGCGTGTTGTCCACGACCACGATCTCGGCGCAGGACTCCTGCACGGAGTCGACCACGGCGAGCAGGCGCTCGTCCGGGTGGTAAGCCGTCACGATGGCGGCGATTCTCACGACGTGTCCTCTCAGGCGACTGGCGTCGGGGTCGGAGTCGGGGTCGGGGTCGGGGTCGGCACGCCGACGCCGCCGGGGTTGTCGGCGCCAGGGTACGCGGTCCTGGGGCCGGCGCCGGACTCGGAGCCCGCAGCCGGTACCGCGCTCGTCTGCTCCCCCACGCCTATCGATCCGTGTCCACTTCGGTCTCGGCGACCGCCGCGTCCGTCTCGGCGACCGCCGCCGCCCACAGGTCCGCGATCGCGTCGGCCAGGGACCGCCGCGGCGTCCAGCCGAGCAGCGTAGCCGCCTTCTCGATCTCCATCTGCTGCCAGTCGGTCTCCGGCCCCGGCGCCGGGGCCTCGGTCAGCGTGGTCGGCACGCCGCTGGCGTCGATCAGCATAGTGACGAGCCGGCGCGCGTCGTACGCGTGCCCGGTGCCGATGTTGACCACCTCGCCGGCCACGCCGGGGGCGGTGACCGCGGCCGCCACCGCCTCGGCCGCGTCGGTCAGCGCCAGGAAGTCGCGCAGCGAGACCAGCGCTCCGAGGGTGAGTTCCGCCTGCCCGCGGCTGCGCGCCTCCAGCAGTTTCGCGGCCACCACGCCGAGCAGGCTGTGCCCCGGCTGCCCCGCCCCGACCACGTTCCCGACTCGCAGCACCACGCCGTCGGCGACGCCCCGCGCCGCCGCGTCGAGCACCAGGTTCGAGCACTCCAGCTTCAGTTTCCCGTACGCAGTCACGGGTTCGGGCGTGAAGGACTCGGGCATCGACTTGCCGAGCGGCGCCAGGCCGTACTCGTGCACGCTGCCCAGCTGCACCACCCGCACCCGCGCGGGCAGCGTCTCGACCGCCGCCAGCAGGTGCGCGACCACCGTGACGTTGGCGTCGGCCATCTGCGCCTCGGTCAGGCCCCACATGCCGCCGGCGGCGTTCACCACGGCCCCCACGCGCTGCGCGCCCAGCGTCGCGGCGAGCCGGTCCCGACCCGCGGCCGCCAGGTCCAGCGGCACGAACGACGCGCCCTCGGCCGCCGGCCGCGGCGTGCGCGCGACGGCGACCACCTCGTGGCCGCGCGCTATCAGGGCGCTGCTGACGGCCCTGCCGACGAATCCGGTCCCGCCGAGAACCGCGACCTTCACAGGCCCCGTCATCGCTTCTGCTCCACTCGCGCGCTCGTCTGCCCGGGCCTGGGCGCCGGCAGGAACGCGTGCCGGGTCAGGTTCTTCACGCCCGGGACCGACCGCGCCTTGAGCGCCGACGGCAGCAGCGTGACGGCGTGCAGCCGCGAGGACGTGTACCGGCGCGCCGCCTTGGCGGCCTTCGGCCAGCCCAGCGCGTTCATCTGCGCGGAGGCGCCGACGAAGTAGCGCCGCGCCTCGGCGAAGCGCTTGCCGGCCATCGCCTCGGCGGCGCTGTAGCTGGCCGCGTGCCGCCGGTACTGGAAGACCACCTGGTCGGACAGCGCCATCGTCTCGCCGGCCTCGATCAGGTCGATGACCAGCGCCAGGTCCTGGATGATGTCGAGGTCGTCGCGGAAGCTGGCGCCCTTGATCGCCGCGGAGCGCCAGCACAGCGACGGGAAGTAGAACCAGCAGCCGCGCAGCAGGCTCGCCGCCAACTCCTCGCCGCCCATCAGCCGGGTGCCGGTGAAGCGCGGCAGGTAGATGCGGGCCTTGGCCTGGTCGGCGATGGTGTTCACGACCTGCCCGGCGCCGTCGATGATCTGCACGCCGGGCTGGATGACGCCGACCCCGGGGTGCTCCTTGACGATCCTGCGGATCTCGGCGACGTACCCGGGCAGCATCACGTCGTCGGTGCCCATCATCACCATGTACTCGGCCTCGACCAGGCCCAGGCACTTCTTGTAGTTGCCGGTGGCGCCCAGGTTCTGCTCGTTGCGCTGATAGGACACGCGCGGGTCGTCGAGCGCCGCGAACCACTCCGGGACGCCCGGCTCCTCGCCGTCGTCCACGACCGTCAGCCGCCAGTCCGGGTCGGACTGCGCGATGACGCTGCGCACCGCGGTCTGCATCAGGGCCACGTCGCCGTAGTACGGGAGCATGATGTCGATGGTGGTCATGGGGACTTCTGCTGCCTCACGGTCTCGGAAATCGGGTGCGTCGGGCGGGCCCGGTCAGCGGCGGTTGATCGCCAGCAGCAAGGTGATCATGGCGCGCCCGAGGTAGACCGCCGCCTTGATCGGGGACTTGCTGGGCGTCCCGGCGGCGCGCGGCCGCATCGCCACCGGCACCTGGCCGACCGGGTGGCCCAGGCGGATGACCCGGACCAGGGTCTCGACGGTGTCGCCGAGGTACTCCACCGGGTACCACTGCGCGAACAGCTTGATGATCTCGCGGTCGCAGGCGCGGAAGCCCGAGGTGGTGTCGTCCAGCCGGGTCTTGGCCATCCGGGACAGGACCCCGGACAGCAGGCTCATGGCCCAGCGCCGCGGTCCGCGCACCTGGTAGTCGCCCTCGCCGGCGAAGCGCGCGCCGAGCACCAGCCGGGCCTCGCCGAGGCCGTCGATGAGCTTGGGGACGTAGCGCGGGTCGTGCTGGCCGTCGGCGTCGAGCTGGATCGCCACGTCGTAGTCGTTCTCGTCGGCGTAGCGGTAGCCCAGGCGCATCGCGCCGCCGACGCCGAGGTTGTAGGGCAGTGAGACGACGCGGGCGCCGGCGTCCAGGGCCATGCGCTCGGTGTCGTCGGTGGAGCCGTCGTTGACCACGAGCACGTCGTAGGCCGGGAGCTCGTCGCGGACCTCGGCGATGACGTCGGCTATCGACGCGGCCTCGTTCCACGCCGGGATGATGATCAGGACACGGTGGTCAGCGTTCACCGAGGACCGCCTTCCCGTCCCGTTGGGTGACGATCCCGACCGGGTGCCCGTTGGCGCCGTTCGCCGCACCGCCGGCCCGGCTGGTCCGGGCCTGTTCGAGCTCGGCCTCCAGATCGGCCTGCCGGTCCTTCATGTCGCGCAGATCCGCCCGGATCAGCGCGACCTCCTCGGCCAGCGACCGGGTCTCGTCCTCCAGCCGGGAGGCCTCCCAGCTCAGGTGGATGCACACGATCAGCAGGAAGACCACGGCCAGGAACAGCACCAGGCTGGCGCCGCTGGCCACGCCCAGCCAGCTGGAGACGTTGTCCAGGGAGGAGGGGATGAAGCCCAGGGGCAGCGTGACGAGCCCGACGACCAGCCACAGCACCGCGTACTTCTCCCGCAGCTGGCGGCGCCGGAGCAGCTCGAAGATCAGTGCCAGCAGCAGGAGCGCCACGACACCGGTCATTATGGCCAGCTTCATGCGGATCCACTCCCGGAGTGATGGCGCTTTCCGGAGTGATGGCGCGCAGTGCCGCGCCCCGGCGCGTCGGTAGTCGGCTGATCCCGATGGGTGAACCCGGGCAGTCTACCTGGTTCCATTCCGGGATCGCGGCGCCGACGGCCAGCCTGCCTGGGCATAGTGCTCATCCGCGCACTCCTTCGGCGACGGGCGCGGCCTGGCCGGCGTCATGCGCGGGCCCCGGCGGCGGTGCCTCGACCGGGGCCGGGACGGCCGGCGCCGGCTCGGCGTCGGGCCCGTCCACGGTGGGCAGCGAGCGGGTCACAAACATCACATCGGCGGCCGCGATCACGGTCACCGCCAGCGGGCCCAGGATCCCGGCCCATCCGGCGGCGGCCAGCGGCGACAGCGGCAGCGCGAAGACCAGCGCCATCGCGGCCAGCCCGGCCAGCCACGCGGCGAAGACCACGCGGTGCCGGTTCAGCGCGACCTGCGCGGACTGCAGCACGAACGCGGTCATCAGGAACGCCGTGCTCAGCGCCAGGGCGGACAGGAAGAGGTGGGACAGCGGGTCGGTGGCCGCGAAGTAGTGCCGGAGCAGCCACGGCCCGGCGGCGGCCACGACGACCACACCGACGGCACCGGTGCCGAGGCAGGCCGCGACCAGGAAGCCGGTCTTGCGCCGCACCTCGCGGAAGTCGCCGCGCACGGCGGCGGCCGCGAGCATCGGCAGCAGCGGCGCCTGGAGCGGGAAGAGGCACAGCAACGCCAGCCGGGACATACCCATGGCGGAGTCGAGCGACTTGGCGTGGCCGGAATCCAGACGGGAGCTGATGATCAGCGGGACCGCGTTGATCAGCAGCTGGCTGAGCAGGGTGGCCAGGGTGAGGAGGATCAGCTTCTCGCGGGCGCTGCCGCCGGGCTCTTCGGCGTCGTCCGGGGCGGAGAGCGCCGGGGCCGAGCCGGCGTCGGAGGCGTCGGAGGCGTCCGCGGCGTCCGCCGGACCGGCGGCACCGACAGCGCCGACAGCGCCGACAGCGCCGACAGCCCGCCAGGATCGGCGCAGCGCCGGCGAAGCCAGCCCGCTCACCGCGGCGACCAGCGGCGCGAGCGCGAAGATGAAGGCGTACCCGAGCAGGTGCCCGCGCCCGGACGAGGTCAGGATCGCGCTCGGCACGATCGTGGCGACACCCTGCACGATCAGCGTCAGGCTGTAGTAGCGGAAGTCCTGGCAGCCGGCCAGCACCCCACGCACCAGGAACGCGGCCCAGGTCGCGGCGAGCCCGGCGGCCAGTGCCACCTCCAGCGTCCAGCTGTGGCCGAGCCAGCGCGAGAGCAGCACCGGCGAGGCCGCGACCAGCACCACGCCGGTCACCGCGACGAGCCCGGCGGCCTGCCGGAGCTGGCCGCGGACGGCGGCTCCGACCGAGCGGCCCGCCGCGTGGGTGCGCGCGACGGTGCGGGTCATCTCCTGTTCCAGGCCCGCGAGGACGCCGGTGCCGATCGTGCCGACGAGGAAATAAAAGGAAAGCAGGGTCTTCGCGGAATCGACGTCCAGAGAACGGTTGGCTATCGCGATCCACAGCGAGCCCCCCACCGTCGCCGCGCCGAGCCCGATCGCCAGCAGCGAACCGGGGGTGGTCAAGCTGCTCAGCAGGGAGCGAGCGACGCGGGGAAGGGGCACGAGATTCGATGGTAGTCGATGCCAATCGGCACGATATATGTTTGTAGGCGCCTCCACTCCGATCGTGGGGCGCCTACCGCGGTTCGGCGAAAAGTCCTGGACCGTCGCGAAGGAGAGTGCCGGACCGCCGCGAGAACCTAGACCGTCGCGTGTCTTCCTGAGCCGGTTCCCGTCACCTTCCGCACCGTGCCCCGCAGCATGAACGCGTGGATCACCTCGACCAGCCCGATGGCGATCAGCCAGATCCCGGTGAAGATCGCCAGGGTGAAGATGGAGCCGATGGGCCAGGAGATGACGATGATCCCGCCGAGCATGGTCATGAAGCCGGCGAACAGGCCCCAGCCCCGGCCCACCACCCCGGCCGGAGCCGAGGCGCTGGTCGCGATGGTGGCGATGCCCCACATCAGGAAGCCGATGCCGATCCACAGGCTGAGCAGCAGCACCGAGTTGCGCAGCGAGTTCCGGAAGCAGAACAGGCCCAGCAGGATGGACAGCGCGCCGACGATCACGTTCAGCACCCGCATGCCGGCGCTGATGTGGTCGCCGAACGCCGCGATGATCTCCATGACCCCGCTGATCAGCAGGTAGATCCCGAACAGCACGCCGAGCACCAGCAGCGTGCGGCCGGGCCAGACCACCGCGCACACGCCGATGGCGATCGCCGCGAGGCCCAGCACCATCAGCGCCTGCCACGCGGCCTGCCCGAGCATCCGGAGCGGATTCTCGACGTCGACGCGGTCGGCGCGGTCGAACTCGCGGTCGCGGAACCCCTCGCCGTGGCCGGAGCCGCGGTCGCGCAGTTCCTCGGCCCTGCCGGGTCCGCGCTCGTCACCGTCATACATGTCGGTCATGGGGTCGTTATGTCCGACTATCCGACTGATGATGCCTGATGCCCGGTTCCGGGTCGGCCGAATGGTCCAGCCGAGGCCGGCCGGCACCAGCCGGTACGAGCCATAACGAGCCGGTGTGGCCCGGCCCCCGCCGGACCACGAGACTGCGGAGCGGCTCAGCAGAGCCGTTCAGCCACAGTGCTCAGATCGCCCGCGAGGGCGCCGCCACGCCGCTGGACGCCAGCATCGTCCGCCAGTGCCCCAGCATGGGGAGCCCGGCCTCGGCCCAGCGCCGGTGCCCGAGCACGCTGTACTTCGGCCGCTCGGCGGGCCGGACGAACTTGTCGGAGGTCGTCGGCCGCACCCGCTCCGGGTCCAGCCCCGCCTCCTCGAACGCCGCGCGGGCCAGGCCGAACCAGCTCGTCTGGCCGGAGGAGGTGCTGTGGTAGACCCCGGCCGGGACCTGGGCCTGCCCCAGCGCGATCAGCTGTCCGGCCAGGGCGCCGGACCACGTCGGCTGGCCGACCTGGTCGTCGACCACGTCCAGCGTCTCCCGCTCGCCGGCCAGCCGCAGCATGGTGCGCACGAAGTTGGTGCCTTGCGCGCCGTAGAGCCAGGCCGTGCGGACCACGTAGCCGGTCTCCGGCAGCACCGCGAGCACGGCCTGCTCGCCGACCAGCTTCGAGCGGCCGTAGGCGTTGATCGGGTCGGTCGCGGCGTACTCGCCGTAGGGCTCCTCGCTCTTGCCGTCGAAGACGTAGTCGGTCGAGACCGTGATGAACCGGGCCCCAGTCCCCGCGCAGGCCGCGGCCAGGGTGCTGACCGCGCCGCCGTTGACCGCGGTGGCCTCGGCCTCGTGCGTCTCGGCGCCGTCGACGTCGGTCCACGCCGCGGTGTTCACCACCACGTCGTGGCCGGCCACCGCGGCGGCGACCGCCGCCGGGTCGGTGACGTCGAGCTCGGCCCGGGTCAGCGCGGTGACGGCGGCGGCCGGGTCGGCCCGCAGCAGCGCCACCAGGTCCGTGCCGAGCATCCCGGCGGCGCCGGTCACCAGCCATCGTCGCCGCGGCGCCTGGCGCCCCGGCACGATCACGACCGGGCGGCTCATCTCGCCGCGCCTCCGGGGGTCTCCAGTCCCGCCTTCGCCTTCAGCGGCTCCCACCACGCGCGGTTGTTCTTGTACCAGTCGATGGTCTGCGCGATGCCCTCGTCGAAGCGCACCTGCGGCTCGTAACCGAGCTCCTGCCGGATCTTCTCGATCGACAGCGAGTAGCGGCGGTCGTGGCCCTTGCGGTCCTCGACGGTGCGGACCGAGGACCAGTCGGTGCCGGTCGCGTCCAGCATCAGCTGCACGAGGTCCTTGTTGGTCATCTCGGTGCCGCCGCCGATGTTGTAGACCTCGCCGGCCCGGCCCCGGCGCAGCGCCAGGTCGATGCCGCGGCAGTGGTCGGAGACGTGCAGCCAGTCACGGATGTTGGCGCCGTCGCCGTAGAGCGCGACGGTGCCGCCGTCGATCAGGTTGGTCACCGACAGCGGGATCATCTTCTCCGGGAACTGGTAGTGCCCGTAGTTGTTGGAGCAGCGCGTGACCACCACGTCCATCTGGTGCGTGCGGTGGTAGGCCAGCACCAGCAGGTCCGAGCCGGCCTTGGAGGCCGAGTACGCCGAGTTCGGCGCCAGCGGCCACTCCTCGGTCCAGGAGCCCTCGTCGATGGAGCCGTAGACCTCGTCGGTGGAGACGTGCACGAAGCGGCCGACACCGTGCTTGCGCGCGGCGTCCAGCAGCACCTGCGTGCCCACGACGTTCGTGGTCACGAACGGCCCGGCGCCCAGGATCGAGCGGTCCACGTGCGATTCGGCCGCGAAGTGCACGACGGCGTCGTGCCCGGCCATCACCTCGTCGACGACCTCGGCGTCGCGGATGTCGCCGTGCCGGAAGCTGAAGCCCGGGTTGTCGCGCACCGGCTCCAGATTCGCCTCGACCCCCGAATAGGTCAGCGCGTCAAGCACCGTCACCGAATCCGGCGAGCCGGGACGGGACAGGAGCTGACGGACGTACTCTGAGCCGATGAACCCGGCACCGCCGGTCACTAGAATCCTCACCTGCGCGATGCTACCGGGCCCGTGGGAATACTTCCCCCGGTGGTGGACCCTAGGTGATGCCTCCGGGGACCCGACTAGACTGCCCGGCATGCGCGGTATCATCCTGGCCGGCGGGACCGGTTCACGACTCTGGCCGATCACCAAAGGCGTCTCCAAGCAGCTCATGCCCGTCTTCGACAAGCCGATGGTGTACTACCCGTTGTCCACACTGGTGATGGGCGGTATCTACGAGATCCTCGTCATCACCACGCCCGAGGACCAGGCGCAGTTCCAGCGGCTGCTCGGCGACGGCTCCCAATGGGGCCTGGACCTCAAGTACATCGCGCAGGAACGCCCCGACGGCCTGGCGCAGGCCTTCATCCTCGGCGAGGAGTTCATCGGCGACGAGTCGGTGGCCCTCGTCCTCGGCGACAACATCTTCCACGGCGCGGGCCTGGGCCGGCAGCTGCGCACCCTGACCCAGCCGTCCGGCGGCGTGGTCTTCGCCTACCAGGTGGCCAACCCGCAGGAGTACGGCGTGGTCGAATTCGACGACGCCGGCCGCGCGGTCTCCATCGAGGAGAAGCCGGAGAAGCCCAAGTCCCGCTTCGCCATCCCGGGCCTGTACTTCTACGACAACCAGGTCGTGGAGATCGCCAAGAACCTCAAGCCCAGCGCCCGCGGCGAGCTGGAGATCACCGGCGTCAACGTCGAGTACCTGAACCGCGACCAGCTGCAGGTGCAGGTCCTGGAGCGGGGCACCGCCTGGCTCGACACCGGCACCTTCGACTCCCTCGTGCAGGCCGCCGAATACGTCCGCGTCATAGAACAGCGGCAGGGCTACAAGGTCGGCTGCGTCGAGGAAGTCGCGTGGCGCTCCGGCTTCATCAACGACGCCCAACTGGCCGCCCTGGCCGAGCCCCTCCGCAAGAGCGGCTATGGCGAATACCTGCTGCACCTTCTCGACACCGCGCTCTAGGGCGTGTTTGAGAAGTCGGGTGGGTAGTGTCCCGCAGCCAGTGAGCAGGTCGAGCGCGACGGCTCAGCGGCAAGCATGGCAAGACGGACGGCCTGCCTCATCCTGGTTGGCTGTGGCTGGTCGTCCGGCGCCGCCAGGCGCCGCCGATCAGCCGTCGCGCCCCGCCCGACTTCTCAAACACGCTCTAGCAACAACCAGTCCCCCTGAACCCGAAGGACCGTCCCCGCATGGACATCGCTCCCCTGTCGATCGAAGGCGCCTGGGAGATCACCCCCCGCCTCCACGGCGACCCCCGCGGCCTGTTCACCGAGTGGTACCGCTTCGACCACCTGGCCGAGGCCGTGGGCCACCCCCTGGACCTGAGGCAGGGCAACCTGTCCGTGTCGGCGGCAGGCGTAGTCCGCGGCATCCACTTCGCCGACGTGCCGCCGGGCCAGGCGAAGTACATCATGTGCACCCGCGGCGCGGTCCTGGACGTGATCGTCGACATCCGCGTCGGCTCGCCGACCTTCGGCCAGTGGCAGGGCGTCCGCCTCGACGACGAGAACCGCAAGGCGGTGTACATCGCCGAAGGCCTCGGCCACGGCTTCTGCGCCCTCACCGACGACGCGACCCTGACCTACCTGTGCTCGGCCACCTACAGTCCCGGCCACGAGCACGGCGTCCACCCGCTGGACGCGGAACTCGGGATCGCCTGGCCCGCCGAAGCGCCGCAACTGTCGGAGCGGGACCTGAAGTCGCCGTCGCTGGCGGAGGCGAAGGACAGCGGCCTGCTGCCGGACTACGCCGCTTGCGTGGGGTACACGAAGAGCCTGGGCTAGTAACTAGTAGTGCCGGCTCCCCACCGGAGCCGGCAGAACGCGAGCTGAGACAACAGAAAACGCTACGGCCCGGGACGCGGCTTTCGCCGCGGTCCCGGGCCGTTTCACTGGGAACGGCAGTAGTCGCCGTCGCCGCAAAGCCGGATCAGCGCACGGCGGCCACGATCACGCCGCCGATGATGATGAGCAGGAACACCCCGCCGAGGATCAGCCACAGCGACTTGTTCGACATGGGCTCCTGGCCCGGCCGGTAGCCGCCGTAGATGTTGCGGTACGGACCCGACTCCGCCTTGCCCTGGCCCACCAGGTAGGCGTGTGCCGTCATGCGGGCGCCGAACTTCTTGCCGATCTTCTCGGCCGACGCGACGTCGCCGTCGTCGTGCGTGTAGTTCGCGCGGTTCAGGATGATGGCGAGCAGGGCGTCCACCTCGTCGGCCTGGGCGTCGCCGCGCGCGGCCCACTCGTCGAGCTTCGCGATCGGATAGCCCCAGTCCTCAAGCCTGTCACGCTTGGCCCCGGCCAGGTTCGTCAGCCGCTGCCTGACCTCGGCGGTGGTGGCCGTCGGCCGGGTCGGGTTCAACTCCCTGCTCATGCACTCATTCCTAACGAGACGGTCGATATCAGCCGGAGGACACCCATGAGAAGTTACCCCCGGGCACGCCGTTCGCGCCCAGCGGGGTGTTCGACTTCAGCCAGGCCAGCCCGTCGTGGTTGCCCAGATTGGTGACCGGGCTGTTGTCGTTCCACCCGGGCTGGGTGGTCAGATTGGTCATGTTCGCCCAGCCCAGGGCCAACGGCACGGTACCCCACGCGATGTAGCGGGCCTTGCCGCCGGCGGACATCATCGTGGTCGGGTACTTCGCCAGGCCGTCCTTGACCGCGCCCCAGGCGCCCAGGTCCTTGATGTTGGCGGCACCGTCCTTCATGCCCTGCACGTACAGCTTCGGGTTGACCGCGGCCTTGGCCATCTCGGTGTAGCGGCCCATCCCGCTCTCCGGCAGCTCCGCCATCAGCCCCTTGGCGGCCTTCGCCATCTTCGAGGCCTTCATCCCGGTGATGCCGACGGCCTCACCCGCCTTGGCGGCGCGCAGGGCCTTGGTCATGCCGCTGGCCCCCTTGAGACCGTTGTAGATCTCGAAGAACTTCGAGCCCTTCGCGACATCCCCCAGCAGCCGTCCCGCGCCGCCGGACAGCACGCCCAGGACGTCGATCCCGACGTCCAGCCACGTGCCCCGGCCGTCCAGCGCGTTGATCACATCACAGCCCAACGCCACCACCGAGGCGATCATCGCCGCCGCGCCCAGCAGTTCGCCGACGACCGGTACCCAGCTCAGCGCCAGCGCCAGCACGCCGAGGATGCCGGCGATCGCGCCGGCCCAGTGCCCGACGACCTGCGCGAAGTCCTCGATGCCGTGCAGGGCGTCGCTGGCGATGTCGCCGACCTTGTCCCAGAACCCGTCCTTGAGACCGTCGTGGTTGTAGGCGTTCACGATGGCGTCGGCGAACTTGTTCGCCTGGCTGTCGCGGAAGTCGCGGGCGGCCTGCAGGTCCTTCTCGGCCTGCGCCATGTCGCCGTCGAAGCCGGCCTTCTGGCCGCTCAGCTTCGTCAGCACCGGGTCCGGGCCGGTCGGCGGCGGGGTCCCGGGCGGCGGCGGGGGCTGCTTGGCCTGCGCCTGGGTGTGCGCGTCGATCTGGCCCTGCGCGCTGCGGCTGTTGGCCTGGGCCTCGCGGCCCTTGTTGATCGCGGCCTTGGCCATGTCCTGCGCGTGCGCCAGCGACCCGGCCCAGTTGCCCAGCGAGCCCTGGTCCGTGCCCAGCGCGCCGGCCGCCGCGTCGTAGCGGCCGAAGGCCTTGTCCAGCTTGTCCGCGGTGTCGCCGACCATGTTCTGGAACTCGCGGCCGGAGTCGGAGTCCCAGCCCTGGCCGTTCACCAGGTTGCGCAGGTTCGCCGCCTGCTGCCGGATCGCGTCGGCGGTGTCGCGGTAGTTCTTGCCCAGCGCCGTGACCTGGCCCGGGTCCCCGGGAATGTTGTCGCCGGAGTTGTAGACCTCGTGGTCCCAGTCGATCGCCACGCCCCTCAGCCCTTCTTCGGTGGATCGGTCAGCGCCTTGGCCAGGTCCGAATCCAGACCGTCCCAGTTCTTCGCGCCCTCCGACGCGGCACTCTGCAGGTGCTGCAGGTTGGACAGCAGGCTCTTCTTGTGCACGTCCCAGTTCGTCGCGAACTGGTCCAGCGTGTCGGCCATGCGGCCCGAACCGAGGTCGCCGGCGAAGTGATGGACGATGTTCCCCGAGTTCTGGAACTGATCGACCAGCCGGCCCAGCGCGTCGCCGATGTTCGCGAGCTCCCCGGTGTTGATCTTGATGTGGTCGGCCATCAGACCTCCCCCTTCCCGTTGTCTGTGCGGCTTGGTGCGCGGTGCTTGCCTGTGCGGCTTGGTGCGCGGTGCTCCGTGTACGGGTTCGTGCACGGCGGGCGACGAGAACCCGCCTCAGCGGGCCGGGAGCACCTGCAGCGTCTGTGCCAGCGCGTCGGACATGTCCAGCAGTTCCCGGCCCAGCAGGACCGCCGACCAGGTCACCGACAGCACGACGGCGAAGTCGGTCTGCGGCGGCCGCACGGCGTAGACCACGCTGTGCAGCAGCTTGCCGTCCCCGAACTCGTCGACGTCCCCGATCACCTGGCGGACCACCCGGACCGCCGGACCGGCCGGCAGCACGCCGCGCCAGACGTCCACCGGTGCCGTCAGCTCCAGCCCGGGATCGCTGTAGATCCGCTCCAGCCACTCCAGGGTGACCTCGGGGATCTCCTCGTCCGGATTGACGTCCACGACCTCGATCCGCGCCATCTCCACCGGCAGGACGTCGTCCGGCAGCAGATAGGCCATGGCCACGTCGCGCGAGGAGGAGTCCGCCGCGGCGGCCAGGATCTCGGCCGCGAACAGCTCGACGTCCTCGTCCTCGGCGTCGAAACCCTGACGCGCGCGCGAGGTGCTCTCCGCCCACGCCGTCAGGTCGCCGTCCTCGTTGACCGGCAACCGGATCGCGATCTCCGGCCGGTCCATCGTGATGGTGAAGTCACCGCGTGCCGCCACGTCTCAGCCCTTCCACACGAACGACAGCGCTATCGACTCGAAGAGCTCGACCATCGGCTCGGCCAGCGGCTCCACCGGGGTGCTGAACGAGAGCAACAGCTGCGAGCTGGTGCGCGGCACGTCGAAGAGCACGTCGAAGTGCGTGTCCGGGAACGTGCTGCCGGAACCGGGCCGCGGCGGGGTCTTGTAGACCTGCACCAACGCCTTGCCCGCCGGCAGCTCGGTGACCCGGGCGTCGCGCCCCTCGGCGGTCAGCCCCAGCGCCATCTGCTCCAGCGTCGCGCGCGGCTGCCCGGCCGGACGCGGGATCAGCGTCACCAGCAGGCTGGCGGACACCGGCACGCCGACGACGTCCATCGAGCCCAGATACAGCTCGATCCCGCCCTTCTCCCAGGCCTCCTGGCAGCGGCGCTCCAGGTCGCCCCGCAGCTCCGCCTTCAGGTGCGGCGCGTTGTCGATCCCGCGGAACCGCTTGTCGACCATGACCTGGATCCGGCGCGGCCACACCTCGGGGTCCAGCGCGATGCGGGTCCACCCTTGCGAGGGGACCATCAGGCGGTAGTCGCGGGGCGGGGCCTGCGCCCCGGTGTCCTCGCCGGCGGGCGCCCCGGACCCGTCGACGGCTGTGGGCGAACCTACGCCCGGAGGTTCGGTCGGTGATGTCACGGCTGCGGCTTCCTGGTCTCAGGCGGCAAAAGGGCCCCTCCCAGAACGGAGAGGCCCCTTCGGGATTCGCTGCCCGCGGTGCGGGCCCTGCGGTGATCCTTTTGTCAGCCCTGGCCCTTGATGGAGTTGGCCAGCGAGGTGTCCAGGTGCTCCATCTGGTCGGCGGCCTGGTTCAGGTAGTTGCACATACCGGTCATGCCGGTGAGCATCTGCGTCGTGCCCTTGGTGAAGTTGCTGTAGGACTCCTCGAAGGCCTTCGACGCCTGGGTGGTGACGAAGCCGCCGTTCACCAGGTTGTTGATCATGGCCTGCGCCTGCTTCAGCACGTCGGTGGCCTGGTGCTCGAAGTTGGTGAGCTGGCCAGCAGCCTGGCGCATCTCGCCGTATGTGACGTTAAGGTCCGCCATTTTCAGCACTCCCCTAAGTGTTGCGCGCCCGGCATGAGCGCGGCTCTCAGCCGGTCAGCGATTGCTTCCAGCCCCGTGTGGAACACCCCGAAGACTGCCACCGGGACGCCGCGATTGGCAACCGGCCGCAAGGCCCTCACCAGCGGTTTCCTCGTGATTCTGCCCGGTTATGCCGGGATTGCGACTCCGCTTGTAACCGGTTCCGGGGACCCGTCCCCACCCCCGTTGAGCTGCGCGGAGAGCCTTTCGCGGTCCAAAGCGTCCTCCCAGCCGGCGATGACGATGGTGCCGACCGCCGTTCCGCACAGGTTTGTCAGGGCTCTGCACTCGCTCATGAACTTGTCGATCCCGAAGATCAGCATGATGCCGGCGACCGGGATGGTCCCGACCGTGGACAGCGTCGCGGCCAGCACGATGAACCCGCTGCCGGTGACGCCGGCCGCGCCCTTGGAGGTCAGCAGCAGGACGCCGAGGATCGTCACCTGCTGCGCGAAGGACAGGTGCACGTCCAGCGCCTGCGCGATGTAGAGCGCGCCGAGCGTCAGGTAGATGCAGGTGCCGTCCAGGTTGAACGAGTACCCGGCGGGCACGGTCAGCCCGACCACGTCCCGCCGCACCCCGGCCTGCTCCATCTTGTCGATGATCCGCGGCAGCACGGTCTCGCTGGAGGAGGTGCCGAGCACCACCAGCAGTTCCGGCGCGATGTACCGGACCAGCTTGAAGATGTTGACCCGCTGGGTCGCGGCGACCGCGCCGAGCACCACGACGACGAACAGCGCCGAGGTGCCGTAGAACACCGCGATCAGCTTGCCCAGGCTGGTCAGCGTGTGCAGGCCGTACTTGCCGACAGTGAACGACATGGCCCCGAACGCGCCGACCGGGGCGGCGTACATGACGATCCCCAGCACCTTGAACAGGACCCTGCCGATCACCTCGATACCGCGCGCCACCGGCTCGGCCGGCTCGCCGACCAGCTTGATGGCCACCGCCACCAGCACCGCGATCACCAGCACCTGCAGCACGCTGCCGGTGCTGAACGCGCCGACGATGCTGTTCGGCACCATGTCGGTCAGGTAGTGCCAGGCGGACTGGGTCTGGCCGGTCTTGATGTAGTCCGCGGCCGCCCCGGTGGCCTTGGGCACCTTGGCGTGCACCCCGGCCCCGGGCCGCAGCACGTCCATCACCAGCAGCCCGATCGCCAGCGCGACCGTGGACAGCACCTCGAAGTAGATCAGGGACCTGATCCCGACCCGGCCCACCTCGCGCAGCCTGCCCACGCCGGCGATCCCGGTCACCACGGTCACGAAGATCACCGGAGTGATGACCATCCGGATCAGGTTCACGAAACTGTCGCCGAGCGGCTGCAGCTGGGTGGCCACGCCGGGCGCGGCGGCTCCGAGGGCGATGCCGGCGGCTATGCCGACCAGGACCCAGACGTAGAGCTGGCGGTACCAGCGACGAGGCATCGGTGGCGATGAGGTTTCGGACATTGGTCGCTCCCCAGTGACGGCCGGGTTAACGGCCCTTACGGCTGACGGACGCCGTTCACTGTGGGGCAGGTCACAGATCACTTTCGTGGTTACGCGCATTACGCGCACAGCCCCCACGCGTTACCGAGACGTCACGTGATCTCGGTGTTCGCCTTTGCCGAAACGGATTCGTCGGGGACACTGCGGGGCATGCGTCGTATCCGGAGCCGGTTCAGCATCGCCACGCAGGTACTGCTCATGCAGTGCGTGCTGGTGCTGCTGCTGACGGCGGCCGGCTCCACGGCCGCCGTCCTGCAGGCCCACGCCACCGAGCACGACGGTGCCCGGCGCCAGGTGCTCTCCACCGCCGAGGCGCTGGCCGGCGCGCCGTCCACGGTCGCCGCGCTGCACACGGCGGATCCGACCGTCCCGCTCCAGCCCGAGACCACGGCGCTGGAACAGCAGGCCGGCGTCGACTTCGTGGTGGTGATGACCACCACCGGCGTCCGCTTCACGCATCCGAACCCGGCCCTGATCGGCAAGACCTTCGTCGGGCACATCGCGCCGGCGGTCGCCGGGACGTCGTTCACCGAGGACTACTCGGGCTCGCTGGGCCCGTCGGTGCGCTCGGTGGTGCCGATCCGCGATCCCCGGCAGGGCGGCGCGATCATCGGCCTGGTCTCGGTCGGCATCACCCAGCACCGGCTCAGCTCGCTGTTCGGGCAGCAGCTGCCGATGGTGATCGGGATCTCGGCCGCCGCGCTGGCGCTGGCGGTCCTCGGCGCGTACGCGGTCGGCCGCCGGGTACGGCGGCAGACCCGCGGCCTGGGCCCGGTCGCGCTGGCCGAGCTGTACGAGCACCACGACGCGGTGATGCACGCGATGCGCGAAGGCCTGCTGCTGTTGGACCCGGCGGGCCGGCTCATCCTCGCCAACGACGAGGCGGTACGGCTGCTGGACCTGCCGGACGCGCGGCAGGGGCGCACACCGGCCGAACTCGGCGTGGACGGCTCGCTCGGCGCGGTGCTGGCCGGCGGCGCGGACGTGGCCGACGGGATCCACCTCACCGACAACCGGGTGGTCACGGTCAACCAGTCGACGGCCCGGCGCGCCGGACGCGACCTGGGCACCGTGGTGACGCTGCGGGACCGCACCGAGCTGCAGGCCCTGACCGACGAGCTGGCCTCGGTGCGCGGCTTCGCCGAAGCCCTGCGCGCCTCCAACCACGAGGCGGCGAACCGGCTGCACACCGTGGTGACGCTGATCGAGCTGGACCGGCCGGGCGAGGCGGTGCGCTTCGCGACCGGCGAGTTGGCGGCCCAGCAGGAGCTCGTCGACCGGCTGTTGACCGCGGTCGAGGAGCCGGTGCTGGCCGCGCTGGTGCTGGGGAAGGTCGCGCAGGCCCGGGAGCGCGGGATCGAGCTGGGCGTCGGGGACGTGACCGCGGTGCGGGACCTGTCGTTGCCGGTGACCGACGCGGTGACGCTGGTCGGCAACCTGATCGACAACGCGTTGGAGGCGGTCGGCGGGTACGACGGCGGCTCCGAGGGCGGCTACGGGGCCGCCGCGGCCAAACAGGTCTGGATCGAGCTGACCGACGACGCCGCGGGCCTGCGCGTCCAGGTCGCCGACAACGGCCCGGGCATCGCGCCGGAGCTGCGTGAGGACGTGTTCGTGCGCGGATTCACCAGCAAGGCCGAGGCCGGGCGCGGTCTGGGGCTCGCGCTGGTGGCCCAGATCGTGAAGCGGCACGGCGGGACGGTCTCGGTGTCCGAGGCGGCAGGCGGCGGCGCGGTGGTCGAGGTCCGGATCCCCAGGAGGGCCGAGCCGTGATCCGCACTCTGGTGGTGGAGGACGATCCGGTCCTGGCCGCGGCGCACCGGGTCTACGTGGAACGGGTTCCCGGCTTCGAGGTCGCGGACGTGGCCCGGACCGGTGCCGACGCGTTGCGCGTGCTGGCCGCGCGGGACGTGGACCTGGTGCTGCTGGACGTGTACCTCCCGGACATGACCGGCCTCGACCTGTGCCGAACCCTGCGGGCCCGGGGCGACGCGACCGACGTGATCGCCGTGACCTCGGCCCGGGATCTGGCGACGGTGCGGGCCGCGGTATCGCTGGGGATCGTGCAGTACCTGATCAAGCCGTTCCAGTTCTCGACGTTCCGCGCCCGGCTGGAGTCGTACGCGGAGTTCCGCCGGGCCACCGAGTCCGCCGACGCCAACTCCGGCTCGCTGCAGCAGGACGAGCTGGACCGGATGCTCGACGGGCTGCGGTCGCCGCGTCCGGCGCAGCTGCCGAAGGGGCTGTCGGACAGCACCCTGGCGGCGCTCGTCGGGATCCTGAAGGCGGCCTCGCCCCTGACCGCCGCCGAACTCGCCGAGCGGGCCGGGGTGAGCGCGCCCACTACTCGCCGGTATCTCGAATACCTGACAGCTCGGCGGCTGGTCTCGGGACAGCCGCGCTACGGCGGGCCCGGACGTCCGGAAACCGTCTATCAGTGGTCCGGCTGAGGGTGTCGCCCGGAGTGTGAACGTTCCCTGGAGGGCATTCGTCAGCATCCATTCAAGGGCTGCCGCACCCACGTTGACAAGCCCGTCTATCCGACGTTGAGCAAATGGTGAGCCCGGCGGCGGACAGTGGGGCGTATGCGAGTTCTCATCACCGGACTGGGTCGGCGGCGCAGCCGGACCCTCAGCGGCGGCCTGGCCGCGCTGGGGTTCGACGTGCTGGACGCCGCCGACGTCACCGGGGCCGGGCCGCTGCGGCGGCTGCCGGACGTGGTGCTGCTGGAATGCGGCATCGTCGATCGCGAAGTGCTGGCGTTCTGCCGCCGGCTGCGCACCGAGCTGCAGGCCCCGATCATCGCCGTCACCCACCGCGTCGACATGGGCGCGTGGCTGCGCGGCCACGACAACGGCATAGACGACTACGTGGTCCAGCCTTTCGGACTGCAGGAACTGGCCGCACGTCTGCGGTTGGCCGTGGCCCCACCACGACCACCCCTGACGCCCGGGCCCCCGCGCCGCATCGTCGCCGGACCCCTGGTGGTCGCGGAGGACTCGCGGACGGTCACGGTCAACGGCCAGCGCGTCGCCCTGCGTCCCAAGGAGTACCAGCTGCTGGTGGTCCTGGCCCGGCAGGCCGGCACCGTGCTGGCCCGCGACCAGCTGATAGCCCGGCTCTGGCCGGCCGGCTGGGACGGCGCGGAGCGGTCGCTGGAGGTGCACATCGCCTCGCTGCGCTCGAAACTCGCGCTGCCCGGCATGATCGCCACGGTGCGCGGCGTCGGGTACCGGCTGGTGACGCCGGAGTCGTTCCTGCGCCTGAGTTCGGAGGCGGTGCGGCAGCTGCGGGAGGAAGCTGCGGGCCGCGAGCGGACAGTGGTGGCGGCATAAGGGCATTTCAGGCGCCGGGCGCACTATTGCGATTGGGCAACGACTGCGACGTCGATGATCGACACCGCGACGGCCGCCGCGACTCGGGACACCCCGACGTCACGGCGGCCGTCGCCACTTCCGGTGACGATTCGGTGACGAGAACCGCCGGACGACCGCGTCCGAACCGGGAGAAATCACAAAACGCCCCTCCCCGGGCGCCCTGAAAGGCGGTTACGATAGCCGCTCGCAGGGGGATGGCGAACCGTCCAATAGCCGCATCGCTCCGGGGGTTTCCTCAGTCTCGGCGCCCTGCGATGCGGCCTGACGCGTAGACGGGGAAGACAGCTGTGAGCAAGGACCGAACGATTCCGGGCGCCCCGGCGGCGGGCACCGCTTTCGGCGGCGGCCGCGCGGTCGCGGCCAACCGGCTGCCCACCGCTCCGCGGGAGCGCAAGCCGGCGTTGGCGGCTCTGGCCGTGCTGCTCATCCTGGCCGGGGCGCTGGCGACGATGATCCTGGTGACGAAGTCCGGGAACCGGGAGTCGGTCGTCCGGGTCGCGGACAAGACGATCGCGGCGGGCTCGAAGCTGGACGCCGGCCAGTTCGTCGAGGCCAGCGTCGCCAAGGACAGCGGCATCAACTACGTGCTGTGGAGCCAGCTGAGCCAGCTGCAGGGACGGGTCACGTACAACACCCTGGTCAAGGGTTCGCTGCTGACCGGCGACATGCTCAACGACCAGTCCGGCGCCTCGGCCGGCGCCGTCCCCGGCACCACCCTGATGGGCATCCAGATCAAGCAGGGCCACTACCCGACCGGCCAGATGTACATCGGCGACAAGTTCACGCTCTACACCGACACCGTGACCGCCGGCCAGAACGGCCAGAACGCCACCGCGAACTGGGTCGCGCAGGGCACGGTGACGCTGGTGAACCGGGACGACGCGGAGACCATGACCGCGACCATCGCCGTGCCCACCGACAAGGTGCTGACGGTCGCGAACGCCGCCGACCTGATGCTCACCAAGACCTTCGGGTGAGGCAGCCCACCCCATGTCCCTGATAGTCCTGGCCTCCGACAAGGGCTCCCCCGGCGTCACCACGACCGCGGTGGCCCTGGCCGGCGTGTGGCCGCGCCGCGCGGTCCTGGCCGAGTGCGACCCGGCCGGCGGCGACCTGGTGTACCGCACCCCGGCCGACAGCGGCCAACCGCTGAATCCCAACATCGGCATGCTCTCGCTGGCCACCACGGCGCGCCACGGCCTGTCCCCGCACCAGCTCGAACAGCACATCCAGCGCATGCACGGCGGCTTGGAACTGGTGGTGGGCCTGGCCACCGGCGACCAGTCGGCGGGCCTGGCGGGCCTGTGGCCGGCGCTCGGCCGCGCCTTCGACGCCCTGCCGGAGGCGGACGTGATCGCCGACTGCGGCCGCGTCGACGCCGCCGGCCCGGCCCTGGACCTGATGGCCACCGCGGCGCTCGTGGTCCTCGTCGCCCGCACCTCGGCGGAGCAGATCGCCCACGTCCGCGACCGCGCACTGTCGCTGCTGCAACGCGTCGGCGGCGGCACCGCCACCGCCGGCGGGGGCCTGGGCGTCCCGATCGGCGTGGTGCTGATCGTCGACCCGAAGCAACGCGCCCGCGTCACGGCACAGGTGGACGAACTGCTCCGTACCAGCGGCCTGCCGGTGAAGGTGATCGGCACGATCGCCGACGACCCGGACGGCGCGGACCTGATCAACGGCCGCGGCCGAGGGCGTCTGGACCGCACCCTGCTGATCCGCTCGACGCGCGAGGTGGCGCTGGATCTGTACCGGCGGTTCGCGATGCCTTCGCAGGGGGCTGCGATACCGCAGGGCGCGGCGCCCATGATGCCGCCCGGGCAACCGATACCGGGGCCGCAGCAGCAGTACGCCGCACCGCCGATACAACAGCCGCTCGCGCCGCCGATGCCGCCGCAGCCGCAGTACGCGCCACCGATGCCGCCGCCGCAGGCCGCGCCGGTCAATGGATACGCACAGCCCGCACGGCCGGCACAGCCGATACCTCCCGCGCCGACGGCAAAACCGCCGATGTTCCGCCGCGACGCCCAGGCACAGCCCGCGGTCTGGCCCAGCGAGCTACCCCCGAAGCCGCCGACCTCGGCGCACGAAGGCTTCACCTCAGTGACCCTCGGCGGCGGTCCCGATCCGCGCCCCGGCAACCTGCCGTACCAGGACGCGCGCGAATCCGACCTCAACCATCTCCCGCCGGGCACGGACATCCAGCCCGGCAGACACGGTCACCGTGCCGCCCCGCCGCAAGAAGACGGAGGCCGGCACTGATGGCCGCCCTCCGCCACACCGCCGACTCACGCGGGCCGGCCCTCGCGCGCCGATCCGCCGGCGTTTCCGCGAGTTCGCCGCCTCGCGGCCCGCGCGCCGCCCGAGCCTGCGGGGAGGTGCACTGATGGCCTCCCCCATCGACCACAGCCTCGTCAAGCGCCTCCGCCAGGACGTCGGCGACCGCCTCGCCGAGCAGCGCCGCGCCGACCAGGCCTCGCGGCTGCCGCCGATGACCGGCGAGGACGAGCGGCAGTTCGCGCGGGCGCTGGTGGCGCAGGCGTTGGAGGATCACGCGCGCACCGAGATCACCTACGGCCGCACTCCTCCCAACGCCATGGAGGAGGAAGCACTCGCGGCCGCTGTGCACGCGGCGCTCTACGGCGTCGGCCGGCTCCAGCCTCTGCTCGACGATCCCGACGTCGAGAACATCGACATCAACGGCTGCGACCGCGTCTTCATCGGCTTCGCCGACGGCCGGGAGGTCGAGGGCGAGCCGGTCGCCGACACCGATGAGGAGCTCATCGAGCTCATTCAGGTGCTCGGCGCCTACTCCGGCCTGTCGTCGCGGCCCTTCGACACCGCGAATCCGCAGCTGGACCTGCGGTTGCCCGACGGCTCGCGGCTCTCGGCGGTCATGGACGTCACGCGCCGGCCGGCGTTGTCCATCCGGCGGGCGAGGCTGGGCAAGGTGTTCCTGCGCGATCTGGAGAACAACGGGACGGTGCTGCCGGAGCTCGGCGGCTTCCTGCGGGCGGCGGTCGCGGCGCGCAAGAACATCATGATCGCCGGGTCCACCAACGCCGGGAAGACCACGCTGCTGCGCGCGCTGGCCAACGAGATCCCCGGGCACGAGCGGCTGATCACCGTGGAGCGGGCGCTGGAGCTCGGGCTCGACCAGTTCCCGGAGCTGCATCCGAACGTCGTCGCGTTCGAGGAGCGGCTGCCGAACTCCGAGGGCCACGGCGCCGTCTCGATGGCCGAGCTGGTGCGCCGCAGCCTGCGGATGAACCCCTCGCGCGTCATCGTCGGCGAGGTGCTGGGCGATGAGATCGTCACCATGCTCAACGCCATGTCGCAGGGCAACGACGGGTCGCTGAGCACCATCCACGCGAACTCCTCGCTGGAGGTCTTCAACCGCATCTCGACCTACGCCCTGCAGTCGCGCGAGCGGCTGCCGGTCGAGGCCAGCCAGATGCTGATCGCCGGCGCCGTCAACTTCGTGGTCTTCATCACCCGCCGCAACGCCTACCACCACGGCGGCACGCTGCAGCGCATGGTGACCTCGGTCCGCGAGGTGAACGGCATCGACGGCCGCGTGCTCTCCTCGGAGATCTTCGCCGAGGGCCCGGACGGCCGCGCCGTCGCGCACGCCCCGATCGCCTGCATGGAAGATCTCGCACAGGTCGGCTACACCGGTCCCCTGCCGGCCCCCCACGCCCCCGGATGGAGGTGAGGCCCGTGGACTCCGCGGTGTTCAACCCCACCACGTTCGCCGCGCTCGGCATCGGCGCGGCGATCGGCGGCGGCGCCGCCCTGCTGATCGCGGCGATCCGCGGGTTCCCGGCGAAGCCGCAGCAAGAGCGGCAGCGGTCGGTCGGCGACGTCATCAAGTTCCTGTCGACGCGCGGCGCGGTCGCCGTGGTGGTCGGGGCCGTGGTGCTGGCCGCGACGCGCTGGCCGACGGCCGCGATCGCCTCCGGTGTCCTGGTCTTCTTCTGGAACCAGATGTTCGGCGGGCTGGCCGCCGAGCGCGCCGCGCTGGCCCGGGTGGAGGCGCTGGCCGCCTGGACCGAGAGCCTGCGCGACACCATCGCCGGCGCGGTCGGCCTGGAGCAGGCGATCCCGGCCACCGCCCGCGCCGCGTCCCCGGCGATCCGCGAGAACCTGCACACGCTGGTCGACCGGCTGCGCGCCCGCATGCCGATGCACCAGGCGCTGGAGTACTTCGCCGACGACATGGACGACGCCTCGGCCGACCTGGTCATCGCCGCGCTGATCCTGAACTCCCGGCTGCGCGGACCGGGCCTGCGCGAAGTGCTCGGCGCGCTCGCGCAGTCCTCGCGCGAGGAGGTCGACATGCGCCAGCGCGTCATGGCGCAGCGCAGCGCGACCCGGCGCAGCGTGCAGATCGTCGTGGGGGTGTCGGTCGCGGTGGTGCTGGGCCTGGCGGTCTTCAACAAGTCCTTCGTGCAGCCCTACAGCACGGCCACCGGCCAGCTGGTGCTGCTGGGGGTGATCGCGCTGTTCGCCGCCGGGTTCTTCTGGCTGCGCAAGCTGTCCTCGATCGAGACTCCGGCGCGCTTCCTGCAGCGCGCGCACAGCCCGCAGGTCCCCGAACAGCGTGGCGGTGAGCAGCGATGACCTACCAGGTACTGGCCGGCGCGCTGGTCGGGCTGGGGCTGTTCCTGCTCATCAGGGCACTGATACCGAGCAAGCCGGACCCGATGGCCTCGATCGCGCGCATCGACGCGCTGCGGCAGCAGTCCTCGCTCGCTTCCGTCTCCCAGCAGGAGCAGGCCCCGCCCAAGCGCCTGGCCAGGCTGCGCGACGAGCTCGGCACGGCGATCAACGAGTTCTACATCCGCCAGGGCTGGCAGGTCCGCTCGCTGCGCGCGGACCTGGCGATCCTGGACCGCTCGGTGGAGCAGTTCCTGGCGACCAAGCTGCTGCTGGCCGCGTTCGGCGTCGTCTTCGGCCCGTTCGTCTTCGCCGCCTTCGCCATCATCGGGCTGCACCTGACGCCCACCATCCCGGTGTGGCTGGCGCTGCTGTTCGGCACGGTCTTCTTCCTGCTGCCGGACCTGGAGGTCAAGGGCCAGGCTGCCGAGAAGCGCCGCGACTTCCGCCGGGTGCTCGGCGCCTACCTGGACCTGGTGGCGATGAACCTGGCCGGCGGCCGCGGCCTGCCCGAGGCGCTGATGGCGGCGGCCGAGGTCTCCGACGGCTGGGCGCTGCGCCGGATCCGCGACGCGCTCACCGACGCCCGGGTCACCGGCATCTCGCAGTGGAACGCGCTGTCCCAGTTGGGCGACGCCCTGGACATCGACGAGCTCAAGGACCTGGGGGCGGCGCTGGCCCTGGTCGCCGAGGACGGCGCGAAGGTCCGCGAGTCGCTGTCCGCGCGCGCCGAGACGATGCGGCACCGCGAGCTGTCCGAGATCGAGGGCGCGGCCGGCGCGAAGTCCCAGTCCATGCTCGTGGCGCAGATGCTGCTGTGCGCGGGCTTCATGGTTTTCCTCCTGTACCCGGCGATGGCCCGGGTCATGGGCTCTATCTAGGAGAGATACGAAGATGAATGCTCAAGTCATCAGAACCGAGTACGCGGAGCTGTTCCCGGTCCGGCCGTGGCAGCACGCGGCCGTGGTGTCGCAGGGCTCTGTCACGGAGTCCGACGACACCGCGGCCGTCGTGGCGGAAACCGTCGCCGCCACGCCCCGCAAGGCCTCCGACCGCGGCGCGTCCGCCGTCGAGTGGGTCGTCATCACCGGCATCGTGGTGGCGATCGTGGCCGGTGTGGGCTACGGCATCAGCAAGGCGATCTCCAACAAGGCCGACGACGCCTGCAACAAGATAGCCGGCGCCGGCAGCACCGCCGCCGACGCCGGGGGCGGCAACGGCGGTACCGGCACCACCGGCGGCAACGGCTGCGCCAAGTAACGAGCGTCCATGACAAACGGGGTGCGGGACGAGACGGGGTCGCGCGGCAGACGTTCGCTGCGCGACGACCGCGGCATGACCGCGGTCGAGTTCGTCGTCCTCACTCCGCTGCTCTTCCTGGTGTTGATGCTGACGGTGCAGTTCGCACTGTTCCTGTTCGCCAAGCAGGCCGCGACCGCCGCGGTGCAGGAAGGGGCCCGGACGGCGCGCGAGGAGGCGGCGTCGAAGGGCTGTGACTCCGCGTCCGGCACCTGGGAGCAGGACGCGGTGCGTATCGCGACCTCGCAGGCGCAGGCGGTCGGCGGACAGTTGGTCCTCAACCCGAGTGTGAAGACCGGATTCACGACGGACCCGGGCCTGAACGCCGACTGCAAGATCTCGCTGATCAGCGTGAGCCTGCACTCGGACGTGCCCTCGGTGTTCCCCGGCTTCGGCCTGACCATCGACGTGCACGCCGGCGGCCCGCTGGAGCAGCCGGTGAGGCACCCGTGAGCCGCCGCGCCCGCGACGCCGGAGTGTCCTCGGTCGAGGTCGTGCTGATGGCGCCGCTGATCGTGATGCTGATCCTGTTGATCGTCGCGCTCGGCGTGATGGTCAACGTGCGCAGCGAGGTCGAGGGCGCGGCCCGCGACGCGGCCCGCGCCGGATCGCTGCAGGGCACCGGCCAGGACGCGATGACCCAGGCGCAGGCCGCAGCCGACGCCGACCTCGGCGACCGGTGTCAGGGCCCTGCCACCGTCACCAGCGCCTACGTGCCGCCGGTGGCCAACGGCGGCGGCTACTACAAGGTGACGGTCGCGTGCACCGTGGACATGTCCGGGTTCGGCGTGTTCGGCGCTCACCAAACGTTCACCAAGACCTTCGCCGCGCCGATCGACCCGCTGCAGAACTTCCATCCCGGGCCCGTGCCGACCTCCACCGCGCCGGGGCCGCAGCCCACTGACACGTCGCCGAGTCCGACCGACACCCAGTTCTCAGTGCCGACCTGGCTCCCCCCGTCGCTGCCGACGAGCGGCGTGATCACCACCACGATCGGCGGCCCGCCGACTCCGACGAACCCAACGCCCACGACGCCGACCGGTACGACGCCGCCGCCGACCCCGCCGACGCCGACCGGCACGGACACCTCGACCACGCCTCCGAGCAAGCCCTCGACCACGCCCCCGACCACACCCCCCAAGACCTCGCCGACCACCGCTGTGGGGCACTGATGGGGAGCCGTCTGGACACGCTGCGCGAGAACCTCAGCAACGACCGCGGATCGCTGGCCATGGCCGTGGTCATCTGGGCACCGGTCGTGGTGCTGCTGATGGCGTTCCTTGTAGATGTCGGCCTGCTGATCTCCGACCGCACCCAGGCCTCGGACTACGCCGACCAGGCGGCGCGGCGGGTCGCGCAGGACATCGACCAGGGCTGGCTCAAGACGCACAACACGCGCGGGCCGAACGGCGAAGACCCCGGCATCGAGATCAAGCTGGACCCGGTGACCGGGGACTGCGTGCCCGACGCCAAGCAGTACCTGATCGACAACCAGATTGCGGACACCACGATCACATCGTGCACCGTCACCGGGAACCCGAGGGAGAACAACGACCTTTACGTCAACCCCCGGATAACGGTCACACTACAAATGCAGTACAAGCCACTGTTCGTCGGTTTCGCCCTCAAAGGTGACACTACTGTCACCGGGACGGGATCTGCGACACCGGTCATCCCGAAGTAGCAGAAGCAGGAAAGGGGGCGCGGACGCATGGTGCACGACTCGGACCGGCAGTACCTCGCGCCGCAGGGGCCGCCGCCGGGCATGGCGCAGGCGCAGGCGCGGCAGACTCCGGTCGCGCTGAAGCGGCAGCGCAGCACCGCGGACGTCATCACCGGCCTGGGCGCGCTGCTGGCGCTGCTGGTGCTGGTGATCGGCGTGCCGCTGGCCCTGGCGTACTTCGTCGGCTGGCCGCTGCCGCACAAGATGCCCTCCGGCGGCCTGCTCAACGCCACGATCGACACCAAGACCTTCACCAACGTGCTGGCGATCCTGATCTGGCTGGCGTGGGCGCAGTTCTCGGCGTGCGTGCTGGTCGAGGCGCTGGCCGCGCTGCGCGGCATCGGGATGCCCGGCCACGTGCCGCTGTCCGGCGGCAGCCAGATCCTGGCCCGCCAGCTGGTCGCCGCGGTCCTGCTGATCACCGCCTCCGCCGCGTCCTTCGCCCCCGGCCTGTCCTCGCTCGGCCGCACCCCCGACGACGGGCCGCACCGCGCGCCGATCGCCGCGACCCAGGTCCTGCAACAGGGCACCCGCGCCGACACCTCGATGCCCTCGGGCCCGGCCCAGCGCGCCGCGACGAGCACCGACACCCGCACCACGGCCGACCTGAAGGGCACGCCGGTGAAGGGCGCGACGAAGTTCTACCGGGTGCAGCCCCCGGCCGGACGGCACCACGACTCGCTGTGGGAGATCGCGCAGCGGCACCTCGGCGACGGCCGCCGCTACCAGGAGATCTACGAGCTCAACAAGGACCGGGTGCAGCCGGACGGCTCGACGCTGACGAAGGCGTCGCTGATCCGGCCGGGCTGGATCCTGGAGATGCCGGCCGACGCGGTCGGCGGGGATCTGGTCGGCGATCCGGCGGCACCGGTTCAGGCGCAGGCACAGACGCAAACTCAGACTCAGACGCCGATGGACGGCGGCAGATCTCCGCACCAGCAAGGCGCCCCGGCCGGCGCGCTGGACGCGACGACCAGCGACGTCTCCGCCTCGGAACAGACGATGAACCTGACCGCCGTGACCGACGGCGGTTCGGGGCAGCGCTCGGACGCGGTACAGATCATCGCCGGCGACCTGTCGCAGAACCCGCACAATCCGCAGACCGCTCAGACCGCACAGACGCCGCAGCGCCCGCAGTCGCCGCACCGGGCTCCGGCCCCCGCCGTACCGACGCACACGAACAGCCAGACCGGCAACCCCACGGGCGGCGCGGCCCACCACGAGCAGGCACCGGCCGGCGACCAGTCGCCCTACCGCCTGCCCCTGGAACTGGTCTCCGCACCGTTGCTGGCCGCCGGGCTGCTCGGTGCGCTGACCCGCAACCGGACCCGTCAGCTGTGGAACCGCGCCACCGGCCGGCGCCTGTCCGGCCCCGGCGACGCCGCGGGCGTGGAGGAGGCGATCCGGCTCGGCGCCGGGATGGCCGACGTGCGGTTCCTGAACCAGGCGCTGCGCGAGCTGTCGGCGGCGCTGGCCACCGCCGGCCGGCCGCTGCCCGCGGTGCGGCTGGCGAACCTGACCGAATCAGGGCTCGAACTCCGGCTCGCGGAGCCGGCGCCGGCCGCCCCGCAGCCCTGGCACACCCGGCCGGACGGGCTCGCCTGGTGGGTGGCCCGCACGGACGTCGGCACGGTCGCCAAGCGCGTCGTGGAGGCGGCCGTGGCGCCGTGTCCGGGGCTGGTGACCGTCGGCGCGGTGGGCCCGGACGCGGCCACCCGCGTCCTGCTGGACCTGGAAGCCTCGTGCGGCGTGATCTCGGTCGGCGGCGACGACACAACGCGCCGCGCGGTGCTCGCCGCGATGGCCGTGGAGCTGCTGACCAACACCTGGTCGGACAAGATGACGGTGACGCTCGTGGGCTTCGCCGGCGACCTGACGACGCTGGCCCCTGGCCGCGTGCACCAGACGCAGTCCCTGGAGGAAGTGCTCCCCGGTCTGGAGACCGAACTCGCCGAGCGCCGCCGCGGCCTGTCCGAGGCCGGCCTGGACTCGGTGCTCGGCGGCCGCCTGGGCATGGTCGGCGGCGCGGGCTGGCCTCCGCACTTCATCATCAGCGCCGCCCCGGTCTCCGGCCCGACCGCGGCCCGGCTGGCCGCCGTCATCGGCGACCCTTCGCGGCTGGGCATCGGCTACCTGATCGCCGGCGACGTCCCGGGCGCCACCTGGAAGGCCACGGTCGACACCGCCGGCCGGCTCCGGCTCCCGGCGCTCGACCTGGACGTGGCGGCCCAGCGCCTGCCCGACGACCAGTACCGGTCGGTCCTGGTGCTCTTCGAGGCCACCCGGGACCTGGACGGCGAACCGATCCTGCCGCTGACCGCCGAAGCGGCGGTCCTGGAGGCGCAGCTCCGCCTGACGCCGACGGTCTCGGTGCGCCTGCTGGGCGATCTGGAGGTCACCGGCGCCTACGGCGACCTCGACGAGGACCGCGTCGACCAGGCCGCCGAGGCCCTGACCTTCCTGATGCTGCACCGCGACGGCGTCCATCCCCGCGTGCTCACCTCGGCCCTGTTCCCGCGCGGCGCCGCCAACGACGTCGGCGACCAGGTCCTGCACCGCCTGGGCACCTGGCTCGGCGTGGCCCCGGACGGCAGCCCGAACCTGGTGACCCTGCCCGACGGCCGCCTGACGGTCTCACAGAGCGTGCGCAGCGACTGGGAGATGTTCAAGAACATGCGCGCGCTGGCGGACGCGGACCCGCGGTATCAGGATGCGAAGAACCGCGACCAGGTCCTCGGCCAGGCCCTCGGGCTGGTCCGCGGACCGCTGCTGGCCCACCGCGAATCGAGCCGCTACGGCTGGCTGGCGTACGAGTCGGTGGAGGCCGAGGTGCCGGCGCTGATCGCGGACACCGCGGTCGAGCTCTGCGAACTGCGGCTGTCGCTCGGCGACGCCGAAGGCGCGATCGACGCGGTCCGCAGCGGGATGCGCGGCTCACCCTCCGACGAGGAACTGTGCCGCGCCCTGCTGCGCGCGACCCACGCCACCGGCGACGAGCAGCGGCTGCGCGAGGTGATAGCGACGGTCGAGGAGCAGACCCGGGCGATACACGGCGAACGCGGCCTGCATCCGAGGACCGAAGCGCTGGTGGACGAACTGCTGCCGAGCTGGCGTGAGGGACGCGGGGCCATGGCGGTCGGCGTCTAGGCCGGGCCGGGCCGCGCCGGGTCCGGGATCTGAGACAGGCGGCCGAGCCGCGACAACGGGATGACTGCAACGGGATGACTTGGGGGAACGCAGGGATGGTGCTCATGAAGCGGGACACGGTATACAAGGGCGTCGTGGGGGCGTTCGGGGCTTGTCTGCTACTGGCTGGTTGTTCCAGCGCGCAGAAGCCTGCCGCTTTGGGGCCGGTCGGCGGGAGCGCCACCGGGACCGCGTCCACCAGCGCCTCGGCCACTCCGACCGGTGCCACGAGCAGCGCATCCAGTTCGGCGAGTTCTGCGGCGAGCAGCAGTTCCGCGGCGCCGGCGCCGACGAGCGTCGCCTCGTCGAGCGGCGAGTGGTCCTACTCCGCCTCGGTCCCCGGCGACACCGACATCGCGGCGGCGCTGAAGGCCTTCCAGAACTACGCGGCGATCTCCTACCAGATGGCGATCAAGGTGCAGTACGACAACAACCTCGTCAGCTACACCGACGGCAACGTGCTGTCCCTGGCGAACAACTTCGTCACCCAGGAGCGCCAGGACAACCTGATCTCGCGCGGGCCGGAGATCGTCAAGGTCACCGGGGTCACGAAGGACGGCGGGACCCCGCCGATCGTGACGATCACGACGTGCACGGACGACACGAAGCTCCCGATGTACAGCTCGTACGGGCCGAAGAAGGGCCAGATCGTCGCCCTCGCCCCGAAAACCCCGACCCCGGACATCTACAAGGTCCACCGAGGTGCTGACGGCAAGTGGCGCGTCAACGCCGTGACTCCGGAGACCACGCCATGTTCAGTGTGATGAGACGGCTGCTGACCGCGGCGGTCGCGGTTTTCGCCCTGACCACCGCGATGATGGTCGCCACCTCTGCCGCTCCCCGCCCCGTGCACGCGGCCGGTGCCGGCGACACCAGCGGCTGCACCGCCGTCGTCTCGACCCGCGACGGCAAGACCATCTGTGAGATCGACGGCTCGAAGGGCGGCGGGGGTGGCGGCAAGGGGACCGGCGTCGACATCGTCTGCAACTCCGACGGCACCCTTGTCTGGGACGGCACCACCTACCAGTGCGACATCGGCATCTGGTCGTTCAGCGGCGGGTGCTACATCACGCCGGTCGTTCCGCAGCCGGCCACCAACGACCCGATCTGGGGCAGCGCGGACCCGTCGGTCAACCGCGCGCAGTGGGAGGACTGCAAGCACATCCCGCCGACGCTGGTCGGCGCGGCGGAGATCATCGGTAAGTGCGTCGGGTACTGCGCCGGGCCGAATCCGGTGGAACGGATCACGAACGAGCTGCAGATCGTCAAGCCGGATCTCGGGATGGCACCCCCCGGCGGGACCGGGGCGATCGGCTTCGTGCACCAGAACATCTGGTTCTGGAGCAAGGCTCTGGACACCTCCACGCAGACCCGGTCCGCCGCGAACGTGGTCGGGACGCGGACGTTCGTCTCCGCGGACTGGCAGATCAAGCAGGGCGACCAGGCCGCGCCGGGCACGCCTCTGCACTGCACCTCAGACAACGAATACACCCCGGACAAGGGGGCGGCGGCGTCGCCGGACCCGCAGTGCGGGTTCCGGTTCACCGCTCCGGGGACGTACACGATCTCCGTCTCGACGACCTGGACGCTGGTCATCTCGCAGAACGGCGTCCCGGGCGCGCCGCAGACCATCACGAGCCAGCCGAACACGACGACGATCGTGATCACCGAGGGGCAGAGCACCAACGGCTGAGCCGGAGATTCCGGCCGGTGAATCGCCCGCGTCGCCGTCCGGCGGCACGCGGGCGATTCGCGTTTCCCCGATGGTTCCGGATGGTTCCGCCGGATGCCGCCGCCCCCTGGTGCAGCCCCGCGCGCGTAGTCCCGGCCACCCCTGATATCACTGTTACAGCCGCCGTCCACCGGACGGGGCGAGGGGATCGAAGGGAGCCGGCGTGAGCGCAGCGGGCGAGCGCCTCTGGCGGCCCGAACCGCCGGTCCCCCTGGCCCGGCTGACGGTGTGGACCACCCGCGGCGGCGCGCCGGTCGTGGTGCGGGATCCGGAGGTGGGGACCGGGATCTACGTCGTGGCGTCCACCCTGGCCAGCATCGACCTCGCGGACGCTCCCGGGGGTGCGCGGCCGGTGGCTCCGGGCGCGGCGGACGCCGTGCTGGCCCTGGTGCCGGAACACCACGGACTGGTGGTGGACAAGGCTTCGGCGGACCCGGTGGTGGTCTCGGCGGCGACCGTGGACCAGCTGCGGCCGCGGCCGATCCCGTACGGGACGGAGGCCGATGCCGCCTTCCACTTACCGCCGCCGCATGTGACCGCCTACCTCGCCGGGATCCGGCGGGCCGCCCGGCCGGCCGGTGCGGGGCGGATCACGGCGGCGTGGACGCTCTTCCCGGACAGCGTGCCGGCGTTGCTGCTGATCGTGAAGCCGGCGCGGAAGGCCGACGGGTCCGCGGCGCTGGACGCGGTGTACCGGGCGGTGCGGGAGCTGGCGCCGCCGGAGGCGGTGCGGGTCATCGACGCCGGGACGCTGAGCCGGGGGCAGATGTTCCGGACGCTGAGCGGGCAGCGGTTGGTGGAGTCGCCGGCACCGGATCCTGATCCTTATGCGTGGCCTGCCGGGGGCGGCGGCAACGGCGGCGGCCGTGGGACCGCCGGGAGCGCCGGTCTCGGCCCCCGCGGTCGGCGCCCGGGCTCCGACCGGGCGACCGGCAGGCCCCAGATCACCGGCCGCACGCCCTTCAACCTCGCGCTGGCGATGGTCGGCGCGCTCACGGGCGCCTTCGTGACGGCGGTGCCGCGGGAGTTCTCGATGCACGGCGCGGCGGCCGGGATCGTGGTCGCCGTCGGGGTGCTGATCATCGTGGCCTGCGTCGGCGCGGCGTTGCGGGACTTCTTCCGGAAAGAACCCTGACAGCCGGAAAGCCGCTCCCCGGGCCGCTCCCAGACCACGCTCGGGCCGTCCCCGAACTCTGTCGAACCCCACCGGACCGCGCCCTGTGGCGCACCCGATAAGATCGACGCGGCCTTACATCAGGGCACAACCCACTTTCGAGTGAAGAACCCCTGATTTTCACCTGTTATCAAGCGAAAAGCCGCTCCGGCCGGATACGGTGGAGGGGTCGCGCCGCACACCGCGTGCACGAAAACGAGTCCTCCCGCATGCCTGTTCACTTGGCTACAGTGGCATCCATGCCGATCCGGGGGACCGTAGCACCGGCCAGGGCCGCCGCCACCGCAGTCGTGGCGGCCCTGGTCTGCGCCGCCTGCAGCAGCACCACCAGTCAGCCGCCCGGGCAGCTGACGAAGAGCGCCGCGATCTCCTCCACCGGAGCGGGCTCCAGCGACACCGACCGGCCCAGCGGAGACCCGCTGGCGCAGGACGGCACGTCCCCGAGCGACCGCCCCAGCGGCGGCTCCATCAACGACTCGCAGCCGTCCTCGTCCTCGGCGAGCACCCCGGCCCCGCCGCCCTCCTCGAAGCAGCCGCCGACGCACCCGCAGCCGACGACCCCGCCGAAGTCCACCCCGCCCCCGCCGCCGCACAGCACCACGCCGACGGGCCCGGTGATGGGATCGCGGCCGACCGGCGGCCCCTCGACCCCGCCGCCGTCGATGTCGACGCGCTGAGGGTTCGGCTCGGGATCCGGCCAGGGGTTCGGCAACGGGCCCGACCGTCGCACGCGCGCAGGGTCATGCGAGGCAGTGATCCCGGCTTCCGGCCGTCCCCGAGAAACCCGAAGGGGCCCCGGCCGAAACCGAAGCCCCTCCACGAACACGCTCGCCCGCCGGCCCCCGAGGCCGGCGCGCGCTCAGCCCTCGAACTTGTACCCGAGCCCGCGCACCGTCACCAGGTGCACCGGCGTCCCCGGGTCCGGCTCGATCTTCGCGCGCAGCCGCTTGACGTGCACGTCCAGCGTCTTGGTGTCGCCGACGTAGTCGGCGCCCCAGACCCGGTCGATCAGCTGCATGCGGGTCAGCACCCGGCCGGAGTTGCGCAGCAGCATCTCCAGCAGTTCGAACTCCTTCAGCGGCAGCTCCACCGGGCGGCCGTCGACGGTCACCTTGTGCCGGTCCACGTCCATCCGGACCGGGCCGGCCTCCAGCGCGCCGCCGTCCGGCTCGTCGCTGGCGGCCTGGCGGCGCAGCACCGCGCGGATGCGCGCCACCAGCTCGCGGGCCGAGAAGGGCTTGGTGACGTAGTCGTCGGCGCCCAGTTCCAGGCCGACCACCTTGTCGATCTCGCTGTCCTTGGCGGTGAGCATGATCACCGGGACGTTGGACTTGGCCCGGATCTGGCGGCAGACCTCGGTGCCGGGCAGCCCCGGCAGCATCAGGTCCAGCAGGACCAGATCGGCGCCGTGCCGGTCGAACTCCTCCAGCGCGGCCGGGCCGGTGTCGGCGACCGCCACCTCGAAGCCCTCGTTGCGCAGCATGTAGGACAGGGGGTCGCTGATCGAGTCCTCGTCCTCGACCACGAGTACACGGGTCACTTCGGGGTCCTCCCACTTGGTATGTTCATGGCCGCGCTACACGGCCCGTGCCAGATCGCGTTCCTCGACACAGACGGGGAGCTTCAGGGTGAAGGTGGAGCCGTTCCCCTCGGAGGACCACACCGACACCTCCCCGCCGTGCGTGGCCGCGATGTGCTTGACGATCGACAGGCCCAGACCGGTGCCGCCGGTCGCGCGCGAGCGCGCCGGGTCGACACGGTAGAACCGCTCGAAGATCCGCTCCAGGTCGCGTTCGGGTATCCCGATGCCCTGGTCGGTGACCGCGATCTCGACCCGGTCGCCGTTGTGCTTGACGGCCACCGCGACCCGGGTGTCGTCCGGCGAGTAGTTCACGGCGTTCTCGACCAGGTTGCCCAGGGCCGCGGCCAGCTGGGTCCGGTCGCCGCGCACCGCGACGTCTTCCTCGGCGTCGGCGACCAGCTCGATCCGGCGCGCCGCGGCCGTCTCGTAGCTGCGGTCCAGGGCGTCGGCCACCACCTCGGCGACGCGCACCTTCTCCGCCGAGGCGGACAGCGGGGCGTCGATCTGCACCCGGGACAGGTCGATCAGGTCCTGGATCAGCGAGGTCAGCCGGGCCGACTCCTGCTGCATCCGGGCCGCGAAGCGGCGGACCGCCTCGGGGTCGTCGGAAGCCGACTGCACGGCCTCGGCCAGCAGCGACAGCGCGCCGACCGGGGTCTTGAGCTCGTGCGAGACGTTCGCCACGAAGTCCCGGCGCACCTCGTCCACCCGCCGGGCCTCGGTGCGGTCCTCGACCAGCACCAGCACCAGCGTGGCGCCCAGCGGCGCGATCCGGACGGTGGAGTGCAGCACGGCGGTGGCGCCGTGCGGCAGGTCCATCTCGACCTGGCGTATCTCGCCGTCCCGGCGCACCTGGCGGGCCAGGTCGAGCAGCTCCGGCGAGGTCAGACTGCGGGACTTGACCAGTCCCATGGCATAAGCTGCCGGAGATGCCTTCACGACGGCGTCGCTGGCGTCCAGCACCACGGCCGAGCTACGCAAGACCTGCAGGACACCGGCGACACCCGGCGGGACCGGATCGTCGCTCGGCGGTTCGGGTGGACCCACGCGTTCCCTTTCACTGAACCGGAAGGCCAAAGCTCCGCTGACCCCGGTACCCAGGCCGATCAGCGCGGCCAGCCCGGCGGTCGCAGCATTGACGTTCACACAGCCAACAGTAAGGGCGCTTCGCACCGGCACAACTCCCACGGATCATTCCGCCGTACCGACGTGGCCAAGAGTTCACTTTCCGGACCCAGTCGATTCACCGGCGGCATTGTCCCGGGATGCCTGGACGGGGAAGAGTAGTCCGCGTCCGCACAGCAGAACACCAGCACACGCGACGACAGGAGCGGTAACCCCCATGCGCGACGCCTTCCACGAGGAGCTCGACTCGATCAGCGAGACCCTGGTCGAGATGACGCGGCTGGTCGGCTCGGCCATGGCCCGGGCCACCACCGCGCTCCTGGACGCGGACCTGACCCTGGCCGAGTCCGTGATCGACGCCGACGACAAGGTCGACGAGCTCCAGCACACGCTGGACGACAACAGCTTCGACCTCCTGGCCCGCCAGCAGCCGGTGGCCGGCGACCTGCGCACCATCATCACCAGCCTGCGCATGAGCGCTGACCTGGAGCGCATGGGCGACCTGGCCCGGCACGTGGCCAAGGTGGCCCGCCGCCGCTACCCGCAGTCGGCGATCCCGCCGGAGATCCGCGGCACCATCGTGGAGATGGGCGACATCGCCTCCGAACTGGTCGCCAAGGTCGGCTCGATCATCGCCGCCCGCGACGTCGAGGCCGCGCTGGCCCTGGAGTCCGAGGACGACGAGATGGACCGCCTGCACCGCGGCCTGTTCAAGTCGCTGATGGACGACAAGTGGAAGCACGGCATCGAGACCGCCGTCGACGTCACCCTGTGCGGGCGCTACTACGAGCGGTACGCCGACCACGCGGTGTCGGTGGCCAAGCGCATGGTGTTCCTGGTGACCGGCGAGCACCCCGAGGCCATCAGCTGAGCGAATCGCTCACCGAGACACGGCTCCGGCCGGCCGCCGGGAACGGCAGCCGGCCGGGGCCGTGTCTTTTCGCTGGTCAGCGGGTCAGTACAGTGCGGCCAGCTTTTGGACGTCGGCGATCACGGTGGCCACGTTCGGCGCCTTGACGATCGCCATCGCCTGCTGCGGCGTCAGCCCGGGGCCCTGAGGCCCGGTCTCGGTGGGCTTGCCCATCTGCGTCGGGTCCACCGACGTGCCCAGCTCCGACTTGCCGAAGACATGGATCACGACCGACGAGTCGGCGGACTTCCCGGTCCATCCCCCGTACACACCGAGCCGCGCTTTGCTGTCGGGGCCGACCGTGCTTCCGAGCCCGTCGCCGCTGTACGGAGCGAAGCACAGCGACTGGGCCGGGCAGGAGATCTGCTGGTCCTTGCCCAGGAGACTGAACCACTCGAAAGTGTTGACCCCGCCGGGGCCGACGAGTTCGAGCCCACCGGGCGCGCCCGGGTTGAGCTTCAGCCGGAATCCCGGCGGCAGGGCCTTCTGCGCCTCGGCGTTGATCTTCGCCTCGGTGGCGTACCGCTGCCGGACCGCGTCGGCCGAGGCCGGGACCGACGGGTCGAGAAGCTGCCGGAGCTTGGCGAACGCCGGCGACTCCACCATGTGCTGGAAAGCCGTGGGGCTGATGGGAGTGGTACTGCCGGAGCCGTAGAGATAGAAGTGGAACGCCTGCTTGGAGTCGGTGGGTGTGAATTCGTACCACGCGGAGAACCCGTGCTGCGGTGACTCGGTGCCGCCCTGCACAACCGCGACCCGGATCGTGCCGCCGGCCACTGCGATCGAGGGGGAAGACGCTCTCGCGAAGGCGCTGGCGTACCCTGCCGCGTCGGTGTTGTCGAAGCGCAGGGGGTAGTCGTCGCCTCCGGAGCGCAGCACGATCCCCGGCACGTAGTCGCCGGTCAGCATGGACGAGCCACCGGCGGCCTGCGTTTGGTTCGGGCTCACCGTCACCCCCGCCGGGAGCAAGGGGCGGAACACCGACGGCAGCTGCTCGACGATCTCCCGCTGCCGGTCCGCGTAGGTGGGACCAGTGTCCTCATAAGCCTGCGGCGCGATGTTCGCGGTGGGGTCCGGGCCGAGCGACCAGTCGCCGCCTCCCGTCCTCGGCCCGCCGCCGGCCATCGCGACAGCCCCGCCGACCACCACGAGCACGCTCAGCGTCGCCCCGGCGACGGTGAAGCCCCGGCGGCGCGTCACGGCCATGCCCTGCGCGATCGCGCCGTCTGCCAAGTCGGTGCGGTGCATCGGCTCCGGCTCCTCGAAGAGCCGGCCGATCATGTCGTGGACCATCAGGTCCGTGGTGTCTCGGTTCTCTGAGTTAGCTGGTGTCATTTCCAACTCACCTGGTTTCTACGGAGTCGGGAAGCAGGCTCGCGAAGTCGCCCAGCCGCTCACGCAGCTGCGCCAGCCCGCGCGCGGACATGCTCTTGACGGTGCCCGGGCTCATGCCCAGCGCGGCCGCCGTCTGCTCGACGCTCTGGTCCTCCCAGTAGCGCAGGGCGACGACCGCGCGGGTGCGCGGGGCCAGCTCGGCCAGCGCCGCCAGGATCGTCAGCCGCATCGCGGCGTCGCCCTCCTGGACCGGCCGGTCGATCAGCGCCTCGATCGAGGCCGCCTCCCGCTGCCATTTGCGGCTGTCGAGATAGCAGCGGTAGACGACGCGGCGCGCGTACGCGTCCGGCATGTCCACCAGCCGCACCCGCTGCCAGGCCCGGAAGATCCGCTGATAGGCGGTCTGGACGAGGTCTTCGGCAAAGTGCCAGTCGCCGCACAGCACATAGGCCGAGCGCCTCAGGTGGCCCTGACTTCCCGTGACGAAGGCCCGGAATTCCTCTTGGTACTCCGGGCTGGTGCCTTTCCTGAGAGATCTCACGCAGATATAACCCGCGTCTGCGCGCTCGGGGTTCTAGCGCCTCTCCGTACTTTCTCCGGGCCCTTTCTCATAACGGCTCTACGCCTTCTCCAACGCCAGGTGACGCAGGTATTCGCCGAGCTCGGCCGGGTTCCCGTCGGTCCGCTCCCGGGCCGCCGGCCGGCTCCGCGCCGGCCGGTCCCCCGCCGCCTGCGACAGCCAGACCGCCTCGCCTCGGGTGAGCGCAGGCAACGTCTTCTCGACGTCCTGCACCGTGCGCGCCGGCAGGTTCCCCCGCAGGGACCAGGACGCGGTACCGCCCTCGGACACCTCGATCTCGGCCTCCGCCGCGATCAGCGCCGACAGCACCGCCGACACCGTGTCCGCCGGGACGTCGAGTTCGAAGGCGTGGCAGGGCTCGTGGACCTCGGTCCCGGCCTCGGTCAGCGCCCGCATCAGCACGAACGGCGCCAGCTTCCGGAAGTCGGCCGCGGTGCTGGTCACCGAGCAGAAGCCGCTGTGCACCATGGTCACCGCCACGTCCGTCACCTCCCAGCCGTCGAGCCCCTGGTCCAGTGCCCGCAGCACGGTCTCCTCAGTCGCCCGGTGGTACACCGGCGGCAGCGCGCCGAGCTCGGTCTCGTAGCGGAACACCCGGCCGCTGCCCGCCGGGCCCCGGGCGACCCGGAATCCGAGGGTCGCACGGAACCGGGTGCTCGGGTCGTGGGTCATGTCCTCGCGGTACTCGCCGACGCCGACGGGGCGCTCGGTGTAGACGGTCCGGCTCGGCTCGAAGAGCGCCTGGACGCCGTACTCCTCGGCCAGCGTCGCTGCGACGACCTCCTTCTGGACCTCGCCGTAGAGGAGCACCGAGCTTTCGCCGCCGGGCAGTGCGCGGGTGCGGATCAGCGGGTCCTGATCCGCCATGGCGACCAGGGCGGCGTGCAGGCGGGTGCGGTCGCCGTCCGCCGCTCGGACCACGGTTTCCAGGCTTGGTGTCGCGAAGTCGGCGGCGGTGTTGGTGGCGGTGTCGGCATGCACAGCTCGGTCGGTCTCGCCGGATCCGAAGCGGTCGCCGACCCGGATCCCGGGCAGCCCTCTGACCTTCGCGATGTCGCCGGGGCGGGCCTCGTGGGCGCCGTGGAGTCCGACCACCTCCAGGCCGGTGACCGTGCCGAACTCGGTGCGGTCTCGGACACGGAGGACACCGTTGCGCACGCGTACGTAAGCGATCTTCTCTCCCGCACGCCCGCGCTCGATGGCGAAGACGGTGCCGCGGGTCTCGCCGTCGGCGTCTCCGCCGGCGCGCGGCAACAGATCACGTACTCCGTCGACGAGTTCGGCGACCCCGACTCCGGTGATCGCCGAGCCGAAGTAGACCGGGTACGCGCGGCCGAGCGCCGTCTGGCGCGCCAGGGCTGCGCGCAGCTCGGACTCGACCGGGAAGCGGTCGTCGACCAGGGCGGCCAGGATGGCGTCGTCGTGTTCGGCCAGCCGCTCGGCGTCGGCAGTGCTGAGGATCGCGGACCGCACACGCGCCACCTTCGTCCCGGCGTCCTCGGCTGCGGTCACGGCGACGGCGCCGGGCGTCAGCAGCCTGCGCACGTCCGCGAGCAACTCGTCGTGCCGCGCCCCGACCCGGTCGATCTTGTTCACGAACAGCAGCGTCGGCACCCGCAGCCGCCGCAGCGTCTTCATCAGCCGCCGGGTGTGCGCCTGCACCCCCTCGACCGCCGAGAGCACGAGCACCACGCCGTCCAGCACCCCCAGCGCCCGCTCGACCTCGGCGACGAAGTCGGAGTGCCCGGGGGTGTCGATGAGGTTGACGCGCAGATCCCCGACGCCGAACGCGGCGACCGCGGACTTGATGGTGATCCCCCGACGCCGCTCGATCTCACCACGGTCGGTCTGCGTGGTCCCGGCATCCACACTCCCGAGCCGGCCAATGACCCCGGTCTCGAAGAGCAGACGCTCGGTCAGGCTGGTCTTACCCGCGTCGACATGCGCGAGGATTCCGATGTTCACAGTGGGCACGGTTGGTTGCGTCCTCGAAAGCTCGATCCATAGGGGAAACGAAGATTTCGGAACGACGGCGCATGCCCATGGCCTTTCCAGAGAACGACAGTGCCGCCGTGCAGGCTCGCACGACGGCACCGGTGGGGCAAACGATTATTCGGCGCTGCTTTGCCCTGGCTGCTATCAGGCCCTGACTTCTTCCAGCCGGGCTGATTCCAGCTCGGACTACTTCTTCCCCTGGTTCTTGACCGCCTCGATCGACTCCGCCGCGGCCGCCGGGTCCAGGTACTCGCCGCCGGTCTTGGTCGGCCGGAAGTCGGCGTCCAGCGTGTAGAGCAGCGGGATGCCGGTGGGGATGTTCAGGGCGGCGATGTCCGCGTCGGAGATGCCGTCCAGGTGCTTCACCAGTGCGCGCAGGGAGTTGCCGTGCGCGGCTACCAGGACCGTGTTGCCGCCGCGGAGGTCCGGGACGATCGCGTCGTACCAGTACGGCAGCATGCGGCCGACGACGTCCTTCAGGCACTCGGTCTGCGGGCGCAGCTCGGTCGGGAGGCCGGCGTAGCGCGCGTCGTCGAACTGCGAGTACTTGTCGTCCACGGCGAGCGGGGGCGGGGGGACGTCGTAGGAGCGGCGCCAGAGCATGAACTGGTCCTCGCCGAACTCCGCCAGGGTCGCGGCCTTGTCCTTGCCCTGCAGGGCGCCGTAGTGCCGCTCGTTGAGGCGCCAGCTGCGGCGCACCGGGATCCAGTGGCGGTCGGCGGCCTCCAGCGACAGGTTCGCGGTGCGGATCGCGCGGCGGAGCACCGAGGTGTGGACCACGTCCGGCAGCAGGTCGTGCTCGCGCAGCAGTTCGCCGCCGCGCACGGCCTCGGCCTCGCCCTTGGCGTTGAGGTTGACGTCCACCCAGCCGGTGAACAGGTTCTTGGCGTTCCACTCGCTCTCGCCGTGGCGGAGCAGGATGAGGCGGTATTCGGCGGTCATGGCGCCAGCCTACTTCGGGGGTTCGATCCCGTTCTCGTCCCGGGTGTCGGGTGTCCGCTCGATGAGATGGCGGAACGCCGCGAGGTTCGCCAGCGACTCCCCGCGGGAGGTCCGCCACTCCCACTCCCGGCGGATCGCCGAGGCGAAGCCCAGCTCCAGCAGCTGGTCGAAGGACGAGTCGGAGGCCGCGACCGCCTCGCCGAGCAGCTGGTCCACGGTCTCGGCGGTGATCAGCCCGAGCGGCAGCCGGCCCACCAGGTAGACGTCGCCGAGCCGGTCCAGCGCGAAGGCCAGCGAACCGAGCCGGGTGTTGCGCTCCAGGAGCCAGCGGTAGACGCCCTCGTGGTTCTCGTCGGGACGGCGCGCCACGAAGGCGTTGAGCGACAGTGTGTGGTCGCCGACCACCAGCGAGCACGTGGTCCACAGCTTGTGCTCGCCGGGGAGCTTCACGACGAACGTGCCCTCGTCGGGCTGCTCGTATTCGACTCCGGCGTCGGCCACCGCGTCCCGTACCGCCGCGCGCGCCGCGGCCTTGAGGCTCTCTCGATCACCACCCATGGGACGACCTTATTGCCGCCGCGGCGCCGGGCAACTCCCGCCCTACTACTGCGACCGCTACTGCCCGGCGCACAGCTCCCGGTACCGAAGTGCGCGCAGATCCTCGATCGAGCGGCTGTAGACGTCGGCGGTCGCGGCCGCGGTGGCCGACCAGCCGAACCGAGCGGCGTGCTCGACGGCGTTCTCCCCGTAGTCGGCCAGCAAGTGCGGCGCGTCGAGCAGCCGGGCGGTCGCCGTGGCGTAGTCGCCGGGGTCGTGCCCGGTGACCAGCGTGCCGGAGCGGCCGTCGGCCACCGCGGTGGCCAGCCCGCCGACCCGCGCGGCCACCACCGGGGTGCCGCAGGCCTGCGCCTCGATCGCGACCAGCCCGAAGGACTCGCTGTAGGAGGGGACGACGGCTATGTCCGCGGCCCGGTACCAGTCGGCCAGCCGGGTCTGGTCCACCGGCTTCACGAAGCGCACCACGTCCGCGATGCCGAGCCGGCGCGCCAGCCGGTGCAGGTGCGTGGGCTCGGCCAGCCCGGACCCGCTGGGCCCGCCGACCACCGCGACGACCAGCTTCTCGCGCCGCTCCGGGTCGCGGGCTATCAGCTCGGCGGCGGTCCGCAGCAGCACGTCCGGGGCCTTCAGCGGCTGGATCCGCCCCACGAACAGCAGGACCGAGGCGTCCGGCGGCAGCCCCAGCGACTCCCGGGCCGCCCGCTTGTCCCCCGGACGGAAGCGGTCCAGGTCCACCCCGGGGTTCACGGTCGAGACCCGGTCGGGGTCGGCGCCGTAGAGCCGCACCAGTTCCGAGGCCTCCTGGTCGGTATTGGCGATCAGCCGGTCAGCGGCGTCCACCACCTGGTCCTCGCCGACCAGCCGGGCCGTCGGCTCGGGGTCGTCACCGAGCGCGAGGGCGGCGTTCTTCACCTTGCCGAGGGTGTGCATGGAGTGGATGAGCGGGACGCCCCACCGCTCCTTGGCCAGCCAGCCCACCTGGCCGGAGAGCCAGTAGTGGGAGTGGATCAGGTCGTAGTAGCCGGGCTCGTGCATGGCCTCGGTCCGCAGGACGCCGGAGGTGAAGGCGCACAGCTGCCCCGGCAGGTCCTCCTTGGACAGCCCCTCGTAGGGACCGGCGGTCACGTGCCGCACCAGAACCCCGGGCGCGAGATCCACGGCCGGCGGCAGCGCGCCGGTGGTGGCCCGCGTGAAGATCTCCACCTCGATGCCCAGATCGGCCAGCCGGCGCGAGAGCTCGACGATGTAGACGTTCATGCCTCCCGCGTCGCCGGTACCCGGCTGGTGCAGCGGAGAGGTGTGCACGGAAAGGAGCGCCACACGCCTGGGCAGCGATTCCACGGCGCTCTACCTCCTACATCGGGGCCATCCGGGGGCGTCGTCGCAGGCACGCAACCGGGCCACGCGAACGTGGCCGGCGGCCGTGGCCGACAACGATGCAACGGCAGGACCTCGGCGGCGCATTCCCGGCGGGACGGGCGCCACCCGGCGGTCCGATCATCGGATGACTTTACGGGGCAGCAGCACGGCGGGCTCAAACGCGACTGACCTGTGAGACGGGCAGCTTGAGCACGCACACCCGGCCACGGCCGCCACAGGGGAAGCCCTGCGGGACGGCTGCGTGTGAGGAGGAACACGCCAGGCGCGAAGCGGCGGAAGGAGCCCCGAAAAAGGACCCGGCCCCGCACAACCGATCACGCGGGGACGCGAACGGAGCGGGGCCGGGCAGGCGCGCGGGTCTGCACTCGCACACCGCCGAGGGTCGGGCTCCCTCGGAGGGCTCTCAGAGTGGCATGTCCGATGTCAAAACCACATAAGAAAATTGACTACGCATCGTAGTAGATACCTGGCACTGGGCCTCCCTCCGCAGGTCAGAGCCCAATCCGGCGGCGTATGGCGCGGGGGTGGCGAGTATCGGTGTCTTTATTTCGGGCGGTTTTTCGGGGCCCCGAAGGGCATCCGGCGGGCCCGCGAGGCCGATCGGAGCAGCGCCGCCAAGGGAACCGCCACCGGAAAAATGCCGCCAGGGATTGGGTGGTTTTGCCGTCGCGGAGGGTTGGCGGACGCTGGGCCGTCGTCGCGCGGTTACGGAGCGGAGGCCGCAGGACGGCCCCTCCCGCCCAGGCCTCAGCTCCAGTCGAAAGTCAGCAGCGCGAGCCGCTCGACAGGCTCGAAGAACAGCAGAATCCAGTCGGCCCCGCTACGCCGGTAGTGCCAGCCCGGCACCGCCGCCACGAACCGGAACGGATTCCCGGCCGGGCTCACGGGCCACGCGATCCGGTCGTCGTGCTCGATGTCGAACAGATCGGGCTGAGCCCAGTTGCCGTGCGCGTCCGCCTCGCCGCCGAGTTGCTCCAAGAAAGCCACCGCCTCGGCCCCGTCGAACTGCGGAGAGCCGTCCTCGCGCCGCATGAGCAGGACGCCTTCACGGCGGAAGGCGTCCCGGTGTGCCAGGTAACTGCGTTCCTCGGACTCGCAGTGCTCGTCGAGCTGCGCACGGAACCCGGGCCAGGGATCAGGCAGCTCCTCGGGGGTCGTCGCCCGCGCGAAGTAGCGCCAGTCGCCGAGCAGACGGTAGCGGTCGTCCTCCATCGAGAAGCCGAGCCAGTTGGTTTTCTGCAGGGGCGAGTGGAAGGCCTCCGTGTGGTCGCCGAGATAGCCCTCGGACGGCTCCAACGGGCTGACCAGGTGGATCCACCCATGCCAGGCCGCGTCCACCCCGGCGAGGTCGATCGAGATCAACGGGTGCAGGTGCTCGGCCAGTCCGGCCTGGTCGGCGACGAACACCTCCGCGGGCTCGGGGTAGACCCGCAACCCCGCCCCGGCCGTCATGACGTCTTCCTGCATCGTGAACCTCCACCGCTGTCCCCCCCCGGTATTCGGCCGAGGCCGCCGGGCTGTAGATCGATCGGGGGACAGTCAACCGTCCCCATCGGACACTCGGGCGGTCAGCGGCGGGCGTCGCAGTGCCCTCCATCACATCAGCAAGCACCCGCTTGCAATTGCAAGCACCCGCGTGCGACCCTGAACGCATGCCCCACAACCCCCTGGGAGCTATCCCGATCGGACCGCTCGGCGAGTACATCCGCGAGCAGCGCCGCAACGCGCAGTACTCCGTGCGGCAGCTGGCGCAGGCCGCGGGGGTGTCGAATCCCTACCTCAGTCAGATCGAGCGGGGGTTGCGGAAGCCCAGTGCGGAGATCCTGCAGCAGTTGGCCAAGGCGCTGAGGATCTCGGCCGAGACCCTTTATGTGCGGGCCGGGTTGCTGGACGGGGGCGTCGACGTCGATGGGGACGCGGCGACCGACGGCCATGATGTGCGCTCCGCTGTGGCGGGCGATCCGTGGCTCAACGCGCGGCAGAAGCGTGCGCTGCTCGACATCTATGAGGCGTTCCGTATTGAGAGCGCTCGGGATGCGGCGGTGTCTGATGAGCTGGCTGCCCAAGACGACGAATCCACCGAAACCACCCATGGTCCGGCGAAGGCCGGGCTCACCGAGCAGTGAATCGAGAGGCATCTCATGAACCTCGTGGACAACGCCCGTAAGACCGTGGCGACCACCGTCACCAACCCCAAGCCCTTCTACTTCGCCGCCGGTGTCGGTGACGCCGCCGTGTCGGCGCTCAAGGACGCCCCCTCGCTGCTGAGCGAGGCCGGGGGCAAGGCCGGCGAGGTCGCCACCTCCGTGGCCGGGAAGGTCGCCGGGGTCGCCGAGACCGTGCAGTCGAAGATCGCGCTGGGGCAGCTGCAGGACGACGCCAAGGCGCTGCGCGACCGCATCGCCGAGCCGGACCTGCGGGCCGCCCGGGAGAAGGCCCAGACCCTGCTGCTCATGCAGGTCGGCCGGGCCCTGGAGGTCGCGGGCAAGGCCGTGGAGACCTACGACGGCTACTCCGAGCGGGGCAAAGCCGTCGTCGAGCGCGTGCTCGCGGGCCGGGTCACCGAGGTCGAGGTCGTCGCGGTGCAGGAGACGGGCGGCGCCGAGCCGGTGCGGGTCGAGTCGGTCGTGGTGATCGAGGACGACGAGCCGAAGACCGAGGCCGCGGCCAAGCCCGCCGCCACCGCCGCCCCGAAGACCGAGGCCCCCGCCGCCGCGCCGAAGGCCGCCGCCGAGCAGCCCAAGCCCAAGACCGCCGGCAGCACCGCCAAGAAGGCCGCGCCCCGCCGCTCCGCCAACGGCAGCGGCGCCAAGAAGGCCGACCAGGCCTGAGCGCCGCGGCGGACCGTCGACGGACCGTCGACGTTCGGCGATCCGTCGACGGATCGCGTCGGTAGATCGTGAGGAGACTGGGAACGAGCCCGCCGGTCCCGTACGTTGAACCTAACGACCGGCAGGCCTCCCGGCCGCCACCCTAGAAGGAGGACGGCGACATGATCGGCTCCGCCCTGCGCGACGGCCTCTCCAGTTTCCTCGCCATCATCTCCCTGGCCGTGCTGGTCGGGCAGGTCGTCGTGCTCGTCGACGCCGCCATGCGGCGCGAGGACGCCTACCGCGCCGCCGGCAAGCTCACCAAGCCCGGCTGGCTGATCATCCTCACCGTGGCCATCGCCGCGAACCTGATCCTGGGCCTGCTGTTCACCATCGTCGGCGTGGTCGTCGCGATGGTCTACTGGGTGGACGTCCGCCCGGCCCTGAAGGAAGTCTCCGGCAGCAAGCGCAAGAGCGGTAGCAACCAGGGCCCGTACGGCCCCTGGTGAGGACCCTGACGCTGCCCTACGCCGGCCCGGCCGGCGGCGGGACCGTCGAGTACGCGTGCGCCGGCGCCGAACACGGCGCCGGCGTCAGCACTCCCGCCGACACCCCCGCGCCGCCGACCACCCTCTTCCTGCACGGCCTGGCCGGCTCCATCGACGACACCCGCCCCCTGGCCTCCGGCGTCCCCGGCCGCAAAGTCTTCGCGCACCTGCCCGGCCACGGCCGCTCCACCGGCCCGGATCCGCTCGGCTACGACACCCTCGCCGCGGCCGCGCTCGCCGTCGCCGACCGCGAACACGCCACCGCCGCCCTCGGCGTCTCCCTCGGCGCGGCCACGCTCCTGCGCATCCTCAGCCGCACCCCCGACCGCTTCGAGCGCGTGGTGCTCTACCTACCGGCCGTCGCCGACGTCCCGCGCCGCCCCGAGGCCGTCGCCCCGCACCGCGACCTCGCCGACCGGCTGGCCGCCGCGGACGCCCCGGGCGTCGCCGAGGCCCTGCTGCGCACGCAGCCGCTCGCGGTCCGCCACACCCGCATCGCCGAGTCCTGGGCCGAGCGCCACGCCAAGGAGCTCATCGCCGAGGACGGCGACCCCCGACGCTGGCTGCCGCTGGCCGCCGCCGTGCCCCTGGATCCGCAGGGCCTGGAGCGGCTGCGCGCCGTCCGGGTCCCGGTCCTCGTGATCGCCCAGGAGGGTGACCCGGCGCATCCGGTCGAGGCCGCGCGGCGCGTCGCCGACGCGCTCCCGACAGCCCGCCTGATCGTCTTCGACGAGGCCGGCGCACTGTGGGGCCATCGCGCCGAACTCAGGGAACTCATCGCGGGATTCCTCACGTCGACAGATGCTCTTCAGCGTTGATGTACGTTCGGTAACACACCGGCCTCGACCTGCGATTTCTTTTCTCAGGGTTTTCTCACAGCGGTCTCAGCGAAACCGTGGGACTGCCGGGTCATAGTTGTCTCACCCCCGAAAAACCCGGGAGAGCCCGACTCCCGGACGGTGTGGCTGCTGACGAGACGGCCATGCTGGGCCCCGGTCCTTTGGGACCGGGGCGTCGGGTCAAATTTCAGGACCAACCGCCCGTCCGGCGAGGCCGCTCAGCCCTCCTCCCTGAGCCGCGGCCACGCCGGGCGGGCGGTTCGGCGTTCCCGCAGATGATTGCGGTGTTGCCTCGGATGAACACAGAACGGTCTCCTTTAAAGCCCGCTTAACGGACTCATGCTCTGATGACTCCAAGCGTCGCGGCGTGGGCGGGCCTGGGACGCCCCCCGCCGCGGCGCTCCACTCCTTCAGCAGCAGGTCAGAGCCCGTACCCGCGCGCTCGCCGAGCGCGCGGGAATCCTCGCGGACAGGCCGCTCGCATACGGGATCCTCACGCCTGCCGAGCCCGCCGCGCTCCCGCCGGACTCTCTTCCGGCGTCGCGAGGTGACCACGGGTCAGCAGCTTCAGCGCCTCCAGCAACACCGGGCGCATCTCCTCCGGCAGCGAGCCGATCGCCTCGGCGTGTACACGGTCGACGATCTCCTGCGTCCGCTTCGCCATCTCGGCGCCGGCGTCGGTGACAGCGATGATCCGGGCCCTGCGGTCGGTCGCTGAGGGACGGCGCTCAGCCAGGCCCGCCTTCTCCAGGGCGTCGACGGTCACCACCATCGTGGTCTTGTCCATGTCGCCGATCTCGGCGATCTGGATCTGCGTGCGCTCCTCCTCCAGCGCCTTGACCAGCACGCAGTGCATGCGCGCGGTCATGCCGACCTCGGCCAGCGCCGCGGCCATCTTGGTGCGCAGCACATGGGAGGTGTGATCGAGCAGGAAGGACAGGTCGGGCGCCGTGCACGCGACGGCGCCTGCGGGACGCGCGGGGGCCAGGGAGGTCATGGCGCCAGTCTACTCCGCGAGAACTCCACCAGCAGATCTTCCCGAGAGGGATTGTCTGCTTCAAGACTATCCGCTACGGTCATTCATGACGGCATGCGGTGCAGCTCAGCAGGCCGACAGCTGAGCAGCTCAGCAGGCCGACAGCTCGCCGACCCGACAGCCGACAACCCCGACAGCTCAGCAGCCTGGCAGGACGGCATCTCGCCAGTCCGAGGGCCCGACAGCTCACCAGCCCGCCGGCCCGGCACCCGGCCGCGTCCCGACTTCCTGCCTCCAGGAGTGATCGCATGTCCCCCGAATCCCCCGCACCTCCCGCACTCCCAGTACCTCCCACTCCCCGCGCCGGCGGCACGCGCCTGGCGCTCGCCGTGATCGCCGCCAGTGCCCTGATGGCGGTGCTGGACGGCAGCATCGTCACGGTCGCCATGCCCGCGATCCAGTCCCGCCTGGGCTTCTCCCCGGCCGGCCTGAGCTGGGTGGTGAACGGCTACCAGCTGGCCTTCGGCGGTCTGCTGCTGCTCGCCGGCCGGCTCGGCGACCTGCTCGGGCGCAAGCGGATGTTCCTGGCCGGCATCGCGCTCTTCCTGGCCGCGTCGGCCGTGGCCGGGGCCGCGACCTCGCCGGCGATGCTGGTCGCGGCGCGGTTCGCGCAGGGCGTCGGGGGCGCGGCGTCCTCGGCGGTGAGCCTGGGGATCCTGGTGACGTTGTTCACGGAGCCGCGCGAGCGGGCCACGGCACTGGGCGTCTTCGCCTTCACCGGGGCTGCCGGGGCCTCGATCGGCCAGGTGCTCGGCGGGGTGCTGACCGACGCGCTGAGCTGGCACTGGATCTTCCTGATCAACATCCCGATCGGTGTGCTGACGCTGGCCGCGGCCGTGAAGGCGATCCCCGCCGACCGGGGCCGGGGTCTGCGGGCCGGCGTCGACGTGATCGGCGCACTGCTCGTCACCGGCGGCCTGATGCTCGGCATCTACACCGTGATCGGCACCGCGGACCACGGCTGGGGCTCGGCCCGCACGCTGGGCCCGGCGGCGCTGTCCGCGCTGCTGATCGCAGGGTTCTTCGTCCGCCAGGCCACCGCGGCGAATCCGCTGATGCCGCTGCGGATCCTGCGCTCACGCGGTGTGGCCGGCGCGAACGTGGTGCAGATGCTGATGATCGCGGCGATGTTCGCCTTCCAGATCATGGTGGCGCAGTACATGCAGAAGGTGCTCGGTTACGACGCCACCCAGGCCGGCCTGGCGATGCTGCCTGCAGCGGTGGCGATCGGCGGTGTGGCGCTGGGCGTCTCGGCCCGCCTGATCGCGAAGTTCGGCGCCCGCAGCATCCTGATCACCGGCCTGGCGATGCTCACCGGCGCGCTCGCGCTGCTGCTCCGCATGCCGACACACGCGAACTACGTCCGCGACCTGCTCCCGACCATGCTGCTGATCGCCGGCGGCGGCCTGGCGATGCCCGCGACGGCCGGCCTGGGCATGTCCGGCGCCCGCGACCAGGACGCCGGCCTCGTCTCCGGGCTCTACAACACGACAGCCCAGGTCGGGGCGGCCGTCGGCGCCGCGGTGCTGTCCACGCTGGCCGCCGCCCGCACGGCGCACCTGCTCAGCGGCGGCCGCACCCCGGCGGAGGCGCTGAGCAGCGGCTACCACGTGGCGTTCACGATCGGCGTCATCCTGCTGGCGGCGGCGCTGGTGGTCGCGGTGGTCGTGCTGCGGCGCGTCGAGACGCCCGCTACGCCCGCACCGTCTCAAGACCCTCGACCCGCACCGCGTCACGAGGGGTACGCGTCCGCAGCCCGAGCAGGCCACTGAACAAGCAGTAGCCGAAGAACGCCGCGACGGCCTCGATCGCGGCGGCACGCACGTCGAGGTCGCCCTTCAGCAGATCCGGCGCCTTCAACGCGACCCCCGCCGCCACCGAGAGGGTGACCGCCGAGCGCCACGGATGCCGCCGCATCTCCAGCCAGCTCATCAAGCGCGGCATCCGTGCGGCCGCCGTCGACCAGACGCCGGTCACCAACTCGTACAGGCGCGTACTCCACGTCCAGCGCATCGCCAGCGTCTCGCAGCAGTCTGCGATCACGTCAAGGGTCGAAGCCCTGCCGGACACGGTCCCGGCACGCAGCGCGGAGCGGACGCTGAAGACCAGCGCGACCGGCACGGCGAGCGCCACCAGCGCCGACATCGCGCCCACGTCCCACGCGGAGTGAGCGATGTTCCCGGCCGAGATCACCGCGATCGGGACCAAGGCCAGGACCGCGACGGCCTGCGCCCGGACCGCCGTCGCCAGGCTCCGCGGAGTCCGGCCCAGCAACCAAGGCGCGAGCACCACCAGAAGGAACGCGGTCCCGGCGCACATCCCCGCCACCTGCCCCAACAGCACCGGAGCGGCGTAGTACGCAGCCTGATCCGGCCACGGCACCGCCGGCGCCCCGCCCCGGTTCGCGAGCCCGGCGGCCCCGACCGCGGCCGCCACACACGCCACCAGCGCCCACGCCGCGACACGTGCGCTGTGCAGCGCGCAGTCGCGGTTGAACTCCGCGGCCAGCTCCTCCGGGGCGCCGAAGCGGACGGTCGCCCGGCGCGCCGCCGCCTGCGGGGTGAGGCCGGCCGCCTCCTCCTCGGCGACGAGATCGGCGAGATGCGCCGTGACCTCGCTGACGATGCGGCGCCGGCCGCGCGCGCCGACGCGGAGCCGCCAGGCCAGGTCGTCGGCGTAAGCCTCGATCGAGCGGTAGCTCATCGTGCGACCTCCACGCGAGGATTCCCGACAAACCGCAGGACCGCGCTCCCGAAAGCGCCGCAGCCGCACCAGCCGCCGCGCATCACACCGCCGCCCCGTCCGCGAATCCGGCCGCCGGACCGGCCTCGGCCCGGTCGCCGACGCCGAACACCCGCTCCACCGCCGCCGAGAACGACCGCCACTCGGTGCGCCGTTCCTCGGCCGCGCGCCGGCCGGAGACCGTCAGGCTGTAGACCCGTCGGCGGCGTCCGCCGACCTCGGACCAGCCGCTGGCGACCAGCCCGGCCCGCTCCAGCCGGTGCAGGGCTGGGTAGACCGAGCCCTCGGGTAGGTCGAAGACCCCGCCGCTGCGGTCGCGCAGCGCCTCGATGAGTCCGTAGCCGTGCGACGGCCCGGTGGCGAGCACCGCGAGCACCAAGCCGTCGAGGTGTCCGCGCATCATGTCCTGGCTCATACCTAGAAAGGCTAGGCTTAGAGACTCTCGGTATCAAGGCTCCAGGCGCCCGAAAAAAATCTCCCAGGGTTTTGTCGATCCCGCCGCGCGCCGCCCGACGCAGTCAGAGAGGCTGGACCGACCAGCCACGACGTGAGGAGCGACCGCCATGCCGAAGTTCATGGTCTTGGTACCGGGCAGTGCCGAATCCGAGGCCGGGGTCATGCCGCCGACCGAGCTGTTCGAGGAGATGGCCGCCTACAACAACCAGCTCGCGAAGGCCGGTGTGCTGCTCGCCGCCGAGGGCCTGAAGCCGACCTCGGCCGCCGCGAAGGTGCGGTTCGACGACACCGAGCGGCGCACCGTCATCGACGGGCCGTTCACCGAGGCCAAGGAGATCATCGCCGGATACTGGCTGCTTCAGGCCTCCTCGCTGGAGGAGGCGCTGGAGTGGGTGAAGCGCGCGCCGTTCGGCGGCGGGGTGACGCTGGAGGTGCGGCCGATCGGCTCGATGGACGAGCTCGGGCTGGAGTTCTCGCCGGAGCTGCGCGAGGCCCAGCAGCAACTGCGGCAGCAGCTCGGCCAGTAGACGGTTCATGCAGCCCAGAAGGGCTGCCAGACTGGCGATATGGCGCAGGCGACCGAGACCGTCGAGGCGGTGTGGCGGCTGGAGGCGGCCCGGGTCGTGGCCACCCTGGCCCGCTACACCGGCGATCTGGGACTGGCCGAGGAGCTGGCGCAGGACGCGCTGGTCGCGGCGCTGGAGCAGTGGCCGGCCGAGGGGGTGCCGGCCACCCCCGGCGCCTGGCTGACCGCGGTCGGCAAGCGGCGGGCCGTGGACCACTTCCGGCGGGCCGAGACGCTGCGGCGCAAGGTCGGGGAGCTCGGCCGCGAGCTGGAGATCGACGGCGAGGGCTACGAGGACGGCGACGTCCTGGACGCGGTGGACGCGGTCGACGCCGCGCGGTCCGACACCGCCATCGACGACGACCTCCTCCGCCTCGTCTTCACCGCCTGCCACCCGGTGCTTTCAGCGGAGGCCCGGGTCGCGCTCACGCTGCGCGTCCTCGGCGGCCTGACCACCGCCGAGATCGCGCGCGCCTTTCTGGTCCCCGAGGCCACGGCCGCGCAGCGCATCGTGCGGGCCAAGCGCGCGCTGGCCGACGCCGGAGTGGCGTTCGAGGTCCCCGACGGCCCCGAGCGCCGCCGGCGCCTGACCTCGGTGCTGGAGGTCGTCTACCTGATCTTCAACGAGGGCTACTCGGCGACCGCCGGCGACGACTGGCTGCGCGCCGACCTGTGCGAGGAGGCGCTGAGGCTCGGCCGCGTGCTGACCGGGCTGATGCCGGCCGAGCCGGAGGTGCACGCGCTGGTGGCGCTGATGGAGATCCAGGACTCGCGGCGGCACGCCCGGACCGGGCCCGACGGGGAGCCGGTGCTGCTGCTGGATCAGGACCGCGCGAAGTGGGACCGGATGCAGATCGAGCGCGGGCTGGCCGCCCTGGTCCGGGCCGACCAGGCGTTCGCGGCGGAAGTCACGGCGGCGGCCGCGGCAGCCGCGCCCGATGCGGATTCGCAAAGCGCTGCGGTCGTCGAGCCGGGCACGTATCACCTGCAGGCCGCACTCGCCGCCTGCCATGCCCGGGCCCGCTCCGCCGAGGACACCGACTGGCGGCTCATCGCCGACCTCTACCAGCGGCTGGTGCAGCAGACCCGATCCCCGGTCGTGGAACTGAACCGCGCGGTCGCGGTCGGGATGGCCGAAGGCCCGGAAGCCGGCCTGGCGATCACCGACGCGCTCACCGGCCTGCGCGCGATGCGCGGCTACCACCTGCTCCCCAGCGTGCGCGGCGACCTGCTGGTCCGGCTCGGCCGGCTCGCGGAGGCGCGGGAAGAGTTCGAGCGCGCGGCCGAGCTCACCGCGAACACGCGGGAGCGCGCGCTCCTGCTGGCGCGCGCCGCCGCGTGCGGTCCCTGATTCAGCTCACTCGGTCAGCTCATGTATTCAGCTCACCCGATCGGCTCACTTGGTCAGGTCGACGACGTCCGACATGCAGTCCGCCTGCGGCTGCCAGCCGTTGTCGCACGTCCCGGGCGAGGACGCGGTGTCGTACTGGTCGGCGCGCACGACCTCGGTCGTGGTGCGGATGAAGCCGGCGTTCTCGTCCGGGATCGTGGTGACCACCGAGAACTCGGCGTGTCCGCCGGCCGGGATCGAGCCCAGGGCGGTCTCGAAGTCCATGGGCTTCGAGGGGTCGAAGCGGTCCGGGATCGGCTTGCAGGCCTCCTGCGACTGCGCGTTCGCCTCGCAGTCGAAGCCCGTCGTACGCAGCACCACGCCTGTGGCAGTGTTCGGACCGTTGTTCGTCACGACGATGTCGTAGCCCAGGCCGTTGTTGTCGGTGAAGATCGGGCCGTGGTGGGTCACGGTCAGCTGGATCTGGCCGTAGTCGGTGTAGGCGGGGGTGGAAGCGTGGGCGGGGACGGCACCAGCCGCACCGGCGACGGCCGCGAAGGCCAGAGTCGCGAACGCCACAGGAAGGTTTCCGCCACCCGTCGCCCACCACCGCCCGTTATGGAGCTGCTGCGCAGCGCTGTGTTGCATTTTCATGTCCCCCAGCTTCGCGGCGCCTTGCGAAGCAACCCGCATCCCTGCCGCCAAAAGGATGAATGTCCGCCGTCTTCAACCGTGTCGGTGACTGACCCGCGCGTTTCCGGACGAAATGCGGAGTTTGAATGGCCGCATGCTCCGTCACGCGACTGACGCCCACCACGACTCCCCCCGCCGCCGCGCGCCCCGCCGGGCCGCGGCCGTCGCCCTGCTGTCCGCCACGCTCGGCGTCTGCCTGCTCGCCGCCACCGCCGCCGGGCCCGCTTCGGCCGGCGCGCTCCGCTTCGGCGGGACCCCCAACGCCGAGGACCGCGGCGACGGGGTCTACGAGACGTTTCTGCCGGACGGCAGCATCACGCTGCGCCCCGGGGCCGCCGACCAGGCGCCCTCGGCGCTGCCGGTACCGTCCGACCTGCGCCTGGCCACCAGCGGCCGGCCGACGGCCAACACCCCGGTGCTGATCCCGATGCACGACAACGGCCGCCACGACAACCGGATCGACCTGGTCTTCGTCGGCGACGGCTACCTCGCCTCGGAGACCCCGGCCTTCGCGCAGTCGGCCGAGGCCGCCTGGCAGGCTCTGATGAGCTACGAGCCCTACAAGACCTACCAGAACTTCTTCGACGCCTCGCGCGTCGAGATCGCCTCCCCGGTCTCGGGCATCTCCAACGACCCGACCGACGGCGTGGCCAAGCAGACGCCACTGGGCATGCACTTCTGGTGCCACGACATCGAGCGGCTGCTGTGCGTGGACACCAAGTCCGCCAACGCCTACGCCAACCTGGTGCCCGGCATCAACCACGTGATCTCGCTCGCGCACACCGCCGCCTACGGCGGCGCCGGCGGCGCGATCACCACGCTGGCCGGCGAGAACTCGCTGTCCGACGGCGTGATCGTGCACGAGATGGCCCACACCCTCGCCGGCCTCGGCGACGAGTACGACGTCCCCTTCGACACCGCCGGCGGCAGCGACTCGGACCTGCCGAACATCACCTCGCAGTCGGCCGCGACGATGAGTGCCAACCACACCAAGTGGTAGCGCTGGATCGGCAAGCCGAGCGGCGACGGGAGCACCGTCGGCGCGTACGACGGCGCGAACTACTACGCTCATGGCTTCAACCGCCCCTCCCAGGACTCGGAGATGCGCAGCCTGGGCAAGCCGTTCAACCCGCCGTCGATCGAGGCGCTGATCGAGTCCTTCTACCTGAGCAAGTCCGGCAAGGGCTCGATCAACCCGATCGACTCGGTGACGCCGGCCGCGACCGCGTCCGGGATCAGCGCGAAGAACGGCGTCACCCTCACCGCCGACCTGATCCCGTTGGTCGGCGTGAACTACAAGGTCTACTGGGGCATCAACGGCACCGCGGTCACCGGATCGCTGGGCAAGACCAGCCTGGACCTGACCACCGCGCCGCTCACGAAGGGCCAGTGGAACCAGGTGATCGTCTACGTCGTGGACGACAACCCGGCGGTCGCGGACCCCGACTTCCGGACGAAGTACATGACGAAGTCCGCGAAGTGGTGGGTGTGGGGCGGCTGACGAGCTGCCTCTGGAAACCTCTTAGGGAGAGAACGCTTAGGCGGAATCCGCTTAAGCAGAGAAACGCTTAGGGCCGCTCGGGCCAGTGCCGTCCGAGCGGCTCTTTGCTGCGCAGCAGCGGATCGGTGATGCCGTCCCAACACGCCAGCGCCGCGTGATCCCACTTCGCGAGTTCCGCTCCGGCCTCATATGCGGACTCGTAGAAGGCCAGCGCGCAGCCCACAGGATCGTCCGACATACGCGCCTCGTCATAGGAGTAGTACGCGGTGTGGCTTCCCCGCGCGGTGACCCACCGAGCGGGCTCAGGACGCAGCGTCTTCTCCTCGATGCCCTTGGGCTCGGGATACGTATAGGAGTAGAACGTGGGCTCCGGGGTGTCGGGGTCGCCGAACCAGAACCCGGAGCTGATCTGCTCCCGGGAGTAGGACTCGCGGGTCGCCTCGTCCATGCCCTCCGGCGCGGGGATCTGGCGCGGCGAGTAGCGCTGGGTGGCGATGTCGAAGGTGTGCCAGAAGACCTGGACCGGGCTGACCTTGCCGGAGAAGGACGCGCTGAACTCCTCCAGAATGCGGCCCACCTGGCTATAGACCTTGAAGGCGCGATGCGCGTGTTCCGGCATATAGGTCTTGTGCTCTGTGTCCTCCGCGAACGGACGCTCTTTGTCCGGGAGGTCATAAGGGTGCGGATGCGCTATATGCGGATCGACGTCCAGCGAACGCAGAGCGTCCTGAGTCTGGCTGTAGAAGGACGCGACCGTCTGGTCCGTCAGCGGCACCAGCGCCTGGCCACCGTGATCGGTGTCGATGCGCAGGACGTGATCGAAGAAGTCGAATTCACAGGTGAACAGCGGACCTTGCTGCGCCGTGCCGAGTTCGACGGTGGACCAGCCGCGTGGCTGATTCCGCAGGGTCATGTGCCACCAGTGATTGCGGCGGATGCCCCGCGCGAGGGCGATCTTGCCGACGATCTGCAGATAGCGGTGCAGGGTTTCCCGCGTGGGACGCCACTCCTCATAGGGGATGGCGGGGAGAACTTCCGTCGGGGTCCACGGCGACTCGGTCATGCTCGCGAGCCTAAGCGCGAAACCGGCGGAGCGCCCGTCATGGAACGCCCCGCCTGGAACAGCCTGGATGACGCTACGACGACCTAGATCGCTGAACGCACGGCGCCGACCGGGTGCCCGCCGCCCAGCAGCGGTGACTCGGCATAGCGGCTGAGCACCGGGGCCTCGACCCCGAGCCGGCGCAGCGCGGCGACCAGCACCGGGCCCACGGCGCGCCGCTCGTGGTCGCCGTCGCCGACCTTGAGCGCGACGGCGCGGCCGTCGGGCAGCGCCACCGCCTGCACGCCCTCGGCGCCGCCCTTGGCCAGCAGGCCGGGCACGCCGGCCATCAGGTCGGTGTCGAGGCGGTCGGTGCCGGAGACGTACTCGGGGTGGGCCCGCATCGCGTCCGCGACGCGGCGCTCGGGGGTGGCCGGGGCGGCCAGGACGGCGGCGCGGAAGGCGCGGGCAAGGCCGACGAGCGAGATCCCGTACAGCGGGGCGCCGCAGCCGTCGACGGCGTCGTGGTGGACCTGCTCGCCGGACAGGCGCTCGACCGCGGTGCGGGAGGCGCGCTGCATCGGGTGGTCCGGAGCGAGGTAGTCCGCGGTCGGCCAGTGATTGATCACACATGTGGCGAGCATCGCGGCGTGCTTGCCGGAGCAGTTCATGGTGACGCGCTGCTTGTCGCCGCCGGCCCGCACCATGGCCAGCTTCGCCTGCTCGGCCAGCGGCCAGTCCGGCGGGCAGGCCAGCGTCTGCTCGTCCAGGCCCACGCCGGCCAGGATCTTGCGCACGCCCTCCAGGTGGAAGGGCTCGCCGGCGTGCGAGGCCGCGGCCAGCGCCAGGAGCTCGCCGGTCAGGTCCAGGCCGTTCTCCAGCATGGCGACCGCCTGCATCGGTTTGTTGCTGGACCGCGGCATCATCACCGCTTCCACGTCGCCGTAGGCGAACTCGACGCTGCCGTCGGCGGCGAGGGCCACCAGGCGGCCGTCGTGCCACCCCTCGGTGAACCCGGAACGGACTATCTCGGCGAGGGGGACGACTCCCTGTGCGGTCATGTGCGGTGTTACTCCATCTTCTGCTCCTCATTGAGCAGATCGTCGACGGTTGCCTGACCCTCACGGTAGCGGCGCGCCAGCTCCGCCGCGAACCGGTCGATCACGGACTGCGCGATGCGCCGGTACTCGGACACCTCCCGCTCATAGGCCTTCAGCGTCAGTCGCGCGTCGGCCAGCTGTCCGTCGGACAGGTCCAGGACGATCGCCGGGCCCACGGCGTCGATGCGCTCCTCCATCTGCGAGCGGTACTCCCCCGGATCGGGATCGGGCACGATGACGATCTCCATGTGCCGCGGCGAGCGCGCGTTCGCCGGCGGATCGTCGGCGAGGATCGCCGCCAGCGACTGGACCAGGGGCTCCGGAGAGCCGGCGGCGCGCCGGCGGAGCTCGGCGTCGATTATGTCGATGCGGCCGTGCAGGACCCGGCGCAGGTAGGAGAGCTCGGTCTCCTCGCGCAGCGCCGCGCCGCGCTCCCGGCGGATCGCGGCGAGTTCGAGGGCCTCGACCTCTGCGTCCGGGCGGCGGGCGGCGACGAGGACGCGGTCGAGTCTGGTGGCTTGGGTGCCCATAACAGCATCGTTCCATGGTGGGGAATAGCGGGGATTGAGGTTGGGGGTATCGCCACCCGATCGCGATGGCGTGGCGCGCGCGAGAGCGGCTGCCCGCGGACTTGTCACACTCGGGTGACCGTACGGTGCCATACCGGTCGCCGCCCTGCTGCTCGTCCTTCGGGCCCTGCCGCTCTACCCGCTCTCCGCTCTTCCCTTACCCGCTCACCGCCCCCCAAGCCGGCCGCGCTCTTGCCGGGCTTTCCCGCTTACCGAGCGGCGCGGAACGTCGGCCGCCGGTTCGCGCCGGCGTCCGGTGCCACCACGAGCTCCTGCGCCGCCGGGATGCCGTCGGCGAGCAGCTGGTCCTCGACCGGTGTGGTGCGCTTCACCACGGCGAGCGCCACGTGGCCGAGTTCGTAGTGGCGCGCGGCGGAGGTCACCTGGCCGACCACGCGGCCGTCGCCGGTGGTCACGTCGGTACCGTGCGCGGGCAGGCGCTCGGGAGTGCCGTCCAGGTGCAGGAAGACCAGGCGGCGCGGCGGGTGGCCGAGGTTGTCCACGCGCGCGACCGTCTCCTGGCCCCGGTAGCAGCCCTTGTTCAGGTGCACCGCGCCCGGATGGCCAACGGATGCGATCCAGTCGAGCTCGTGCGGGATGGTGCGGTCGTCGGTCTCCAGGCCGACGCGCGGCCGGTGCGCGGCGATCCGGAGAGCTTCGTAGGCCCACATGCCCACGGGGTCTCCCGCGCCGCCGTCCTTGGCGAAGTCCGCAAGGCGCTCCCTGGGGAGGAACAGCTCATGGCCCAGCTCCACCTCGCGGGCCAGTACGCCCTCGGGCACCGGGCCGGTCGTGAGCACCACCGCGTAGCGGTCGGTCACGTCCTCCGGCTCGACGCGCATCATGAAGCGCATCTTCTCCAGGAACGCCAGCACCTCCGGCGCGGTGCCCGGTTCCACGTGGAACCACGTCGCCTCGCCGTCGTCCACCAGGTAGAGCGCGTGCTCGACCCGGCCCTGGGGCGACAGGATCAGCGCCTCGACGGCCACTCCCGGCTTCAGCGACTCCAGGTGCTGGCTGGTGAACGAGTGCAGCCAGGTCAGCCGGTCCGGCCCGGCCACCCGCAGCACGCCGCGGTGCGACAAGTCCACGAACCCGCGGTGCTCCTCCGACAACCGGCGCTGCTCGCCGTGCGGATCGCCGTAGTGCGCCGCGACTCCCGCGTCCGGCGGGTCGGCCGGGACGGCGGCGGGCAGGGTCAGCAAGGGGCTCGTCATGGCTCTAGTCTCTCCTATCGCAAAACGCCTGTTACGCTGCCGTTCTCCCCGCACGCGGGGCTCGATCAGATGTAACGCGCAGGGCGGGGAAATCCATGGCAAGGCCGACACGGACCACGTGGGTGGCGTGCGCCGCGCTCGCCGTGGCCGGCACGCTCGCCGCCGGCGGCCTCGCGGCGGCGACGGCGGAGAAGCACCCGGGGCACGGCGCGCCGTCCGCGCAGCCGCCTGCCAGTTCCCAGTCCGCGAGCTCTCCGAAGAGCTCGCCCGACGAGCCGCCGGCCGCCGCGAGCACGCCGGACGCCTCCATATCCGTCGCCGACCTCGACACCTTCGTGGCGGCGCACTCCGCGGCGCTGAAGGCCAAGAACCGCGCCGGCTTCGTCGCCGCCGTCGATCCCGGGCACCCGGATCTCGTCACGCGCCAGGGGCAGCTGTTCGACAACCTGGAGAAGATCCCCTTCACCACCGCGAGCTACTCGGTCACCACGGTCGACGACCAGAGCACCCTCCCGCAGGACGCGACCGCGACCGTCACGGTGGCCTTCGACCACCAGATCACCGGCGTGGACAGCGTCCCGGTCGAGGAGCGCTACAAGTGGACCGTGCAGCGCACCGGCCCGAACGCTCCGCTGCGGGTGACCGCGGTCGACGGCGCCGACTCGGAGCACAACTACCCGGCGCCCTGGGACGCCGTGGCCGGTCTCACGGTATTCACCAGGTCGAAGGTGGTGATCATGGCGGACGACACGTCGGTGTCCTTCGCCAAGAGCCATGCGGACGCTCTGGAGCGGGACGCGGAGTATGACTTCGCACACTGGACCGGCGGCTCGGGCACGGCACCCGGCTTCGCCGTCTTCCTCACCGCCGACCGCTCCCGCTATCAGGCCATCTACAGCCAGAACCGCGCCGAGTCGGTCGGGGTGACGGTGCCTATAGCCGCGGCGGGTAAGGACGACGGCTTTTATCCGAGCTCCCGTATAGCGGTCGACACCACGCAGTACAAGAACGTCGACCCCGCCGACGCCGACATCGTGTTCAAGCACGAGATGGCGCACGCGATGATCGGTCCGTTCGAGGACCAGAGCGCGACCTCCGGACAGCAACACCTGTGGGTCATAGAGGGGTTCGCAGAGTGGGAATCACAGAGGATGTACTCCACGTCGGAACTCCTCTATGACGGCGACTCGCTGCACGCCTACGTCCGCAAGCACGGCGTTCCCCAGGCCCTCCCTACAGACAGCCAGGTCTACAGCTCCGACTCCGACACGTCCGGGCTGAACTACTTCTACTCGCACATGGCGATCCGCTATATGGCCGACGAGTACGGCCCGGAGAAGGTCGACAAGTTCGTCCTGGCCGTCTACAAGAACGCGACCGCGTCCACGTGTGTCGACGACGCCATGAAGAACGTCCTGGGGACCACCACGGATCAGTTCACTCGGAGTTTTGCGAAGTGGCTTCGGAACTCTGTGTGAGAGCGGAGCACTCCGCGCACGTCCCGAACACCGCCAGGTGCCGCACGTCGGTCTCGAAGCCGTAGTCCTGCTTCAGCCGCTGCACCAGCGGTTCGGCGGCGGAGTCGGCGGCCTCCAGGATGCGCCCGCAGCCCCGGCACACCAGGTGCACGTGCGCCGGCTGATCCGCCGTGTGGTAGATCTGCGCGCCGTGGCCCAGGTGGGTGTGGGTGACCAGACCGAGCTCTTCGAGCAGCTCCAGGGTCCGGTAGACCGTCGACAGGTTCACGCCGCGGGCGGTGCGGCGGACTTCCTCGCAGATGGCCTCGGGGGTGGCGTGGTCCATGGCGGCCACGGCTTGCAGGACGAACTGCCGCTGCGGCGTGAGGCGGTAGCCCTTCGCGCGCAGCTCCTTCGTCAGGTCCGTGGGCGCGGTCTCCATACCACCACTATCCCACCGGGCGGGGACAGCGGTCGCCACCGTCCATCCGTGCAGAGTTCCCGGAAGACTTACTTGACCGGCTTGAGCTGCGCCGAGAGGTGCGACTGCATCGACTGGCCCATGGCCGCCATGTCGAACGCCCACAGCAGATCGCCCTGGACCAGACCGTACAGGCGGTGCCCCGCGGTGTACTCCTTGGCCGTCTCGGTGCGCGCGACCACGTCGGTGCGCAGCTCGATCTTCGCGCCGTCCGCCTCGCCGACCCAGATCTCGGAGAAGCCGGTGGGGTGCGCCAGCACCACTTCCAGCTGGGTGCGGGTGGTGCCCGCGGTGCCGTTCTCCTCGGTGCGGGGCTGGGGACGCCAGTAGCCGGACTCCATGGCCAGCGGCCGGACCTGGTTGCCGTCCTCGTCGAGCAGCCAGGACCGCGACTCGTACTTCAGGAAGGGCTTGTCCGGCGTGTAGGAGAACACGACCTCCTGCCCGAAGTTGAACGACTCGATGGTCGGGTACCCGCCGACCCCGGCGCCCGCCCAGGTGCCCAGCAGGAACGCCAGCGGCACACAGTCCGGGTGCAGGTCGGACGGGATCTCCAGCGGCATCAGTTCTGGCCCTTGAACAGCCGCAGCACCGTGAAGGACGCGAACCACGCGACGGCGAGGGCCACCAGGACCAGGAGGATGTCGAACAGAGCTTGGACGGTCATGGTGGGGAGTTTATCGGAGCGGGTGGGGCGCTGTTCGGTGAGCTGGGTCTCTTCGGGTGTCGGGGCGGCGCGGGGCGAAAACGCGAAGGCGCCCGCCGCCGATCACCAGATCGGTGGCGGGCGCTCCCCTCACACTCCGGGGGTCCGGCGTCGCCGGGGCGAGCCGCTCAGACCGCGAGCGCGACCTCGGCGACCTCGCCCAGCGTCGCCTCGACCGAGGCGTCCACCGTGCCGCCGGGCACCAGCGCGCGCACGGTCCAGGTGCCCGGGGCCGCGAAGAAGCGGAAGCCGCCCTCCGGGCTGGTCGGGACCTCGGCGGTGAACTCGCCGGTGCTGTCCAGCAGCCGCACGTACCCGGTCACCGGCGCGCCGTCGCGGCTGACCGCTCCCTGGATGACAGTTTCCTTCGCCACGTCCACTCCTTCGATGCTGAATCCGCCGGCGGGGGCGCCGCACGAGGCCGTCACTGCTGGCCGCCCTCGGGCGAGCCGGGGTTGGAGCCGAGCGCGACCGGCACACCGACCAGCGAGCCGTACTCGGTCCACGAACCGTCGTAGTTCTTCACGTTGGCCTGGCCCAGCAGCTCGTGCAGGACGAACCAGGTGTGCGCCGAGCGCTCGCCGATGCGGCAGTAGGCGATGGTGTCCTTGGACAGGTCCACGCCCTCGGCCTCGTACAGCTCGGTCAGCTCCTCGTCGGAGCGGAAGGTGCCGTCGTCGTTGGCCGCCTTGGACCACGGGATGTTGCGCGCGGTCGGCACGTGGCCGGGGCGCTGCGACTGCTCCTGCGGCAGGTGGGCCGGGGCCAGCAGCTTGCCGGAGTACTCGTCGGGGCTGCGCACGTCGACCAGGTTGTCGGTGCCGATCGCGGCCACGACGTCATCGCGGTAGGCGCGCAGCGCCTGGTTCTGCGGCTGCGCCGTGTAGGTGGTGGCGGCGCGGGTCGGCTGCTCGACGACCAGCTCGCGGGAGTCCAGCTCCCACTTCTTGCGGCCGCCGTCCAGGAGCTTGACGTCGCTGTGGCCGTAGAGCTTGAAGTACCAGTACGCGTAGGAGGCGAACCAGTTGTTGTTGCCGCCGTACAGCACCACGGTGTCGTCGTTGGCGATGCCGCGCTCGGAGAGCAGGGCCTCGAACTGCTGCTGGTTCACGAAGTCCCGGCGGACCGGGTCCTGCAGGTCGCGCTTCCAGTCGATCCGGACGGCGTTGCGGATGTGGTTCTTGTCGTAGGCGGCGGTGTCCTCGTCGACCTCGACGAGGACGACTTTCGGGTCGTCCAGGTGCGCCTGGACCCAGTCGGCGTCGACCAGGACGTCGTTGCGACTCATGGGGAGTCCCTCCGGATGGTTCGGGGTTCGGATCGATCGGAGTGAGGTGGTGCTCGCGGACACGGTTGTTCCAGGTCCGCGGGCATGCGGAAGCACGAAGGTGTCTTGCTTGGGTCCGCGCTGATGGCAGAGGGCCGCCCGTCCTACAGCGGTCGGGCGTCGTGTCCCCACGAAGACGGGGTCACGGAAGCAGCCGACCCTCCGGGGTCAGCGCATTCGACACAGGCAGGCGGCGACGCGGCACAGATCGACTGCGCGTCGCTTGGTGAAGTTCGCCTGCTGCTTCATGTCACCGACTCTAGAGACGCCTCGGGGCGGTGTCACGCACGTACCGTACTGTGAGACGACGGTCTTATGTTTTTTACACCGCGCTGGTCACGCCGGGCTTTCACGAGGTCATAGGCACGGTGATGTCGTACGCGCCCCAGCCGGTGACCTTCACCTCGAAGTGGTCGATCTGCTCCGCGGGCAGCGCGGTCGCGGCCGGGATCGCGATCGCCCTGCCGGCCACCGACCGCCAGTTCGAGAGCTGGACCACGGCGTGGTTCTTGGCCACGACGTAGAGCGTGCAGTTCAGGCCGTCCGGCGTCCCGCTCATCGTCGCGGTGACCGAGGTCCCCCAGCCGTGGTCCTGGTAGGAGATCTGGGCCGTCACGCCGCTCTGCGTCACGGCGGGCAGGGCCTCGCCGGGAGCGGTGGTGGACCTGCTGTGCCCGGCCCAGAACCCGCCGATGACCAGCACCATGGCGCCGGCGAAACTGCCGGCGCCCAGGAGGATCCGGCGGCGGCGCGGCGCGCGGAACGGAGCGGGGACGGGGCTGCGGAACGGCGAGCGCCGCCGCGGCGGCACCGGCTCCGGCAGCTCCGGCATCGGCGCCCCGACCAGCCCGATGTCCATGACCCGCTTCACGCCGACGAACGAGGCGTACTCCTCCTGGCACTCGGGGCACTCGGCCATGTGCCGGCGCACCTCGCGGGCCTCGTCCGGATCCAGCGCCCCGAGCGCGAGGGCTCCGACGGCGATCCGCAGGTCCTCGTTGTCGCAGGCACCCGGCCGCACCTCTGCTTCCCGGTTCACGGTTTGATCCCCCGTTCCTCGAAAGCGGCCCGCAGCGCGCGCAACGCGTAGTACGTGCGCGATTTGACGGTACCTGGGGGAATGCCGAGTACGTCGGCGGCTTCGGACACGGACAGGCCCTTGAAGTACGTCTCCCGGAGCACCGCACGGTGGTCGGGGCTCAATGTCGTCATCGCTTCGGCCACCTCCCATCCCAGCAGCATCCGGTCGTGATCGTCCTCGACGACCGCCTCGCGGGCGGTCCCGAGCGCGAGTCCCTCGTCGCCGACCTCCCGGGGGCGGGAGCGGCGGGCGCGTGCCTGGTCCACCACGATGTTCCGGGCGACCGTGCACAGCCAGGCCCGCGGCGAGCCGCGGTCCGGAGCGAACGCCTCGGCGTGCTGCCAGGCCCGCAGGAAGGTCTCCTGCACCACGTCCTCGGCCCGGCCGCGGTCGCCGTCGGTCAGTTTGAGGACGTACCCGAGCAGCGGACCCGCGTGGTCCGCGTAGAGAGATCTGAGACGCTCCGCGTCCGCGCTCGCGACGTCCACACCGGGGACACGGAAAGCCGGAGGTTCTGGTTCAACCCGCCGCCACCATGTCACACGCCGATGATGGCATCGCCGGTGACCGTTCGACAGCGGATCGGGCCGGACGGTTGCGGGAGAGTTGAGAAACGGCTGGTGGGGGCGACGGCCGCCGGCGGCGGCTCGTGAGATCGAACCACCGCCGGGGCGCATACGTATATCTGGATCGCGGGACGGACGGTGTTCGTCTTCCTCCGAAGGCCTTCCGCGAGGCCTCAGCTGGAGGAGACGCCCGAACCGGTGACCCGCACGTGGTCGGCCTCGGCGTATACGCGCAGCCCGTCGGCCGACGTCTGCATGTTGGCCATCTGGAGGGTGAGTTGCATCGGCAGGGTGCCGACGTTGATCGGGAAGTCCAGCTCGCGCGGGACACGGCCGTTCAGCCCCAGGGAGGAGGACTCGACCTTCGACGCCGTCAGTTGCAGGCGGTTGCCGCCGGCCAGCGACAGGTGGCTCTGCAGAGTGGTCTTGCCCAGGCCCGGGACGTTGCCGGTGACCCGGACGGTGTTGTCCGGCCCCTCGGCCAGCGTCACGTCCAGGCCCTGCGCGGCGGCCGCCGACTCCATGTCGGTCCAGCTGAACAGTGCGGTGCCGGACAGGTGGTCGACGTCGGCCTCCTTGAAGCCGTTGGAGGGCGAAACGCCGTTGAGGTCCACGTGCAGATCGGTGACCCGGACGCCGTTGCGGGTGATGCCGCGCGCGTCCACCGAGACCTTGTCCAGCTTCATGCCGATCAGCTGGGTCAGGAACGGGAAGTTCGCGATGGTCACGGAGGGTTTGGACTGGAGGTTCTGTGACTGTTGGATGCGTTTGGCGATCTGGCTCTCCGCGATGCCCACACTGATCCGGTCCGCGGCCACGAACAGACCCACGAGCACCAGCAGCGCGATCGCCAGCCTGGTCGGCCACTTGCGGCGTCTGACCGGCGGCGGATGCGCCTGCCACTGCAACTGGTCGAGCCCCTCCTCGGAAGTCATGGGACGAGGATAGCCGCGGCGTATGAAGCCAGGGCGGCGATCGTGACCGGTATCGCGACGACCGCGGCCCGGCTCCCCCCTAGTTCGGAGTTGCGCGCGGCGGACACCGAAAGCACCGCGCAGACGCCCGCCCCGGCCGCGACCGAAGTGAGGTGCAGGATGGCGGCCGGCAGGAACAGGCCGGTCAGGCTGGCGAAGAGCAGCGCCGAGGCGGCCGCGGCGAGGGCGCGGACCGCGCCGGGCTCGACACCGTGCCGACGGGCGCGGAAGACGGCGTCCGCGGCGATGAGGACGAACCCGGCGCCGAGTCCCGCGGCGACGGGGAGCACGGCGTCGTCGGGCTGGAACTTGAAGGTCGCGGCGGCACCGGCCATCGCAGGCAGCGCGGCGAGGACGGCGGTGCGGCGCGAGGCGAAGCCGGCGAGGTCGAGGACGGCCCAGGCGACGACGAGTTGGAGCGGGAGGACCGCGGCGGCCACGGCTTTGGCGGAGACGAAGGCGGTGACGGCCAGGGCTGCTGTCGCCGCGCCGGCGTAGGGGAGGTGCTGGAGGGGGGAGAGGCGGGGGCGGGGGGTTGTGGGGTATGGGGTTTCGCGGACGGGTGCGTAGTCGTCGGAGTACTCGCCCGCGTACGGCTCGGCGTATGGCTCGGCGGCGGGTGCGGAACGGCGGCGGCGGGACTGGACCGGCGGTTCCTCATAAGGCTCTTCGTAATAAGGCTCCTCGTAGTAGGGCTCTTGGTAGCCCTCGTAGCCTTCTCGTTGGTAAGCCTCTTGCTGATAGCCGTTCTGCGGGTAGTCCTCGTAATACGCGCCTTGCTGTTGGTCGTAGCCCTGCCCCTGGTTGTACTGCTCGTAGCTCGGGGCGTTCTGGTACCCGTAGGCGGGATCCGGGGCGTATTCGTAGCCCTGATGCGGCGGCTGCTCGTATGACGGTGCCGCCTCGTACCCGTACTGCTGCTGGGCCTCGTAGCCCTGGTACTCCGCTTGGTACTCGGCTTGGTACTCCGCTACCGGCTGCTCATAGCCGTACTCGTATCCGTAGCCCTCAGGCTGCTGCTGCGCATAGGAGGAGTCATCGGCGAAGTAACCCTGTTGGTAGGCGGGGTCCTCCGGATACACGTACTCGGGCTCCTGAGCCGACGGCTCTGAAGCCGCCCGCCCACGCCGTCGGCCCGTGTACTCGCCCACCCTGACTTCCTCCTGCCGACACCTACCCGTCTGCAAGGTATACCAGCCGCCCCGCTCAGCCTCCGGCGAACGGCGGAAGCACCTCCACCACCGCCCCCTCGGCCAACCGCACGTCGGACGGATCCCGCCGCCCCACCGGCGCCCCATCCACCAGGAACGACGCCCGCCGCACCACCTCCCCGAGCCGCACCCCATGCCGCGCCACCGCGGAGGCCAGCACCTCAGCCAGCACCTCGCCCTCGAACGGCTCCTCGGCGATACCCGCCGCCGCCTTCGCCGCCGCCCAATAGCGGATCAGCCCACTCATCACGCCTCGCTTTCCATGACCTCGCCCGGCTCGCCGGACTCGCCCGCGCCGGGTTCGCTGTCGCCTGCCGCCTCGCCGAGACCGCCGCTGCCACCGCCTACCTCGCCGAGACCGCCGGCGTCGATCCCACCGCCCGCCTTGCCGGCTCCGCCGCCACCGAGCTCACTGCCGCCTGCCGCCTCGCCACTATCCGCCTCACCGAATGCGCCGCCGCCTTCGCCGAGTCGGCCCGCGCCTCGCCCACCGGCTGCCTTACCAAGACCAGCCCGATCTCGCCCTTCGCCGCCAAGCGCGCCGCCTGCCTTGCCGCGACCGCCTGCGCCGGACTCGCCGCCGCCTGCTTCTCCGAGTCCACCGCCAGATTCCCCTGGCCCGCCGTCCCGTCCTCTATATCTGTATCCGCTATATCCGCGCTCTCGATCTTCCTCGCCGGACAGCCCATCGGCAGCTTCACCGGTGCTGTCAGCCCCGGCGCTCTCGCCACCCACCGGCAGCGCCCGCACCCACCGCCCGATCCGCCCCACCATCTCCAGCCCCGCCGCCTCCCGCGCCGCCCCGGCCTCGGCGTGCCCGAAGCCGGGCTCGACCCACAGTTCCCGCGGCTCCCGCGCCGCCGCGTACAGCGCCTCGGCGTGTCCGAGCGGGAAGTACTTGTCCGCGTCGCCGTGCACCACCAGGAGCGGCACCGGTGCGATCCGGCCCACCAACTCCACCGGCGACTCCGGGACCGGGTCCCAGCCGCCGGGCAGGATGCGCGTCTTCAGATGCCATGCCGAAACCATCCGGCCGAGCGGATGTTCCACCAGAAAGTGCACCAGCTTCATCGGCCGCGTCGAGCGCTCGAACCACCATCCCGGGCCGCTCACCGACACCACGGCGTCGGTCGCGGAGCCCGGGCCGATGCCGGAGCCGCACAGGCCTGCGTGGCGTACGACCACGGAGGCGCCCATGGAGAAACCGACCGTCGCCACATGCTCGTAACCCAGGACGCGGGCCCACTCCACCGCGGCGTGCAGGTCGAGGACCTCTAGATCACCGAGCGTCGATCTTCCGTGTGACTGTCCGTGACCGCGGAAGTCGAACGCGATGATTCCGCCATACGGACGCAACGTGGCGGCGATGTGCGCCATGTCGCCGGTGCGCCAGGAGCCGCTGAATCCGTGGCACAGGACGAACGCCCAGCGTCGATCGACACCCCCTCTGTGCACGGCGTTCAGCCGGACGCCATCGGCCGTCAACAGGGTCTGACCGGGCTCCGCGTGCCCCGAGCTGCGCCTTTGTCCAGGTAAAATACGTGTGAACTCCGGCACGGAAACCTCGGGGAAACGCTTCATGACGGCTATCCTTGCTCACAGAGGATCCGGGCGACGAAGCCCCACGGGTCCTCTTGTGTGTTTTCTGGCGGGTGTGACAAGAGGCGCCCCCGGACAAATGAGGAGCGATCCGCGGATGTCCAGTTTGCTGTTGCTGACCAACTCACTGACCCCCTCCTCCGAGGTGCTTCCGGCTCTCGGCCTGCTGCTGCACAACGTTCGCGTTGCGCCGGCGGAGGCATCCGCCCTTCTAGACACCCCGCCCGCCGACGCGATCCTGGTGGACGCGCGCCGGGATCTGCCGCAGATGCGCTCGCTGTGCCGGCTGCTGCGGACCACCGGGGTGGACTGCCCGCTGTTGCTGATCACCACCGAGGGCGCGCTGGCGGCGGTGACCGCGGACTGGGGCATCGACGACGTGCTGCTGGACTCGGCGGGCCCGGCCGAGGTCGAGGCCCGGCTGCGGCTGGCGGTCGGAAAGCTGGCGGCCGGGGCCGTCGCCGAGGACGTCCCGCTGGAGATCAGGAGCGGCGACCTGTCCATCGACGAGGGCACGTACACCGCCCGCGTCCGGAGCCGGGTGCTCGACCTGACCTTCAAGGAGTTCGAGCTCATCAAGTACCTCGCGCAGCACCCCGGCCGGGTGTTCACGCGGGCACAGCTGCTTCAGGAGGTGTGGGGCTACGACTACTTCGGCGGCACCCGCACCGTGGACGTTCACGTCCGCCGGCTGCGCGCCAAGCTCGGGGTCGAACACGAGGCTCTGATCGGGACGGTGCGCAACGTCGGTTACCGCTTCGTCATGCCCGACAAGCGCAACGGATCCACCCCCGCGGCCGCCGGCTCCAGCGCCGGCACCGAGACCGCCGAAGAAGGCGCGGACGAGGTTCGAGCCTCCGACGCGCTGATCGCACCCCGTACCGTGGTGGGGTGACAGGTATCTCCATCGGCGTCGTCCGCCGACTGAACGAGGCGGACGTCGCCACCATCCGGTCCCTCGCCGAGACCGCCGAGCAGGCCGACGGAGTGGCACCGCTCCCCGAGCAGGTGCTGCTCCACCTGGAGCACCCCGGCGAGACCGACGCCTGGCACTTCGTGGCCCGCCGCCTGGCGAGCGCGGATCTGGCTTCGGAGCTGATCGGCTACGCCGTGCTCGACAAGTCGAACCCTGAGGAGGGCCCGACCGCGGAGGTCGTGGTCGCGCCCGACTCCCGGCGCCAAGGCGTCGGCGGCGCCCTGCTGGACGCCCTGCGCATGAAAGTGCGGCGCGGCGACAAGCCGGTGCGCGTGTGGGCGCACGGCGCGCTCCCCGCCGCGGCCGCGCTGGCCGCGAAGCGCGGTCTGGAGCCGGTCCGCGAGCTGTGGGTGATGGCCCGGCCCCTGGACGACGTGCCGCCGCCGGCGCTGCCCGACGGCATCCGCGTCGCGACGTTCCGGCCCGGCGTCGACGACGAAGCCTGGGTCGAGGTCAACGCCCGGGCCTTCGCGCACCACCCCGAGCAGGGCTCGATGACGGTCGAGGACCTGCGCGTGCGGATGGCGCAGCCCTGGTTCGACCCGGAGGGCTTCTTCCTGGCCTGGCGCGGCACGAAGCTGGCCGGCTTCCACTGGACCAAGGTCCACGACCACAGCGCCTACGGCGAGGACGGCGACGGCCCGGTCGGCGAGGTCTACGTCCTGGGCCTGGAACCGGACGAGCAGGGCAGCGGCCTCGGCCGGACGCTGACCCAGGTCGGGCTGCGCCACCTGCACGACCGCGGCCTGAAAACGGTCATCCTCTACGTCGAGGCCGACAACGCGCCCGCGATCGCCGTCTACACCAAGCTCGGCTTCACGCGCCGCAGCGCGGACATCATGTACCAAGTCTGATACCGAGTCTGACCTCGGAGACCCCGTGCCCTGAGTCCGGACCAGGGACTCAGGGCCGGCGACCCCGATTCGCGCACGCCGCCACAGCACCGCGAACCGCCTCGGCCCGCCCGACTACCGCGCTCGCCGCAGCCCGCAAGCCCCGAGCCGCGAGCCGCGAGCCGCCTCAGACCGACCGATCGCCAATCACCGCGCGCCACGGCCTACGAACCGCAAGCCGCCGCAGCCCGGCCGCCACTCGCCGCAAGCCGCAAGCCGCCGCAGCCCGGCCACCGCTCGCAGCATGCCGCGAGCCGCAAGCCGCCGCAGCCGGGCCGCCGCTCGCCACTCGCCGCATGCCGCCAGCCGCCAGCCATCGCAGCCCGGCAGCCGCTCGCAGCGTGCCGCGTGCCGCAGGCCGTCGCAGCCCGGCCGCCACTCGCCCCACATGCCGCGAGCCGCAGGCCGCCACAGCCGGGCCGCCGCTCGCCGCGAGCCGCCAGCCGCCTCAGCCCGTAACCCCCACCAACTGCGTGTACACCACAAGGTTGTCCGCGTAGTGCTTCCCGTCGAACGCCCCGCCGCACGTGATGATCCGCAGCTGCGGCGTCCCGTTGTCGTCGCTGCCGTACACCCGCTGCGCCGGGAACCGGTCCTTGTCGACCACCTCGACCGAGGTCACGCGGAACTGCGCGTGCTTCTTGTCCGCGCGGTCCACGATCACCAGCGCGCCGGGCTGCACGTTCCCCAGCGGGTAGAACACCGCGCGGCCGTACTCGGTGTCGACGTGGCCGACGATCACCGCCGCGCCGCGCTCCCCCGGGGTCGGGTCGCCGGTGAACCAGCCCGCCTCGGTCGGCACCGACATCGGCGGTACCGCCACCGCGCCGTCGCGGTCCAGACCGAGCCGGATCAGCGGGGCGTCGATGCCCACCGAGGGGACCTGCACCCGCAGCGGTACCGAGCGCTCCAGCGGTGCGGCCGCCGGGCCGGACCAGCTGCCGAACAGCGCGCCCTGGGTCGGGGACGGCGGTCCGGACAGCGCGGTCACGCCGTTGCCCAGCAGCTTCGCGCCGGCCACGACCACGGCCACGGCGATCACGACCTTCACCACGTTGTGCCGACCGCGCGGCGGGCGAGAAGACGGGCCCGGATCGGCGCCGCCGCCGTCCAGGCCCGTCTTCTCGCCCGCCGCCGGCGAGGGGTCAGCCGGCATGCGTGCCGTCGGCGCCGCGACGGCGCATGCTCCACAGGCCGTAGCCGACGCCGCCGACCACCAGGGCCACGCCGCCGGCGGTCATGCCGAGGTCGCCCTTCATCACCGAACCGCCGCCGCCGGCCTTCGGCGGATTCGTCGGAGTGGCGTTGGTCCCGCCGTAGACCGTGATGCTGGTGACGCCGTTCAGGCTGTTGGAGCCGGTGCCGCAGGTGACGTTCACCGACCACTGGCCGTTCTGCGCGTTCGGGACGATCGTGGCCGTGCCGGCCAGGCCCGCGCCCTTGGGGTTGCGGGTCAGCGAGACCGAGCCGTTGTTGGTGAACACCGAAGACGTCGCGGTCCCGGAGTCGGGTTGGATACAGGTCGGGACCGTGATCAGGACCTGCTGGCCGGGTCGGGCCGCGCTCGGGTTCAGCTCCACGGCCGGGCCGCTCAGGCCGCCGCTCCCGCTGGCGCCGCTGCTGGAGCTGGTGCTGGTGCCGGTGCTCACGCCGTTCAGCGCGTTCTGGACCGCCGAGACCCCGTTCGACACGGTCTGCGCGCCGCTCTGCACGCTCTGGACGCCGTTGGACACCGTGGACGCGCCGTTCTGCACGGTGTCCACGAGGCTCCCGGCGCTCGCGTGGTTGTTCATCATCCACAACAGCGCGACGGCGCCGCCGCCCACCACCAGCGTCTTCATCCCGAACATCGCGGGGGCCTCCTCCGTACAGGGTTCGAAGCGGCAAAAGCAGGGAACGGTGGACCCCAGCGGGGTACACCTTCCAGATCCATCGATACCGTCGCGGAAGGGGTTTCACCTGTTGAGCAGCGCATTTTCGCCCGGATGGCGCACGCGTTCACCCGGACGCCGAGAATCCACCCTCCCGCTACCCGCCGTTCACACCCGCGTGTCAAGCTCGGAATCATGACCGGCCCGGCCCCCGAGACCCGCTTCCTGGACCGGGAGATCTCCTGGCTTCGCTTCAACGAACGAGTCCTGGAACTCGCCCAGGACGCCGAGCAGGTGCCGTTGCTGGAACGGGCCCGCTTCCTGGCGATCTTCGCCTCGAACCTCGACGAGTTCTACATGGTCCGGGTCGCCGGCCTGCGCCGGCGGCTGGCCACCGGTGTGGCCACCACCTCGGCCTCCGGCCTGCCGCCGCGCGAGGTGCTGCGCCGGATCCTGAAGGAGACCGGCGAGCTGATGGCGCGGCACGCCGCGGAGTTCCAGCACCGGCTGCGCCCGGAGCTGGCCGCGGTCGGGATCAGCATCATCCGCTGGGCGGAGCTGGACTCCGAGGAGCGGGAGAAGCTGTTCCAGCTGTTCCGCTACCAGCTGTTCCCGGTGCTGACCCCGCTGGCCGTCGACCCGGCGCATCCGTTCCCTTACATCTCGGGCCTGTCGCTGAACCTCGCGGTCTCGCTGCGCGACCCGGACACCGGGCAGGAGCACTTCGCCCGGGTCAAGGTGCCGCCGCTGCTGCCCCGGTTCGTCGAGGCCAAGCCGGGCCGCTACGTGCCGGTCGAGGACGTCATCGCCGCGCACCTGGAGCTGCTGTTCCCGGGCATGGAGATCCTGGACCACCACGCCTTCCGGGTCACCCGCAACGAGGACCTGGAAGTCGAGGCCGACACCGACGAGAACCTGCTGCAGGCGCTGGAGCGCGAGCTCATGCGGCGCCGCTTCGGGCCGCCGGTGCGCCTGGAGGTGGACGAGAACATCCGGCCGCAGGTGCTGGACCTGCTGATCCGCGAGCTGGACATCAACGAGGACGAGGTCTTCAAGATCTCCGCACCGCTGGACCTGACCGGCCTGAACCAGATCGCCGACATCGGCAAGTCCGGGGAGTACAGCGAGCTGCGCTTCAAGCCGTTCGTCACCAAGACCCACCCGGACCTGGCCGACGAGGGCCCGGGCAAGCCGGCCGACATCTTCGCCGCGATCCGGCGCCGCGACATCCTGCTGCACCACCCCTACGACTCCTTCGCCACCAGCGTGCAGGCGTTCCTGGAGCAGGCCGCCGAGGACCCCGACGTCCTGGCGATCAAGCAGACGCTCTACCGCACCAGCGGCGACTCGCCGATCGTGGACGCGCTCATCGACGCCGCCGAGGCCGGCAAGCAGGTGCTGGTGCTGGTCGAGATCAAGGCCCGGTTCGACGAGCACGCCAACATCTCCTGGGCCCGCAAGCTGGAACAGGCCGGCTGCCACGTGGTCTACGGCCTGATCGGCCTCAAGACGCACTGCAAGCTGTCCCTGGTGGTGCGCCGCGAGGGCGCGGTCCTGCGCCGCTACTCGCACGTCGGCACCGGCAACTACAACCCCAAGACCGCCCGGTTGTACGAAGACCTGGGCCTGCTGACCTGCGACAACGAGATAGGCGCGGACCTGTCGGACCTGTTCAACCGGCTGTCCGGGTTCGCCCATCCGACCAAGTTCGGCCGGCTGCTCACCGCGCCGAACGCGCTGCGGGGCGGGCTCATCGAGCTGATCGGGCAGCAGCGGGAGCGGGCCGAGGCCGGGCAGCCCTCGCGGATCCGGATCAAGGTGAACTCGATCGTCGACGAGGACCTGATCGACGCGCTCTACGAGGCTTCGCAGGCCGGCGTCCCGGTGGAGATCTGGGTGCGGGGCATCTGTGCCCTGCGGCCGGGGGTCGAGGGGATGAGCGAGAACATCAGGGTCCGCAGCGTCCTGGGCCGCTTCCTGGAGCACTCGCGGGCGTTCGTCTTCGGACTCGACGAAGAGGCCCAGGTGTGGATCGGCAGCGCGGACCTGATGCACCGCAACCTCGACCGCCGGGTGGAGGCCCTGGTCCGGCTGGTCGAACCGGTGCAGCGGCGGGCCATCTCGGCGCTGTTCGACATGGCCATGGATCCCAAGACCGCGGCCTGGGACCTGGCCGGCGACGGCACCTGGACCCGGAGCGAGTACGCCGAGGACGGCTCGCCCCTGGCCGACATGCAGAACACGCTGATCTCCGAACGCGCCAACTGGTGGAGCCGGCGAGCCGGATGAGCGCGGAGGGGGCGGGATCACGCGCACAGCAGGGCCGTCCGGCGACGACGCCGGGCGGTCCGCGCGGTGGGCTCGGGCAGGGGCTCGGGCTCGGGCTCGGGCAGGCGCTCGGGCGTGACGGCGGGCGTGGGCCCGGGCGTGAGGTCGTGCACGGGGTCGGGCGGATCGCACAGGTTGGACCAGCAGCAAAGAACAGTGCCGCCATCCGGGCAACGGCGGAACCGAACCGTCAGGCAAAGGCCTGACACACGTCGTGGGGGCAGTGGCGGACACATGGATGCAGCGACTCAGCGCGCGATGGCCGGATTCGGGGCGGCCACGCCGGACGGACCGGCGGGACTGGCGGTGCGGGGGTACCTCGCCGAGCAGTCGCGCGCATTCCTGACCCACAGCGCGCTGCCGGTGCAGCAGCCGGCCGCGGTGCGGCTGCGCGCCGCGTGCCTGCGGGTGGCCACCGCGCTGGCGGCGTGCCGGGAGTTGGTGGACGCGGCCTGGGCCGACGAGCTCGGCCGGGAGCTGCGCGGCACCGCGGTGGTGCTCGGCGCCGAGCGGGACGCCGACGCGGTGCGCCCGCGGCTGCTGGCCCCGCTGGACCAGTGGATCGCCGAGGGGCGCTACCCCGACGGCGGCGCGGCCCGCACCCGGACCCTGCTGACCCGGATGCTGGACCGGGAGCGCTCCTCGGCGCACGGCATGGCCACCGCGGCGCTGGTCGGCCCGGCCTTCCACGCGCTGGCCGACCGGATGGCCACGCTGGCCCGGGACGTCCCGCTCACCCCGGCCGCCGAGCGGCCCTGCCGGCAGGTGCTGCCGGGCCTGGCCGAGGACGCCTACGAGGAGTTCGTACGCCGGATCGAGGACCTGCCGGCGCCGCTGGCCTCCGAGGACGCCGACGGCGACGCCGCCTGGCTCTCCGCCGAGGACGCGGCCCAGGCCGCGCTGCACACCGCCGAGCTGTGCCGGCCCGCCGGTACGATGATCGCCGGCGACGACGCTGCGGACCTGCTGGTCCGGCTGGGCCGGATCGTCGAGGCGCTCGGCGAGCAGCGCGACGCGGTCCTGGCCGCGGCGTGCGTCCATCGGGCGGCCGACACGCCGCGCATCGCCGCCACGACCGGCTATGTACTGGGAAGACTGCACGAGGAACAACGCCTGGCCGTGCTCCGGGCCCGGAGCACCGCGCCGCTGGCGGTACAAGAGAGGTCCGCACACTGATGAACGCCGCCGACGCCGACGACGCCGCCGAGGACTCGCCCGCGATCCGGGTCCGGGCCGCCGGCTGCGTCCTGTGGCGCCCCGGCCGCACCGGGCCGGAGGTGGCGCTGATCCACCGCCCCCGCTACGACGACTGGTCCTTCCCGAAGGGCAAGCTCGACCACGGCGAGGGCTACGTGCAGGCGGCGGTCCGCGAGGTGCGCGAGGAGACCGGGTACCCGGTGGTCCTCGGCCGGCGGCTGCCGACGCAGGTCTACGACGTCTCCTTCGGCGGGCCGGCGCGCATGAAACGGGTCAAGTACTGGGCCGCGCAGGCCGCCGTGGACGCCGACTTCGAGCCGAACTCCGAGGTGGACCGGCTGGACTGGCTGGACCTGCCGGCCGCGCCGGCCCGGCTGACCCGGCAGACCGACCGCGACCTGCTGCGGGCGTTCGCGGCGGCGCCGGTGGACACCGTGCCGGTGATGCTGCTGCGGCATGCCGAGGCGGTGCCCCGCAAACGCTGGGACGGCGCCGAGCAGGAGCGTCCCCTGACCCCCGAGGGCCGGATCCAGGCCCGGGCGCTGGTCCCGGTGTTGGCGGCGTACGGGGACGCGGCGCTGACGGCCTCGCCGTACGCGCGGTGCGTCACGACGCTCCAGCCGACCGCCGAGTCCGCGCGCGCCGACCTGGCCCTGGAACCCGCGCTCGGCGAGGACGCGGACCCGGACGCCGGACGCGCCTGGCTGCGGCAGGTCCTGAAGTCGGGACACGCGACCGTCGGGTGCACGCACCGGCCGGTGCTGCCCGAACTGCTCGCCGAGAGCCCGCTCGGACAGGCGGTGCACTCCGGGCGCCGGGCTCTGGCGCCGGCCGAGGCGTGGGTGCTCCACGTCCGCGAGGGCGGGGTGGTCGCGGTGGACCGGCTCAAAGCTTGAGATTTTTCTCGAAATCGTCACCGAGCGTGTGTTGTCAAGCCCCGGCAGTCGTCTTCCGCCGATGGACCGCAGATGAGCGCCGGATCGTGCACCGCCGTTCGGGTGAGGTTTGCGGAAACCGAACGCGTCGACACATTTACCCGCCCTGGCCAGGGCATCCAGATCCCGAGCGCCTGGGACCGTTCACCCCCCGTTCACCTTCACCCGTCCATCGATTCACCTGGCCTGCCTAGCTTCGTCGTTGACAGCGCATGCAAAGACTTCCGATGATTCGAAGGGACTTCCCGGTGAAGATCCACGCTGGTTTCAATGGGCGCAGTGCCGCGGTCGGCGCCGGAGTTCTGGCTCTCGCCATGGCCGGCCTGACGGCCTGTGGTTCTGACAACAACACCTCGTCGTCGAGCACGGGCGGTTCCTCGTCCACCACGTCGGCCGCCGGTGGCAGCACCTCGACCTCCGGCTCCTCCTCGGCGGCGGGCGGCGGCGGTGCCATCACCTGCGCCAACGGCACGCTCTCGGCCCAGGGGTCCACGGCCCAGAACACCGCGATCGTGAAGTTCATCAAGGACTTCCAGACCAAGTGCGGCAACAGCACGAACATCAGCTACAACGGCACCGGCTCCGGCCCGGGCGTGACGGCGTTCATCCAGAAGCAGGCCGACTTCGCCGGCTCGGACTACCCGCTGAACGCCACCCAGCAGCCGCAGGCCGACGCCCGCTGCACCGGTGGCAAGGCGCTGTCCGTGGGCACCGTCCCGGGCATCATCTCGGTGATGTACAACGTCCCGGGCGTGACCAAGCTGAACCTGTCCGCGTCGAACCTGGCCAAGATCTTCAACGGCAAGATCACCAAGTGGAACGACCCGGCGATCGTCGCCGACAACGCCGGCGTGACGCTGCCGGACCTGGCGATCCAGACCTTCCACCGGTCCGACGCCTCGGGCACCTCGTTCAACTTCTCGAACTACCTGAACAAGACCGCCCCGACCGACTTCCCGACCGCGGCGAACAAGCAGTGGCCGGCCACCGGCGGGCAGTCGGCGCAGGGTTCCAAGGGCGTCGCGCAGGCCGTGAAGAGCACCTCCGGCGCGATCGGCTACGCCGAGGTCTCCTACGCCACCTCCAACAACCTGCCGACCGCCAACGTGGGCAACGCCGCCGGCAAGTTCGTGCCGCTGACCGCCGCCAACGCCGCCAACTTCATCGGCAAGGCGAAGGTGGACACCACCGGCGGGAACTACCTGTTCAACTTCGACTACACCTACTCGGCCGACGACGCGTACCCGGCCGTCCTGGTGACCTACGAGATCGTCTGCTCGGCCGGCAACGACTCGGCCAAGCTGCCCCTGCTGAAGGACTTCCTGTCCTACACCGCCGGCAGCGGCGCGCAGTCCCAGCTGGAGGGCCTGGGCTACGTGGCCCTGACCTCGGACCAGCAGACCGCGGTCGCCGCGGTCTTCAGCGGCCTGAGCTGAACCGGCTCGGCGCAGCAGGACTGAGCTGAACGATGCGACACGTCGGAGCCGTCGGTGACCACCGATCGGCTCCGACGTGTCGGTGCCGGAACGCCGTACCCAGGCCGTCCTGGCTTGTCCGTTTTGGTCTAACGGAATCGAAACCCGCAGTGAACAGAAATCTTCCGGGCCCAGCACCAGCCGTTGGGCGCCCGAGCGACGAGGCAGGACCCGAATGAGCGGCATAGCGCCGACTGCCACCCGGCCCACGCCGCGCCGCGGCGGCTCCGACGCGAACTCCCTGAACTCCGGCACCCGCCGCGGCGACGCCGTCTTCTCCGGCACGGTCCGGGCAGCCGCGATCTTCCTGCTGCTGCTGATGGCGGCGATCGCGATCTTCCTGATCTGGCGCGCCACGAACGCGCTGTCGGTGAACAAGGCCAACGTGCTGACGTACACCGGCCAGTGGGCCCCGGACGACTCCCCGCCGAAGTTCGGCATCGGCGCCGCGGCCTGGGGCACCCTGGTCACCTCCGCGATCGCGATCGTGATCGCGGCGCCGGTGGCCGTCGGCGTGTCCCTGTTCATCACCCAGTACGCGCCGCGCCGGATGGCGCAGGTGCTCGGGTTCATCATCGACATGCTCGCCGCGGTCCCGTCGATCGTCTACGGCCTGTGGGGCATCCTGTTCCTGGTGCCGCACATGCAGGGCGCCTCCCAGTTCGTCTCCGACGTCCTGGGCTGGATCCCGATGTTCTCCTCGGGCATCTTCGGCCGCTCGGTGTTCACCGCCGGCGTGATCCTGGCGATCATGATCCTGCCGATCATCGCCGCGATCTCCCGCGAGGTCTTCCTGCAGACCCCGCGCGAGCAGGTGGAGGCCGCCTACGCGCTGGGCGCCACCCGCTGGGAGATGATCAAGCTCGCGGTGCTGCCCTACGGCCGCAGCGGCGTGGGCTCGGCGATCGTGCTGGGCTTCGGCCGCGCGCTCGGCGAGACCATCGCGGTCGCCATGGTCCTGTCGGTCAGCTACAACTTCGTCACCAAGTGGCTGCAGCCCGGCGGCAACACCATCGCCGCCAACATCGCGCTGCAGTTCGGCAGCGCGTTCAAGGTCGGCCAGGGCGCCCTGATCGCCTCCGGTCTGGTGCTGTTCGTGGTGACGTTCCTGGTGAACCTGCTGGCCCGGCGGATCACCGCGCGCGCCGGGACCCCCGAGGACGAGCGCTGGAGCCTGTTCTCGGTGTTCCGCGGCCGCTCCGGCCGCTCGATGAGCATGGACTCGGCCTCCAACGTCGAGGCCGCGGACGTGCCGGACCGGCGCGGGGCCTTCGAGGCCAAGGACGAGCCCGGCGAGGTGGCCGCGGACGACGCGGCGGGCCGGGCCCGGCCACGGCGGGCGGCGCACGGCGCCATCGGCGGCGACGTGCTGGTCTCGCCCTCACCGGTGCGCCGGCTGCGCAGCGGGATCGCCGGCGGGGCCACGGTGGCCACCTTCGTGCTCGCGGTGCTGCCGCTGCTGTCGATCCTGTGGCTGGTGACCTCGCGCGGTGTGCACGCGCTGAACGTCGACTTCCTGACCCACTCGCTGCGCAACATCGACGAGTCCCAGACCGGCGGCGGCGTCTACCACGCCATCCTGGGCACCCTGGAGCAGGCGGGCCTGGCCACGCTGATGGCGGTGCCGATCGGCATCCTGGTCGCGGTGTACCTGGTGGAGTACGGCCGGGGCGTCCTGGCCAAGGCGGTGACGTTCTTCGTGGACGTGATGATGGGCCTGCCCTCGATCGTGGCCGGCCTGTTCATCCTGTCGCTGTGGATCATCACGCTGCACCAGTACGCGAACGGCTTCGCCGGCGCGCTGGCGCTGATGATCCTGATGCTGCCGGTGGTGATCCGCTCCAGCGAGGAGATGCTGAAGCTGGTGCCGGACTCGCTGCGCGAGGCGTCCTACGCCCTGGGCGTGCCGAAGTGGCGCACCATCACCAGGGTGGTGATCCCCACGGCCTTGCCGGGAATCGTCACCGGGGTGATGCTGGGTGTGGCCCGCGTGATGGGCGAGACGGCCCCGATCCTGCTGGTGGTCAGCTACGTCGCCTACATCAACCCCAACCCGTTCAGCGGGGTCCAGGGACAGGCGACGCTGCCGACGGTCATCTACAACACCTACACCTCGTCGGAGCACGCCTCCAACGACCGCACGTGGTCCGCCGCGCTGCTGCTGATCATCATCATCATGCTGCTGAACATCATCGCCAGGCTCATCGCCTGGTGGAAGAAGCCCGGCCGGGCCTAGGAGAGATCGATTATGGCGAAGCGCATTGACGTCGCGGGCCTGCACGCCTACTACGGCCCGACCCGCGCCATCGAGGACATCTCGATGACCATCGAACCGCGCACCGTGACGGCCTTCATCGGCCCCTCCGGCTGCGGCAAGTCCACCTTCCTGCGCACCCTGAACCGCATGCACGAGGTCATCCCGGGCGCGCGGGTCGAGGGCAAGGTCACCCTGGACGACGTGGACCTCTACGGCGCCCAGGTGGACCCGGTGGCGGTCCGCCGCCACGTCGGCATGGTCTTCCAGCGCCCGAACCCGTTCCCGACGATGAGCATCTACGAGAACGTGGCCGCGGGCCTGCGCCTGGCGGGCGTGAAGAAGCGCGGCGAACTGGACGACATCGTCGAGCAGTCGCTGAAGGGCGCGAACCTCTGGAAGGAAGTCGAGAACCGCCTGAAGAAGCCGGGCGCCGGCCTGTCCGGCGGCCAGCAGCAGCGCCTGTGCATCGCCCGCGCCATCGCGGTCAGCCCGGACGTGCTGCTGATGGACGAGCCCTGCTCCGCCCTGGACCCGATCTCCACCACGGCGATCGAGGACCTGATCTCGCAGCTGAAGTCGGAGTACACGATCGTCATCGTGACCCACAACATGCAGCAGGCGGCGCGCGTCTCGGACCGGACGGCGTTCTTCAACATCAGCGGGACCGGGACTCCGGGGCGGCTGATCGAGATCGACGACACGTCTCGGATCTTCGCCAACCCGACGGAGAAGGCCACGGAGGACTACATCACCGGCCGGTTCGGATGACGGTCCGCTAGAGCTGGCGGCTTCGGCCGTCTTGCCGGAGGCTCCCAGCATTCGAGGGATGTGCTGGGGGCCTTCGGGCTTTTTTGGGCGCCCCTGCTTGATGTGTGGGTGTGGGTGTGGGTGTGGGTGGCTGGGGTGTAGTGGGTACGGTTTGTTGGTGGGTCTTAGGAGCTTTTTACGGCTTCGCACTGGTTTAAGAAGGATCCGCTGGGGGGCGCAGTTCGGTGGCGTGCCTGGCGTGGCGTTGGCGGCTGGCGGTGTTCGTGTCCACGACCGCGCACCGGTCCGAGTCACTGCGCACGCGTTGCGTAGGCGGCAATCGTCGGGCGTGGTGGGCGCCAAAAGTCAAAGACAGGGCCTCCGGCGGCGCCTGCGCGGCGAGCGGCACTCGCTCCGGGGAGGGGGGCCGCGTAGTTGGCTGCCGGTCGCTGCTTGTGGTCGCCTTGTCCCGGGTTCCCCGTCACGTCGTCGCCTGACAGTGATGATGGTCGGCAGTGATGGTGCGGGGTGGGCCTGACCCACCGCCTGACCGACGCTCCCCGGGGTTGTCCTGGTTCC
>NZ_JBGCCM010000028.1:0-160903 GCF_041262085.1 Catenulispora sp. GAS73
CCCCTGTCCCGCCGCCCCCCCCTCCGACCCCTCCCCCCCCGGGGGTGTTCCATTGGTGGGGCCCCCCCGGGCCCCGGCCCCGCGCCGGCGGGCGCCGCGGGTCCCGGGGCGTAGTGACATTCAGATCATCGGGCTCGCTCGGGCGGACAGAGCGCCCGGCGCGGAGACGATATTGCGAGCTCTCGACGAAAGCGATCAGCCGCTCCCTCGCGGCGCGCACCGGTGCCGTACCCGCTCAGACAGGTTCGGGCTCGATGCGAGTCGCGCTAGCGGCGTTTGCGCTTCTTGTCTCCAGGTCGCCGCTTGGTATTGCGTGCCGACGGCCGCGGTCGTCCAGTGGTGCGGGTATCGACGGGCGATGCGGTCGCGACGGGCGTGCCGACGGCAGCCTGGAAGATTTGGATGAGCCTTGCCAACATCGCCTTCTTCTGCTCCGGGGTGGTGGACTCCGGAACCGGCGTCTCCAGCAGGTGTTGCTTCACGATCGAGATCACTTGATGCTCTGCCGCGCTCCAGTCGGCCGGATCCCGGGACATGACGTCGGCGATGCCAGGGCCGTCAAAGAGCCATTCCAGGAAGTCGAAGGCGTCGGCATCGCTGATCCTCGTGATCCGCTCGGCTCTGGGGATGCCGGCGGCCTCCCCCTCTACGTCGGCGATCCGGCTGCGTAGCTCCAACCGAAGCACCTCCAGAACCGGCGCCAAGCCGGGGATCCGGGCGAGCCAGGCGGTCAGTGCCATCTGGAACAGCACCAACTCCGCTGTCCTGCCCCCCTGGGCTGCGATGCGCTCCTGGTGCAGCACCAACTCGACCGCGGCCTCGCGGCGATCCGGCGGGGCCAGACGCTCCAGGATCGCCACAGTGCCGGGCACGGCCGACTCCAGGGGGACGTAGACGCCGGAGTCCTGGGCCATCCGCTGCAGCTCCTTACCCAGGTCGCTCACCCGCATCCCGACGAACATCCACCGGTTCACGCCCCCGGGCAGCTGATCGGCCTCGGCGTCAAATGCCTTGATATCGGCAATGACCTGCGCGAGGGCCGGCGCGTCGTCGTCGACCATCGCCAGCACGCCGCGCAGCGCCCAACCGTGCATCCGGGCCATGCGATCCATCACGCCCGGTTCGTTGAGGCCCCGCAGAAACTCCTCGTCAATGCCGTGCATGGCCGTGCCCCTTTCGTCCCCGTGAGAGTGTCCTGATATAGGATCACCGCGGGTACGGCGCCGTCAACGCTGCGTGTCGGCAAGTCTGCCCAGGTCCAGCGAGCAGCAGATCGGCCGATGGTCGGAGGTTTGCTCCCGCGTACCGGTGGTGGCGTCCTCGCCTGTGCCGAACCCGCGCCGGGTGCCGGCCAGCGCCTCGGATAGCAGGATCCAGTCGACGGCCCGGCTCAGCGCTGAGGACAAGACCCGCAACGAGCAGGCGATCCGCGCCGCGATGGACCGGCTGCTGTCCGGCGACCTGCCCCCCGGCGCCAAGTGCGGCCTGAAGTCCCTGGCCGAGCAGGCCGGCGTCCCGCGCACTGGGTTCTACCCGAAGAAGAACCGCGACGGCACCGCCAGACCCGGCCCCTACCAGCACCTGGCCGCCAAGTTCGAGCAGCAGCTTGCCTCGCTCATAGCCGCTGGCGCCGTCGTGGACCCCCGCGCGGCACAGATCCAGCGACTCAAGGCCGAGAACGCCGGCCTGCGTCGCCGGATCGCCGATCGCGACGAGACCATCGCCGAGTTCACGGCGTTCAAGACCACCGCGATCTCCCGGCTAGCAGCTCAGCACGACGAGATCGAAAGGCTGCGACGGCCCGGCCTCGAACAATCCGACAACATCCGCCCGCTGCCTGCGCGCACCACCGCGACGATCGATCCGTGCTGACCTCACGCCGCGTGCAAAATCGTCAGCGCGCGGTCGTCCAGTTCGGCGGCGGCCCGCACGCCGCGGCCTTTGAACCGAGCCAGGTCCCGGCGCATCGAGGACAGGGGACGGGCGATCGACGCAATGGAAGGCGTGCAGTCCGACCGCACCCGCCAGGCCAGTAGCACCGGAGTGGGAAGTCCCGTTTCGAAAGGTTCCGAAGCTCTCGATGCGGTAAAGGTTCCGAGATCTTCGCAGTGTCCTGTGATGCGGCTTCCTAGGGTCGTGAGTGGGCGAGTGGATAGGGGACGAGATGAAATACCTGGTAGAGCTCCCAGTGGACGGGCTGGACGGCCTGCCGCAGGTGGTCGGCGTGGAGATCGAGCACACACCGGAAGGACTGGTCAAGGTCTCTCGTCCCGGCCAGGTCGTGGCCCGCGCCGCGCAGTCGCTCGGGCAGATGCTCGGCGCGATCCGCCCCGTAGCCGACAGCTTTGTCGAGGAGTTCGCCGACATGGCCAACACCCCTGACGAGATCGAGCTTGAGTTCGGGCTCTCACTGTCGGCCGACGCAAAGATGGTCGTCGCGACCAGCGCGGCAGCGGCAAATTTTAAAGTGACCCTCAAATGGTCCAAGCCCGAGAACGGTCCCGCGGCTACGACGGCTGCTCCGTGATTGCGCCGCGAACGCCTATGGCGGTGTTCGGACGGCCATCGTTGTAAGCGGCCACTTTGGGCATGTTCTCCGCGGCCGGTGATCTGGTTGCGGTGGGCTTTTTGATCTACCAGAGCCCTTGTTCCTCCTGACGCGCAAGCAGATAGCGGTGATGTACGTGAGCGTTTCCCGTCGAGGTGGTGGCGTGTCAGACGAGGTTCCTGCCTGGGCGGTTGCCCGGATTCGCTTCCGATCCGGACCCGTTGCAGGGGTGGGGTTTCTTGTAGCGTCGGATTTGGTGCTGACGTGTGCACATGTGGTGACGATCGCGCTCGGCCAGTCCGATTCCGACGGCGATCGACCAATCGGCCGGGTCGTGGTCGATTTTCCGCTGCTCGCCAATGGCATCGGTGCGTCGCGTGAGGCAGATATCGTCGGCTGGTGTCAGACGCGTCCCGATGGCAGCGGCGACACGGCGGTGCTTCGGCTGACCACACCGGCTCCGGAGGGGGCGCGTCCGGCCCGGCTGACAATGACGGACGCGCGATGGGGCGACGCGGTCAGGGTTATCGGGTTTCCCGCGGACTTGCCCGAGGACTATGGGGTTTGGGTCGAGGCTGAACTTCGGGCCAGGCAGGCCGCCGGGTGGCTGCAGGTCGAGTCTGAGCCAGCGCGGCGGTCGATCGGCCCGGGTTTCAGCGGCACTCCCGTGTGGAGCCCAGCCGCTGGCGGGGTCGTCGGGATGGTCGTCGCCGCGGAGCGCGGCTCGGGCACAACGGGATATCTGCTCCCTACGGCGACGCTGGTGGAATTGCACCCGGAGATCGCCACGGCGGATCCGGCTGAGATCTGTCCGTACCGCGGGTTGGATCCCTTCCTTGAGGAACACGCCGATTTGTTCCAAGGCCGGGACGCCGTGGTCGAGCGACTGGACGAATTGGTCACGACGAGGCCGCTCGTGGTGGCCGCCGGGCCATCAGGATGCGGGAAGTCTTCGCTGGTACGGGCCGGGGTGATCCCTCGGCTGCGGCAACGCGGCATGCAGGTCGCCGACTTCCGCCCTACGCCGGGAGCCCGGCCGGAGGACCTCCTCGCCGTCGCCCTCATGCCAATTCTCGAGCCGGACGTCAGCGAGGTCGGCAGACACGCCGACGCACAACGCCTTGCCGATGAAATGGTCTCGTCGCGTAACAAGACGCTGCCATGGCTTGCCGGCAGGCTTTCCGAGCAGGCCACAGGCGGGCTGTTGCTGTTCGCCGACCAGGTCGAGGAGATGCCGGGCGACAATGCACGAGCGCTGATAGCGCTGTTGTCCGAAATGACCCGCAGCGCGCCGCGTCGGGCCAACGGCTCCCCGACGTTGGTCGCGATCGTGACCCTGCGATCTGGCTCACTGGATGCGGTTGTCACCGATGAGACGGCCGACATGCTCCAACGTGGAGTCTTTCTCGTGCCGCCGATGGGCCGTGATCAGCTCCGTGAAGCAATCACCGTTGCCGATGTGGATTTCCAGCCGGGACTGGTGGATCGCATCTTGGACGACGCAGGCAACGAGCCCGGCTCCCTGCCGCTGGTCGAGTTCACGCTCGATCGGCTGTGGTCCCAGCGCCGCGCCGGAATGCTGACCCATCAGGCGTACGAGGACCTAGGCCGCGTGCCCGGCGCACTGGCGCAATACGCCGAGCACGTCTACCTCAACACCATCGACGAGACCCAGCACCATGCGGCGCAACGGCTTCTGGTGCAGTTGGCCAGGCCAGAGCCGGACGGCAGCTTCCAGCGGCAGCCAGTCCGACTATCCAGGCTGGACCCGGGCCTGCGCCCTGTGCTGGATCGCCTAGTCGCGAGCAGACTGGTTGTCGTGAGCCGGGCTTCCGATGGCACCGAAATCGTCGACTTGGCCCATCAGGCATTGGTGCAGCAATGGCCCACCCTGCGCGATCTACTTGAGCAGCAACGAGAATTCCGCGCATGGCAGGAACAACTGCGCTCGAGCCTGTCGCAGTGGGAGGCCGCCAACCACGAGCCCAGTGGCCTGCTGCGCGGTACAGCCATGGCCACCGCAGCGAAGTGGGCAGCCGAACGCCCCGGCGACCTCACCCCCACCGAAAGAACATACGTCCAGGGCAGTGTTGCACGGGATCGCCGCCGTATCCGGGTGCTGCGGACCGTCATCGCAGTGATCTCAGCATTAGCTCTGGCAGCAGCAAGTTTCGCTGTGATTGCGGTGAACCAGACCGGGGTGGCACAAGCCCGTCTGCGCACCGCCGCTTCGCGTGCGCTTGCCAATGACTCCAACCGATTCCGGTCGATCGACCCCGCGATATCGTTGCAGCTGGCGCAGGCTGCCTGGCACGAAGACCACACGGCTGAAGCGTATGGCGCGCTGTTCACCCAGTACGCGGCACTGCAAACGGTGGACAAGGTTTTCGAAAACCTGCGGCCGGGAACCATCGACGGAATCGCCGCCAGCCAGGACGGCAACGTCGCCATCGTGCAGCACGCTGATCAAGCGCCCGTCGTGTGGACCGGTTTTGCCGGCGATCATCCGCAGTCTTGGACCCCGCCCGCCGCACCGCACGCGCCCCGCGGTTCACAGTTCTTCATCAGCCCCAACGGCCAGACGCTGGTCGAAGCCGACGTCGAGGGCGGGTTGTGGTTGTGGGACGTCGAGCATCGCAGCGCCCCGATCGAACTCGCCACCAATCAGCCGGACACCGCGTCGACCACCTTCACCAAGCTGTGGATGGCATTCTCCCAGGACAGCACCCGGCTTGTTCGTCGGCTCGACCTCGAAGGACAGGCCCCTGAAACTGCTGTCTGGGATATGTCACACCACACATTGATTCCCACGGCGAACGCGATCGCGCCCGATCTTCAGGAAGCCCATCCGTTCTTTGGAACCGATCCCGGGACCGTCGTGCTATCAACCAACAGCACCACCAACGTCTACAACCTGACCAGCGGGCAACTGGTCCGGTCAATACCCAGACCTGACGACAAGCCATCGGACAAGGCAGCGGACATCGTGGCAGAGAACGGCGCAGTGCTTGCCCGCTGCTCGCGAGCGGACAATCGTGTCCATGTCATCGACCTGGGCACAGGCATCGAACAGCGGTCCATCCCGGTTTCGCTGTGCAGCGGTCTCCATGATCTGTACGTGGGTGCAGCCGAGGATTATGGCCTGTTTTGTCAGGACAACGTCGGCGCCGGTGACTCCGGTTCATCCAACTCCTACCTGAGCGCAGTCGATCTGCGGTCCGGCGTGGTCTATCAACTTGCCGCACCTGAGACCGGTTGTGCTGACGGAGAAGCAACGGACACCAACATCGTCATGTACTCCGGCGCGGGCCACGGTTCCCCGATGGCGCTGATCGCCGACCAGGATGTGCTCTACCGCGTTCACGCAAGCGGCCCGAGCATGCTGACTGGGGCCGATACCCGATTCTTCACCGACCAGAATACCGACTACGAATTCGTCGACAATGTGAGTCCAGACGGCGCGACCGCCGTTGACTACAACACGACCACTAGCCGCATCGAAGTCGTCGATGCGAAATCGAATTCCGTCATCACGAGTACCCCCGCTCCTCCCGTATTTGGGCCCCTGCTTGTCCAGAACACCTGGTGGGCGTTTACCCCCGACGGCAAGCGTCTGTTGGCCCTAGAAGGCGATTCGCTTGTCGTCTACACCGTGCCGACCCCTGCCGCGCCAACCCTGACCGTGCAAGGCACCATCGATTTGCCAATGCCGAATGGGATTGGACCACGGCCCTCCGACTGGCAGGCATGGGCGGGGTCAGTTGTGGCCGTCGACAACACCTCGGTGGTGGTCTTGCACGCTGGAGTGTTCAGTCGCTGGAATCTCGATACTGGCCGCGCGGTCGGCGCGCCGCTCCCGCTCCACGCCGATGTCACGTCGGAGTACCTGGCGGCTTTGCTGGCGTACACGTCGGTCACCGTCCGACCTGGTCATCCACAGCAGATCGCCGTGGCCGACCCCAACGGTTCGGTCGACCTGTGGGACCTCGATCAGCGCCGCATCATCGAGACCATCCATACCCTGCCGCAGTCTCAGAACGCGGTGCAGTTCGACCCCGCCGGTGAGAATATGGCCGTTGTGACCTCCGCCAACGTGACCGTGTGGGATATCGAGCGCGACCGGCAAATCGGACAGGCGATTCCGACCGGCTACCTCGACGAAGGGCTCCTCGGATTCACTCCCGATCACAAGATCGTGGCGCTCAGCACGCTTTCCAATACAGGAGCTCAAATCTGGGACAACGCATCCGGAAAACTGATCGCCACGTTGACTCCCCCGTCCGCAGCCCGGGCGATCCGGCTTCAGGGTGGGACCCTGAGCTACTGGTCGCACGAGCAAAAGCGGTCGATAGCACTCGATCCGGCACAATGGTTTACAGCTCTATGCGCCGCCGTCAACCGCCCCTACACCGACGCCGAGAAGCTGATCCTGGAACAGGACGACCACGCCTCCACCACCCCTCCGTGTCAGTGAGCGTTCATAAGTTGACTGGTGAGCTCGCGTATTCAAGTATCGCGAGTCCGTGGTGGAAGTGAGTTGGATGAGTCACCGCCGCTCTTCGATCGGGAGTCTCGGAGGTCGGCTCGGCGGAGATCCTGCCCAGGCGGCCACGGCAGAGGCGGTTCGGAACTGGCAACGCAGCGTCCTCACCGGGCGTCTCGGGCTCAGGGCGTCGGCGTTGCGGTCCTGGCAGATCTCCAGCGGGGCCTCGGCCTGGTTCGGCAGTCGCAGACATACCTGCATGCTCCAGTGCATCATGAGTTCTGGTCCGAAGCGGCTCCGTGTCTCGTCGAGGAGATGGCAAATGCCTGAGATCATTTTGCGGGTCGGGGTCTGGGACGGGGCCGTCGATCCCCCGTCCGCCATGATCGGTAGCCTCTGGGAACGCGTGATCGACACCCCGTTTCCGCCTGGCAGCTTCGACACCATCCAGTTATGGGACGACGAAAACGCGTGGTCCGAGGTCCAGGGCCGAAGGCTGATGCCAGACGGGCGTCGTCTCCGTATCGACCTGACGCGCATCTACCTCAACAGCGGCGATCTGAAGCCGTTCCTCGACGGGTACCGCCAGTTCGTCCCATTGCCGTGGGCCGGCGGCGAACTGGCCCAGCTCATGCGAGCGGCAGGGTGGGAGATCGTGCCTCAGTAAGAGAGTTCAGCCCGCGTGCGCCGGGGTCCCCGTCCGTGCAGATCCAGCCGAGCGAAGGATCTGGAGCCGGGAGCGATTGGGCATCAGCCAGCCTGGCCGTCCCTAGCGAGCTGATCATTTCGAACAGCAAACGGGCGTCTCGAGAATCAGTATTCTGACGTCATGGTCACCCCGGATGCTGTTGCCGAGCCGAGCAACGAAGAACTCAAGGAATTCGATCGCTACGTCGGCAACTACGCCGTGGCTGTGGCCAGGCATGCGTTGGCTGACGGGCTACCGGTGGTGGACCTCATCCTCGGGCCCCCGGAGGACATCGGAGACGGGCGGGAAGATGGTGAAGCCTGGATGTTCTTCCCTAACGACTTCAACAGCGGCCTCGGAGCGCGAGAGTGCACGCTGGGCTGGAACGAGGCGTCGGGCTGGTACTTCCAGCGGGAATCACACAAAAAGCCCATGGAACGTCGCTGGCTGGGGCACGGCTTGGTCCCCGACCCCGACCGCGTGGCAATATTCGCGACCACGCTACAGGTCAATCCGGACTCCGCCGGCAGTCTGGAGCGCCCCTTCTACCGCAGCCCGGGATGCCTGGAGCCGGAACTGCTGGATCGGTTGAAGCCGTACACGCGCACGTCAGACTCGTACCGGGAGTCGTTCACACGAGAGCGGAACCGGCACTTCGATCGGCGCCTGGCAACGACGATAGCCGCGGACCCGCCGGGGGCGCCGATCCACCTGTCTTTGCTGCCAGGCGAGTACGCCGCTCTTGAGCTGGCCCTGGAATGGCTCGACGGGCTGATCAACGCAGGCTACGACCAACGCGGCCCGCTGACTGCCTTCGCCAGGGACATCCACAAGCGGCGCGACGCTGACGCAGCGAAAATCAACGCGTCCAGGACAAGTCTTGCCGCCGCTCGCGCCAGGCTGGAGGAGCTTCGGCAGCAGGAGGCGGAGAAGCACGGAGACGACACCGACCGCTAGCCAAGACCGGACTCCGGGAGCTCCGAAGCCCGGCAGGCGAAGCGCTGCGCCTAGGAGCTGAGGCGACGCAAAAGGAGGCACCTGGTGGCCCAGCACGCCACCGCGAGGGGTTTCCACCGGCCGGAGGCTCGTCGCCGAGCAGACCAACGGTATGATCGTCTTGGCGGAGCAGGCGCGACGGCTACCCCAACCTCCCGAGCGCACACCGCGTCTACGCGCAGGAGGCCCACTTCCTGCAGGACTGGACGGACCTGGCCAAGACCGGCCCGGATCCCCGCTCAGCCGATCAGTAACAGCTCCAGGTCGACGACGATCGGCTTATGGTCGGACAAGTCGCTGTGCTCGGCGACCCGGTACCCGGTCAGCGCCGGGGCCAGCGCCTGCGACAGCAGCGCCCAGTCCACCCGGATATGGCTCGCCGTCTTCTCATACTCCGGGCCGAGACAGGCGTCGGTGTAGCCGGCGGTGGCGAGATTCCAGGCCACGCGGCGGTCACCGCGCAGGTCTTCCACCGGCGTTCCCAGCGGAGCCGGGAGACAGCGGGACGCTCTGTTCCCCGGACGCGTGTCAGCCCACGACGGCTCCGGATCGTGCGCCCCGAGCCCGTTGAAGTCACCGGCCAAGACGGTGAGCTGGCCTTTATCGGCCTTCATGTGGAACACCGACGCTTCGATGACGCGGGCGTCGGCCGAGTGCGGGTGCAGGTGGATGCTGGCGACTGTCAGCGGCGTGGACAGACCGGTAACGTTCAGCGCAACGATCGCAGCCGAGTGGTAGAACCCGGTGTAGTGCGTCGCCTGTTGGCGCAGCCCTGCCGTGTCCGACCGCCACAGCACGGCAGTGGCGCGGGACTCGGTCCGCTGTCCACTCTGCAGCCGCCCGTCCATGCCCAGCAGCTTGCGCAGCGTCCGGAACGAGTCAGCGCCGTCGTCGCTGCCCAGGGCCGTCTCCTGTAGGCACACGATGTCGGGACGCTGTTCGTCGATTACCGCGGCGATCCTCTCCAGGTTCGGGACGTGCCGGGAGCCCGGGCTCTCCGCAGCCTTGATGTTCCACGACAGCAGCCTCACCGGTAGACCTCCTGCTCTGTGTGTTTCGGAGTGTGTACATGGTGGCCTGACCTGGATATCAGAGCTCGCAGTCGAACGGTATCGGCTGCTGAACGCCGCCTGCTAAGAGCGCGCAGAACGCGCGGGCTACCGAACGCCTGGACGGAGCAGCCCGCTGCGGTAGAGCGCGGCGGCGAAGGAGGTCACGTCCCGAACGACGGCCTTGCGGCCTATGCCGAGACGCTGGGCCTCGGAGACGATCGCGAGACATACAGTTAGTGTCCTGCCAGGACGATCACAAGAACCGCGCCACCGAAAAGATAGGGCCCAAAGGCGAGCCTGTGATGCCGCGACCGGCCGCTACGCCATGCAGCGCGTGTCGCCGCGACGATGCCCGCCAGCACGAACGCGGCGACTGGACCGAGTGCCACCTGCCGCCAGGATTGAAATCCCAGGAAGGCACCGCACACAGCAGCGGCCTTACAGTCGCCGAGCCCCAGCTGCCCGGTGACCAGAGCCAAGATCAGGTAGCCGACAAAGGATGCCGCACCAGCTGCGACTGCGCGCCACCACGGGACGGCGGAATCGGCGCTGAAGGCAGCTACAGCCAGTAGGAAGACGGCCGCGCAGGCGGCTGGAGCCATGATTCGGTCGGGCATCGTATAGGTGGCCAGGTCGATAGTGGACAGCAGGATGGCAGCGACGACAAGCAGCAGGTAGGCGGCAAGCTCTACACCCAAACCGAACCTGGCCGCGATCGCGACTCCGGCGACCGTTCCGACCACAGGCGGGACGCGGCGCCATGTGCGCGACGCTGCGGCGCGGCCAGATGCGCGGAAGGCCTCGCGAGCGCCGAGAAGCCCGGCACCACAGCCAGTCAGACCGCCTGCGACCAGGGCAATCGGGTCGGCGTGGAGTGGTGGCATAGCCGCAACCCTTCAATGAAGGTAACTAGTTGTCATAGTGCATGCACAGTCACGGCCGTTGCCGAGATGTTATTTGCGCGGTCTGGACCACGCCGCCACGCACATGCTTACTATTTGGGCCTAGCGACATCCATGACCATCATCGCGGTCTAAGCGATACTCAGCACAAACCGGTCATAGTCGCCTGCTCATCGTACGGGGAAGATCATGAATTCTGACGAAGATCAGCCGCGCCGCGCGCGGGGGATGCGTCGACGCGCTGGGCGCGTTCGGGTCCGAAGCGCGGTGGCGCTGTTCGGCGCCGGAGCAATCGTGTCGGTTGCCGGCTGCGGCAGCTCAAGCGACAAGACGTCGACGGGATCCACACCCGCGACGTCGAGCACATCGACCTCAGCGGCAACGACATCGACGCCCACAGGATCGACCAGCGGCACGAGTTCGGCTCCCAGCCCAACGTCGACGTTGGCCGCGAAGGCGACTCAGGACGCGCTATCCGCCTATCGTGCCGCCTACGCGGACTGGGTAGCCGCCGCAGCGACGTCGAACTACCAGGACCCCGCACTCGCGCACCACATGTCGGGCCAGGCGCTGTCGTACGTGACGGGCGCAATGTATGTTAATAAGACGAAGGGGGCCGTCTCGAAAGGCGCGCCAGCCCTGAATCCGACCATCGGCCAGCTCGTACCAGCCGCGAACCCAACCCAGGTCGTCGTGAACGACCATATGAACGATGCCAATTGGCTGCTCTACACAACCGATGGCCATCTCTTCAACGACGTTCCAGGTGGTTGCCACCAGACGCAAGCACTGGTCGTGGAGAAGGATGGTGTCTGGAAGGTCGATCAGTTCGCGATCAATAAGGTCGGAACGTGCTGACCGGCATACGCCGCGGCGCGATCGGCGCTGCGTGCGTGTTGTTGGGGGTTGGTGTCCCGCAGGTCGCCCGTGCTGATGGCACCGGCACAACTGTGTGCGATCACAACAACGGCCAATGCACTGTGATCGTTGTAGATCCAGGCGGAGGCGGGAGCAGCTCGAGCGGAGGCTCATCGCCCTCTGGTCACTCGACTGGTAGCTCGTCGTCGGGTTCTGGGGCAGGTACTGGCCAGGCGCCACCGACTCCGACCCAGACGATGTTGAACGGTTCGTGCACCTGGACACCGGATCCGAACTACCAGCCGCCAGCCGACGATACTGTCGACCAGCACACCGGTGAGGCGGGTGGCTGGTACCAGCAGACCTGCCCGGACGGGGTGATCAAGAACGGCAAGGCTGCGACAACGGTGACGACGATGGTATGGCTCACCAGCCCGCCGCCAGCTCCGGCCCTGCCGACGCCTGCACAGTTAGCAGCCGAGGCGCTAAAGAAGCTGCAACTGCCGACACCGACGATCGCCTCCAGCCCGCGGCCCGGTCTTCCGCAGATGGTTCACGTTCCGATGTGGGCCTATGTGCCGAAGTCACAATTCGTGCCGGTGTCCGCGACGGCGTCGGTACCCGGCGAGTCGGTGACTGCGACGGCGACGCCGGTGTCGACGGTGTGGGATTTCGGCGATGGTTCGTCGGCGACCTGCGCGGGTCCGGGGACACCGTTCCCGACCGGCGGTGACCCTGCGGCTTCGTCTCCCGACTGCGGCCACACCTACTCTCGTTCCTCGGGTTCAGGCACCTTTACCGTGCGCGCGACCATCACTTGGGCTGTTACCTGGGCCGGGGCGGGCCAGCGGGGGGCGTTCAACGGGATGTTGACGACCGCGACAGAGCAGGTACAGGTCCTACAGAGCCAGGCGCTCGTTACCGGCGGCTAGGGCTCCGACCCGCCACGGCTGCGTGACGCACTTTCTCGAACCCTTCTTCTATTCACCGCACCACTGCGAGGTCCCGTCATGTCTGTGTCCACCACTCCTACGCGTCTGCCGAGGCGTATGCCGCGTCCGGGCAAGCGTGGGGCCGAGGCCGGGTTCGATGCTGCCGAGAAGCGTGTGGCGGGTTCCGGGCGAAAGAGAGCTCGTCCCTACTTGTGGGCGGGGGCGGTGCTGGCGTTGGGCGGTGCCTTCGCGTTCGCTGGCGCGTTCTCGCACCTGGGCGGACGGGTCGCGGTGCTGCAGCTCGCGCACCCGGTAAGAAGTGGGCAGGTTATTACTGTCGGTGATGTTCGTAGTGTGGAAGTCGCCGCGGATGCGAACGTCCCGTTGATCCGGTTGGCGGACTCTGGCTCCGTGATCGGGCATCCGGCCGCGTTGAGCCTGCCGGCCGGGACGCTGTTGTCGCGTGCTGATCTCGGCTCGTCGACGCTGCCGGCGGGGCAGGCGATGGTCGCGGTGTCGGTTAAGGCCGGGGCGTTCCCGACTGAGCTGTCGGCAGGCCAGACAGTGGCGGTGGCCTTGGTCACGCCTGCCGGGCAGGGCGGCTCCGCAGGAGTCCCGGTGGTAGTGCCTTCGCTGCCGACGGCCACGGTGTTGTCGACGACCGCAGCCTCGGACTCGTCGGGGTCGATGTCGGTGACCTTGCAGGCGCCAGCCGGCGCGGCTGGCCAGATCGCTTCCATCCCTGCCGGCCAGGTCCAGCTGATCGTCCTCGGTTCTGACACGGCGGGGAGCTGACCATGCTGATAACCGTCGGTTCGATCAAGTCGGGCGCCGCCACGACTACGGCGCTGGCTTTGGCCGCGTTCTGGCCTGGCGACGCTCAGGTCCTGGTCGTGGAGGCCGATCCGAAGGGCGGCGACCTGGCTGCAAAGTTCGGTCTGGAGCGCGAGCCGAGCCTGGTGTCACTGTCAGCGGCTGCCCGCCGGGAACACGATGCACAGGTTCTTCTCGATCATGCCCAGGCGCTGCCCGGAGGGCTGCGCGTGGTGGCGGGGCCTCCCGGCGCCGAGCAGGCCGGAAGCGCTGTCGGGCTGCTTGGTCGAGATGCCGCGCCGCTATGGCAGACGGTGGCCGCGGCCGACGATCTGGCAGTGATCGTCGATGTGGGCCGGCTGGACCCCGGCTCGCCTGCGCACACGCTGGTCAGGCTCGCCGATGCGGCGCTGCTGGTGGCGCGCCCGGACCTGGCTGAAGCACACGCCCTGGCCGCACGGCTTGACGGCCTGGTCACCAGCACTGAAGCCTCCGGCACCCGGCTGCACCTGGTGCTGCATGGCGATGGCTACCCCACCGACCAGGTCGAGGCCAGCTTGGCTTACCGGGCCAGCGCCCGGCTTCCGCATGATGCGAAGGCCGCGGCGATCTTGTCTGGTACCGGTGGCGGCGAGCTGCGCCGGACCTCGCTGGCCCGGGCCGCCCACGATCTGGGCCGTGTCCTGCTCGCCGAGCACGCCGCCGCAACGCAGTCCGTCTCCGACGCCTCCGCCGACCTGGAAGATGCCGCCTGATGACCACAGTCTCTGAGACGAACCCCATCGCGCAGCGCGAGCGCGCGTTGATCATCTCGTTGCGTCAGCAGGTCGGAGCGGATCTGGCGGCGTGGGCCGCGGATCGGAACCTCCCGACGGCCGAGCGGGCGGTCCGGGCTCGAGCGATGATCGCCGATGGGCTGGCCGAGCACACGAGGAACTCGATCGCCGGTGGCATTGATGTGCTGCCGCAGGACGCCGAGGCGCGGATCACTGAGGCAGTGATCAACGTGCTGTTCGGCCTGGGTGGCTTTCAGCCCCTGCTGGATGATCCGAGCATTGAGAACATCTACGCCAACGGCTGTGACGTGGTGTTCGTCGACACGATTCACGAGAAGGGCAAGCGGGTCGCGCCGATCGCGAACTCCGACGAGGAGATGATCGACATGATCCGGTTGGCCGGTGCCCGCACCGGCAACGACGAGCGCCGGTTCGACAGGGGCTGCCCGGAGCTGAACCTGGAGCTGTCGGACGGGTCCCGGATGCACGCGGTCGCCTGGATCACTCGCCGCCCGTCGGTGACGATTCGTCGCAACCGGTTCGCCCGTGGGATGACGCTGTCGCACCTGGTGGACCTCGGTGTGATGTCCCGTGAGATCGCCGGGCAGCTCGGGGCATGCGTTCGAGCGAAGAAGAACATCGTTGTCGCCGGGTCCACTAACGCCGGCAAGACCACGAACCTGCGGGCCCTGGCCGCCGAGATCAGCCCGCTTGAGCGGCTGATTACTGTCGAGGACACCCTCGAGCTTCGGCTCGGCGCCGATGCCGATCTGCATCCGAACGTGGTTGAGATGGTCAGCCGGGCCGGGAATGTCGAGGGCGTCGGTGCGATCACGCAGGCGCAGTGTGTGCGCGCCGGGCTGCGGATGTCCCCGGACCGGGTCATCGTGGGCGAGGTCCGCGGCGACGAGGTGCTGCCGATGCTGGCGGCGATGAGCCAGGGAAACGACGGCTCGATGACCACGGTCCATGCCAACTCCACCGAGGGTGTGTTCACCCGGTTCGCTACATACGCCGCCCAGGCTCCGGAGCGCCTGAGTATGGAGGCTGCGAACCTCTTGATTGCTGGCGCAGTGGACGTGGTAATCCACGTGGCGAAGATCGGCGGGAAGAGGGTGCTGACCGGCATCCGGGAGGTCGTTGGCTTTGACGGCGCGCAGATCACCTCGCATGAGGTTTACCGTCCCGGCCCCACGGGATCCGCGGTGCATGCCTTCGGCTGGCGCGCCGAGACGGTTCGGGAGCTGATTGACGCGGGCGCGGATGAGTCGCTGTTTGCCCGGGGGTGGGCGGCATGACCGCTATCGGTATCCTGATTCTCGCAGGGCTGGCCGTCGCGGTCGGGCTGGTGTTGATGGTGCGGGGCGTGACCGGCTCTACCGATGAGCCTGGCTCGACTTCGCCGGTCTTCGATGCCTGGCGGGCGAGGCTATCGGAGCCGAAGACTGTGCGCCGGGCCTTGATCACGTTCGGTGCGGCGCTGTTGGCCGGGGTGTTCACCGGCTGGCCGGCTGCCGCTGTGTTGGCCGGCGGAGTGGTGTGGTTCGCCCCGCAGCTGATGGGGCGGGACACCTCGACCAAGACCGAAGTCGCTCGCACCGAGGCCATTGCCTCCTGGGCTGAACTCTTGAGGGACACGCTGTCGGCCGCCGCTGGTCTGGAACAGTCGATCCTGGCCTCCGCAAACGCAGCACCGGAGCCGATTCGTGAACAAGTCGGAGCGATGGCCGCGCTATTGCGGGCTGGCGGGACTTTGGAGGACGCGCTGCGGCGGTTCGCCGCGGACCTGGCCGACCCGACCGCTGACCTGATCATCGCCGCGCTGTTGTTGGCGTCTCGGCAGCAGGCGCGCAACCTGCCCGAGGTCCTGGGCTCGCTGGCCGAGGCCACCCGCGCCCAGGCTGGGCTTCGGCTGCGGACCGCCGCCGACCGGGCCCGCACCCGCACCTCGGTACGGATGATCACCGGTGTGGTGATGGCGATGGCGTTCGGTCTGATCATGCTGAATCGCTCCTACCTGGCCCCGTATGACACCCCGGTTGGGCAGCTGGTGCTGATGCTGGTGGCCGCGTTGTTCGGCAGTGCCCTGATGTGGCTGTCGAAAATGAGTGTGGGGAAGGCCCCGGAGCGGTTCCTGACCCGGCTGGATGGTGAGGCCTCAACGGCCTCGGGGCGGGGGCGGGGATGACGGCGTGGATGCTGCTGGCCGGCGCCGGTTTCGGCGTGGGCCTCACTTTGCTGGCCCGTGGCCTGTTCCCGCCCAAGCTGACTCTCGCCCAAGCCCTGGCAGAGCTGAATCGTGCCCCGGCGCCGGTGCGGATCTTGGCGGCTGACGAGGGCGGCTGGGCCGCGCGGGTCGGCGCCCCGTTGGTCGGGCTGCTCCAGTCGTGGAACCTGCCCGGCGCCAAGGTGGCCAAGGACCTGCAGGTGCTCGAGCGCTCCCCGCGCCGTCATCTGGCGGAGAAGGCAGTGGCCGCCCTTGCCGGGCTGCTGCTGCTCCCGGTGTTGACCGTGGCGCTCGCCGCTGCCGGTGTTGTGCTGCCCTGGACCATCCCGGCCTGGGGTTCGATCGCCGTGGCGGCAGCCGGGTTCTTCGTCCCGGACTTGAACGTGCGCAGCGAGGCCGCCGCGAGGCGCGCCGCCTTCCGGACCGCTCTCGGGTCGTTTCTGGACCTCACGGTGATCGGCCTGTCCGGCGGCGCCGGTGTGGAAGCCGCCCTGGAGCAGGCCGCGCAGGTCGGCGACGGATGGTCGTTCGCCGCGATCCGCAAGGCCCTAGATGCTGCCCGGCTGTCCCGGGTCGCGCCGTGGGTCACGCTTGGACAGCTCGGTACCGAGCTGGATGTGCCGGTCTTGGGCGAGTTGGCGGCCTCGCTGGCGCTGGCCGGTTCAGAGGGCGCCAAGGTGAGGGCCTCGCTGTTGGCCAAGGCCCAGGCGCTGCGTGCGCACGCGCTTTCCGATGCCGACGCCGCCGCCCAGCAGGCCACCGAGCGGATGTCGCTGCCCATCGTGCAAATGTTCGCAGGGTTCTTAGTTTTCATTGCCTATCCTGCACTCTGTCACGCCCTGGGGGCGCTGTGAAACCGCTGGTCCGCCGCTGGCTCGGCCAGCACGACAGCCCCGGAGGACGACCGTGAGTACCACTGCGAACCATGCCGTCGCCGGCACCGGCGACACTGACGGCAAGCCCACCAACTGGCCCAAGCCTTCGGCGCTGCGCGCCTCGCTCATCGGTGCGGTGGTCTTGGGGCCTGCAGCAGCGATCCTCGGCATCTATCACGCGATAAACCACGGTGCCCGACCATGGTGGGTCGCTGCCTACGTCGCCGGTTTCGGTGTCATCTGCGCAGCGATGGGCGTGTGGGGAAAGGCCTCCAGCATCCGCAACGACAAACTCATGGACGCTGCCTACACCGCAGCCAAAGCACGCGGCGCCAGCGACGACGAAATCTTCGACCTGCTCCTTCACGCCCCGCCAGAACCGCCGACGACGAAACTGCGTGACGCCTTGTACATCGCTGGGATGCTGGCGATAGCAGGTGTGATCACTTGGATCCTGAAGTACCTGGTCACCTAAAGACCCGCAGACAGCAACCGTGCCCCACACAGACCAGCACAACGCCCACCCACCTTGAGGGACCATTCCGATGCACAACATAGAGAAACTCGCGCAAAACGACGCCAACGAGCAGAACCAGCAGCTGACTGCCGGGCTGGGGACGGCCGGATTGTTGTTGGGTGGCATCGGGTTCCTGTATGGCGCTGGCACCGCTACCGAGCGCCATGGCCTCGCCCCGTGGGTGCTTCTGGCGGCCTACCTTGCCGTGACTGTGGGTTTCGCTGTTGCAGTGCACCTAGTGAACCGCTCGAGGGCCGCCGCGCCGACCTCACGCACGCGCGCCGGCCAGATCTTCGACGCGGTGGTCGCCCGGTTGGACTGGGGCGGCCCGGTGCCCACCATCGTTTTGGCGGTGGCGGTCCCCTGGATCAGCTTCGCCAGCTACGGCCTCATCCTTCTTGCCCAGGGCTGAACCTGCCGCCCACCTCGACTCCCTCCTGGGCTTCGGCTCAGGGCGGATCGCGCCGCCGCCTGGCGGCGCGGCACCACCGCACATCCGCACCACGAAAGGCGCCACCAATGTCTGAACTCACCCCCCTGAAGGCCATGTTCGACGGGCTCAAGGCCCGCCTGGCCGCGATGCGGGAGAACCCCGAGTCCGGCATGACTACCGAGTACGTCATCGTCGTCGCACTGATGGCCGCCGCCGCGATAGCCATCGTCGCGATCATCGTCGCGAAAGTCACTGCTAAGGCCAACGCCATACAGACCGGGTGACGCACGCCCATATATCAAGACTTTGGCAAATAGTGAGCGAGAGGGGTGTGGCGCGATGCCGAAGGTAAGTGTCGGTACGGCTTTGCCGGCGCGGCGTCGCGGTCTGGCCGGTCGCGTTCGCCGTCTGCGTGAAGACGGCGAACGCGGCGCGGTCACCACCGAACTGGTCATCGCCACGCCGCTACTGCTGTTGCTGGTGTTGGCAGTCATCCAATTTGGGCTCATCTGGCACGCCGAACAGGTTGCCCAGACCGCAGCCTCCCAGGCGGTGAACGCAGGCCGGGCGCAGAACACCTCCGGAGCTGTCGGACAAAGCCGCGGCGAGCAGATCCTGTCCCAACTGGGCTCGGGAGTGCTGACCGGTAAGTCCATCTCGGTTTCCCGTGGCGCCGGACAGGTGACCGCCGATGTCTCTGGCCAGGTCGAGTCGATCATCCCCGGCTGGCACCCCTCGATACACGCCCACGCCGCCGCCCCTGTCGAGGTCTTCGTTCCTTAGCCCCGTCAGTTCACGAATCCGCTATTCGATCGAAGGAGGACAGGCGATGAGCACAGCTCCCCGTGCCGCCGGCCTGCAATCCGTGCTGCGCGCCCGAGCCGCCGCGCTGCGCGCAGCCCCGGAGGCCGGGTCCACCACGATCGAGCTGACGCTGCTGGCCCCGATCTTCATTCTGCTGTTCCTGCTCGTGGTGGCCCTTGGCAGGGTGACCGATGCCCACAGCAAGGTCCAAGACGCGGCATTCGCCGCAGCGCGCGCCGCGACCTTGGCCCCGAACGCGAACGCTGCGGCATCAGCTGCGCAGTCCGCTGCTTCGCAGTCCCTGGCCGATGCCGGCGTGGTGTGCCAGAGCTTCAGCGTGCAGGCTTCCGTGGGCTCCCTGGCGCCGGGATCGACCGTGAGCGTGCACGTGGACTGCACCGTGGGGCTGGCCGATGTGGCAGGGCTTCGGCTTCCGGGAGCCTCCACCCAGTCCGCAACCTCCGTATCGGTTGTCGATCAATTCCGCAGCAGCCCGGCCGGAAGCACCACGCCATGACCACTCGCATCAAAATCTTGATTACTGCGGTGCGAGCGCGCGCCACGGCGACCGGCAGCAGCGAGGACGGCGTCGCCACAGCGTTCGTCGTCATCATCACCGGCGCACTGCTGGTGATGGCTGGCTTGGTGTTGGACGGCGGGCAGGCGCTAGGGGCGAAATCGAAGGCCCTGGATGAGGCGCAGGAGGCAGCTCGGGCAGGAGCTCAGGCACTAGATGTCGGTGCGTTCCGTGCCAACGGACAGGGCACGCTGGCCCCCGACAAGGCGGTCACTGCCGCCCAGTCCTACCTGGCCGCCACCGGCGACACCGGCACCGTGGCCGTCAACGGCTCGAGCGTCACCGTGACCGTCACCCACATCCAGCACACCCAGATCCTGTCGATCGTCGGCATCGGTTCTTTGGCATCCACCGCCTCGGCGACGGCGACCGCCGAACAGGGCGGGTGATCCCGTGCCACCGAACGCAACATCCCGCCGCACCACCGACCCCAACCAGAAAGCCAGTACCGTGACGGCACGCCGACCCCCCGCCCCGATCCGCGCGATCGTCTGGCTGTTCAAGGCCGTGTTCCTCACCATGCGGGCGACATTCGCACTCGCCCTAGGAACTGCGGTGCTTGGCGGCCTGCCGTGGGCTCTGGTGCGCTTCGCAGGCTGGCCGCTGCCCCACCACATGCTCTCCCTGGACCAGCTCAAAACCGACCTGACCTCGCCGATCCTCGGCGACCAGTTCTACCTCAACGCGATCGCCATCGTGCTGTGGTTCCTGTGGTCGATCCTGGCATTCTCGTTCCTGCTCGAACTCGCCTACGCCGTACGCCGCATCCCAACCCCGCACGTGCCGGGCCTGGGACCAGCACAGCTACTGGCCGGGTTCCTGATCACTGCGGTCGGCGTGACTGCCCTGCTGGGCCGCTCCGCCGCCCCCGCCCGCGCCGATACCACGACGCAGTTCCCCAAAGCCCGGACCGCCGCCACCGCCCCGGCAACCATCAGCACCGCCGCCGGGCTACGCAACGCAACCGCCCTCCCGACCCGCGAGGCAGTGCACCATGTGGTGCCCGGCGATAGCCTGTACAAGATCGCAGCTGAGGACCTGGGAGACGGCAACAACTGGCCCGCGCTGTACAAGGCGAACGCCGGCGTCATCCAGCGCGACGGCCAGCGCCTGTCTGACCCGAACCTGATCCGGCCCGGCTGGGACATCACCATCCCCAGCGCCACCGCACCGTCTGTGGCCGCCGGGCCGACTCCGGCATCGACGCTGGTGCCAACAGCGCCTGCCGCAACCGCTCCGGCCCGGCCCGCGCCCGCCGCGCCGACGACGCTGTCCCCGCATGGACCGTCGTCGGTTCCCCCGGCACCGACCGCTCCTGCTTCCAGCACGCCGTCGGGCCCGGCGGCTCCAGAGCATCCCACCGGCAACGATCACCCCGCGACCACGCCGTCAGCCGGGCGCACCAGGGGCGGCGGCCTGCAGTCGGGGCTGTGGATCGAGCTGGCCGCCGGCGGCGCGCTCGCAGCCTCCACGTTGCTGGCACTGCGCAAGGCTGCTTCTCGCCGGCACACGCTGCGCTCACTGTGGGCCACCCCGTACTGGCCGCGCCCGGGTGAGACCACGCCTGTTTCTACCCCGCAGCTGCCATCTGAACTGCGACCGGCCCGCACCATCGCGTTGAACCCCGGCTACCCGGTCGGCCATGAAGACCTGATCGAGGCCGACGAGCTGGACGCCTTCGGCGCGCCGACCGAGACCTCGGCGTCCGACGCTGATCTGGATGCTGAGACCTCGGCGCCGAACGCGTCAACGGACCAGGCGCAGGCGGAAGGACCGGCGGTCGAGTCGATCGCCGTATCCCTACCAGCCGCCGACGGTGAGACGGTCCAGGAGTGCGATCCGACGTGGATTCCGGTCGCGGTCACCGGCGACGGGCGAAGCGCCGATCTGGCCGAGCTGTACCCCGGCCTAGGACTGACCGGACCCGGCGCGCTGGGGGCAGCGCGCGCGATCGCCGCAACGGTGTTGGGAAGCCGCAGTCCGGATGAGTTCGGCTCCGTCTTGCTGATCCCGCGCCCGGATGCCGCACTGCTGCTGGACGTCCCCGAATCCGATGTGGACCGGCTGCGCCAGGATGTATGGCACCTGCGGATCGTCGACGACCTGAACGCGGCCGTCGCCTACCTCGCCGACCACGCCGCGGGCCGCGCCGCCACGCTGGCCGAGTACGGTGTGCCCGACTTCGAGGCTCTAATGCAGATCGACGATCTGCTGGACGACCCCGAGCCGATGGTGCTACTGGCTGTGGCCCGCGGCGAGCTCGACGCGCACGCGACGGCGCTGCTACAGCAGCCCGAAGCACTGCGGCTGACCTCGGTGCTGCTCGGCACGCACCCAGTCGGCGCCAACTGGCGCATCGACTCCGACGGCGAGGTCACCTCCGGTACACCCGAGGCCGGCGTCTACGCCTTCGACCTGTCGGCGGCCGGACTGCGCGCGGCGCTGAACGTGGTCACCACACCCTGGCAGAGCCGGCCGCAGATCGTGCCGCCGAACCCGCTCGGCCCGCTCGAGGCACCGGTTGTCGTCGCCGACGCACCGATCGACGAGGACGACGATGCGCCGATCCCCAGGGGCGACACAACCTCGTCGCTCGCAACGGCCGCCCCGGAGCAGAACAGCGACGAACACGTTGGCCCTGATGCCGTCGCAACCCTGGCCGCCAACCCGACGCTCAAGATGCCGCAGCCCGTGGCCGACCCGCACCAGGACCTGCACCGAGCCGATCCGCATGCCGCCAGCGCGCCAGCCCACTCCAGCACCGCGCAGCAGACGGATGAGCCCCACAAGTCTGCCGACAACTCGCCCGCGATCGAACCCTCGCCGATCAAGCTTGCAGACCGGACACCAATGGCAAGCAGCATGCCGCCTGTCCTGTCGCGCCAAACCCAGTCGGCTACCGGCGACGCTGACGCAGAGTTGAAACAGATCCACGAGATTCTGGGACATTTCCGCGACACCGTCTCCCAGATCAGGGTGCTGGGCCCGCTGACCATCACAACCTTCACCGGCCCAGTAGAAGACACCATCCGCAAGGGGTCAGTGAAGCTGGCGGCACTGCTGGCGCTGCACCACTCCCGCGGCCGCTCCACTGAGGAACTGGGCGTGCTATGGCCCGATGCCACCGCCGCCAAGCTGCCACACATCCGAAAGAACGATCTCAAATCCCTCAGAGACAGCCTCAAGCGCGACGTCCTGGCCGCACGGGGCCCGCGACATGGATTCGCCGCAGAGTTCGTCCCGCGGCCGTCGGGCCGCTACCGGCTAGACCCGCACTTCGTCGGGGTCGACCTGGCCTACTTCGAACAACTACGGGCCCTCGCCGCCAGCACCCACCACCCCCAGGTGCGCCGAGCCGCAGCCGAGGCGGCACTATCGCTGTACGGCGGGGAACTACTGGAGGGCATGGACGAGCACTGGGCGCTCGCACCGCGGGTCGCGGTGCGCCGCGACGCCTTAGCAACCGCCACCCTGCTCGCCCAGCTCGCCACCGACGCCGGCGACGACGAGCAGGCCCTGTCGTGGTGGGAGCGGGCCCGGGAAATCGATGACAACGAAGAGGTCTACCGACAGATCATGAAGACTCAGGGCCGGCTCGGCCGACGGGCCGACATCATCGCCACCCGAAATCTGCTGGAGCAAAAGCTCGACCCGTTGGGCGAAAGCGCATCAGAAGCCACCAACGCGATCTTGGCGGAGTTGCTGTCCGAGCGGCGCGGCATCCCTCGCGAGCGCATCGGCACGCCATAGCGGGGCGGAGACCGGCCCCGTACTCGCCCCGCTGTTCAGGGCCGTCAACACGCCGGGCCTTGCGCTGCCTCGTCGGGAACCAGGTCAGCTCAGGTAGAGGTGGCCGGGCGGGCAGTGATCGGGGTGCGCTGGATCGGCGATGTGCTCATACCAAGTGCGACCCTGGTCGTCCTGCCAGTCCTGGCCAACGTCGCTGACCGAGATCCACGCGGCGAAGGATGGGGCCAGACGCCGGGCGGCGAGCAGGAAGCGGACCGGGCCGAGCTTAAGGTGCGCTGCCTCATGTCGGGGCTGGTACAGACGGGAAACCGGCAGCAAGTGCCAGTATTCTCGCTGGCGCTTGCTGTCGAGAGCGGCAAGGACTGCGGCTTGCCGTTGGCGCCGGCCGCGCGGTGTAAGCGCCCGAACTTGGACGTGCACCGCTCCCGGCCGCACCGAACGGACACAGGTGAAAGCGACATCCGCTTGACGTAAGAGGTCGGCGACGGTGTCGGCGACGACCAATTCGACGTCCTCCGGACTCCTCGCGGGTCGCTTCACAGAACCACTTCCTAGGACTTCGTCGAGACAGGTCTGGTCTTCGAATGCGCTGCTGCTTCGCGGTGGCCACATGTCACTCGTGGTCACGGTGGCCCCCCGCGACGGGGAACGCGGGAGCCACGCTTCCACGGTGGCACGGGCCCCGCCCACGACACCAGACCCCACGCCGTCCGCACGGTCCCGGCGGCGCGCCCCGGTCCGGCACGGCCCGAATCCAGCGGGCCGAATCCGTCATACATCGCAGGTCAACGGCTATTCCCGAACGATCGCGCCGTCGTCCGCGATGATCGGCGCTTGACTTCATACCGGTCGATAGAGCTTGCTGTAGATGCCGCCGCGGACCACAGCGCCCGGCGGCGCCCCGGCCGGGGCATGCACGTATCCGAATCCCACTCAATTTCCAAGGGGATCCGTCATGCCCAAGAACAGCAAGACCACCACATCGAAGACCGTGAAGACGACCCCGTCCGAGCCCACCGCGGCAACGACGAGCGAGGCTTTGGCTCCCGCCGCCGACGTGCCGGAGCTGACCGACCGGCAGCAGGGGCTGCTAGCCCGGCTGTCCTCCGTCGTCGGGATCAGCGCCGCCGACCTGGCCACCGCCGCCGAGATCAGCCGCTCCACCGCCCAGCACGACCTCGTCGCTATCGAGGCCGCAGGGCTGGCCCGACGAGAAAAGGGCATCCAGGAAGGCGCCCGCCGCAGCCCCGACCAGTGGTTCAGCGCCTGCGCGATAGACCAGCCCGGAACCGACGACGCGACGGCCACACCGGTGAAGGAGCCTGATGCCCCTGCACCGGCCGTGGCCAGCGCAGCGGAGATCAGCGAGCCGTGCCCCGATGCCCCCGCCTCCGCAACGGCGACCCCCGAGGAGAGCGAGGAGCCCGCGCCCGTCGCCGCCGATCCCGACGCCGCGGACGACACCGAAGGCGCGAGCGAACCCAGCGAAGACGCTTCCCCCACCGGCAAGGCGGATACGGCAGCGGAGGAATCCGCGACCGCGGCGGAACCGGACGCCGCCGACGACGAGACATCGATCGCCACAACCGAACCCGCGATCGTCAAGGCGCCGCCGACATTGCTTGCATCGGAGGAGCAGGCCACCGAGCGCCTCGGCAAGGGGGCACTGCGGGCCTTGGTCGAGGCACACCTGCGCGCACACCCCGAACAGGACTTCACCGCCGGACAGATCGGCAAAGCGTTGACACGCTCCTCCGGCGCAGTGGCCAATGCCCTGGACAAGCTGGTCGGCGAGGGCATCGCCGAGCAGACCAGCACGTCGCCGCGCAAATTCCGGCTAGCCCCCAACACCCCGGCCGCAGCCGCCTGACTGCCTGCGCCTGGTTTCGGCGCGGCGCCGGTCGCCCCCGCCGCGTCACGGGCCGCACCTGTCTCGGTCGCAGACTCGGCAGCCGGGCCCCGGCCCCTGCATTGGCACCCGAAGGAAACCAGCAGGATCAGCGCCGACGGCAAGATCCATGCCCCCGAGGGCTGGCGCCTACATGTCGTGTCCGGGCGGTGGTTCCGGGACTACCGGCGCCTGTGCGACGAGCCCTGCGACGTGTGCTGTCACCAGTGCCGCTGCCAGCTGTGCTCCGGCTGGTGCCGCTGCGACAACCCGCCCCACCCTGACGGCTAGCCACACGGCTACCCCAGCACCACCGAACCGGTGAAACCGGCCGGGTCTGGTCCCGGGCGGACCATACCGGCCGCGACAAGCCCCACCACCCACACCATCCAGGCGGTGCGCCGCCGGATCCCCTGCTGAACCCGCTCAAGATGGAGGACAGCGATGAAAAGCGTAGACAACACCTGGCGTCAGATCTCAGAAACGAAGATCACCGCCGGAGGCAAGGACCATTACCTATACGTGTGGATCCGTGACGCCGACCAGGCGGCGCGTGTCACCACCGGCCCGGTCTACAGCGAGAAGGAGTTCGTCAGCCTGGATGGGGCACTGGGCTATCTGCTGCCGTGGACTGTGGCGATCGGCGTCATCCACGCCACCGACTCCGGCCAGCAGGTCCAGCAGTGATCCGCCGAGCGCTGCCGGGCCGGCCGCCGACCGCCGACACCACTGCCGCCAGGAGCCGTCCGTGACCGGCCATGACACTGGCGACGACTTCCAGCGCGGACCGCAGCTCCCCGATCTTCAGGCCAGGCTCGAGCAGGCCCAAGCCCTCGGATTCCACCTCGACCCTGCGAGGCCGGCCGACCCGTTCGAGAACGTCACCCAACTGGCCGGAGCAGTAGCGGCGTACACCGATGCACTGTCGCAGTACAGCGAGCTGTTCGAGCATCCGGGGTTCCTCGCGCACTGCGCCGACGGCTACAGCTGGGCGCTGAGCCAACTGCTACCGGCCGCGTTGATTCGGCCTGCGCTGACGTTCCGGCTGAACGTGCTGTGCCGTGTCTTGCAGCCAGCAGAGCTGGCGGCGGCCGATCCGTTCACCGGGGCCGCGGTGGCGGCAATGCGCGCCGGGATCGAGATCCTGGCTGCCTCGGTCACCTCCGGCACTGGCTACAGCCTCCAGCGTCTGAACGTCGCCGCAGCCCATCATGCCGACGCCGGGAACCACCTGATCGCGGCGCTGGCACGCGCCGCGCCGTGACCGGCGTACGCCGAACCTGCCTCCCGGTGTCCGCACCGGGAGGCGTTCGCGCTCTGAGGAGACTACGAGGCTCATCGCTCCCCCCAGCTTCGCCTGTGCGGGCACGATCCACACCGGGGCCGAGCGTCCGGTCCTCGCCGCGCTGGGCCGCAGGACCACCGCACGTCGGGGGCCACCGCCATGCCCGGGCGGGATAGTCACCTTCCGGGCCGTTCCCGTTGGAGTGAATCCGCTTCCGGTTCCCCGGCGACGCCAGCAGGCTGATACCCATGGACAGCCAGACGGTCGCCCCCGGCAAGGACCCGATGTTCGACCCCGATGTGAAGCTCCTCGTGGAGATGCTTCTGGACGACAAATCGCTGGCCTGCATCTCGGTTCCCGCAGCGCTCAGCGGCGAGACGGCGGCCCTGCTGCGCGCGGTAGGGGTCCACCAGATCGCCGCCGGAAAGGTCGCCGACCGGCTGGAGCGGTCGGTTCTCAGCGGCCTGTGCCTGATCAACGAGCATCAGTGCGATGCCGTGGAACTGCTCCTCGGCGAGATCGCCGGCACGGCGCTGCCAGCCGCCGTCCGCGCCGACCAGATGGCTACCCTGTTCAAGACCCGACGCCGCACGGCTCCCTGACCCCGCACGCGCTGCGCCGCTGCATCCGTAATCCCCACGCTCACCACCGATCGCGGAAAGTAGATCTTCGGGTTAGCTTGTGGCCATGGCCGCTCGAGAGTCCGCGAATGCTGCTCGGAAGAAGGCGCGGGACCACGCCGCCGCGCTGTTGGACGCCGAGGATACCGAACGACGACGCCTCGAGCAGGCACGGAGAAAGCGCATCACCGACGCCGCCGCAAACATTGCCGGCAACGATACGGAGATCGAACAGCTCACCGCGAGGATCGAGCAGCTGCGCGCCGACACCGCTCACCAACTGGCCGCGATCGTCGCCGACGGGGTGAGCGAAGCGAAGACCGCCGAGATGACTGGGCGCGAGGAGCGCGTGGTGAGGGCCGCGGTAAAGGCGAGCACCGCTCGCACACCGTCGAAAAAACCCGCCGCCAAGCCCGCCGTCGCTACGTCAGCAGCCACCTGACCAGGCACCAGAGTCAAAGGGTCACACCGGTGCCGACGCCTACCGGTGCACATGCCGATCCGGAGCGCACGGACCGGCATGACGAGAAAGCAAGCGAGGACCCGGCGTGTTGAGGCCATGAGTCGGCTGCGGGCCCAGCGGCGGATCGACAAACGTCGTCACGCCGAAGGGTGAGGCGGTCCACGCTTGGACTGTTCCGCTTCTCCCCTGGGGTAGCCTGTGATCTCCCCGGGGACGGTGCCCGGGCCCTTGTCCTCAAGAAGGCGGACCCCGTGCTGACATCCGAAGGCCTCGACGACGCCACTGGCGAACAACGCGCGCCGGACTCCGGCAGCGCATCGTCCTCCGGGTTCATCGCCGCCTCCGCGATCGGCACGATGCTGTGGCTGGTGGTGCTGGGCGCGCTGTACGGGTGGTCACACCATGCCGCGACTGCGGACTACTTCGGCGTCCCGGGCAGCGCCATCTACCAGGACTGGGGCGTGGTCATCCTCCCAGCGCTGCTGATCTGCATGGCGGCGGCCGTCGCCTGGCTGGTCCTGGCCGTGGCCTGGATCGCTATCGCCGGACGCCGGGGCCGGCGGGGTAGGGCGTCCAGGACACCGGTCGCAGCGGGGCTGGCCGTTGTGCTCGCCGCGCTCAGCCTGGCCACCGCCTGGGCCGGCGGTGACTGGTGGGCCCGCCACCAGCTCCACCACGACGTGGCCTTGCAGGTCTTGACCGACCAGTCGCTGTGCCCGCCGCACCCGTCCGATGCCACGTACTGCGTCCTGGTCGGCACTCACGGCAACATCCTGTACACGCGTTGGATTAGCGTGGCGACCGGTCAGCTCGGGTCTGACCTGAAGCAGGTGTCGATGCCCGGGTATGACATGACGACGACCCGGTTTCTGGTCGTGCTCCCGGTGAAGAACTGACCGCGGACCTGCAGCACCTGGCACAGCCGTGGGCCCATATCCCTGCCGAAGCGGTGACAGCCGCGAGGTCACCGGTGGTCGTCGCGAAGTCCCGGTTTCCGGGCGGCCGGCGGCTTCTCGCACGTCGTCTGGGTGATCGCCGACATGAGCGACCTGCCGGCCGTGGACCCGAACCACGCCCGCGCGATCGCACTGCTCGACAAGGCGCTGACCCCGCTCGGGATCCGCCTCACCATCGTCGAGGCGACTGTGGAGACCGACTGGTTCCCGCCGGAGGCCGACCCGGACGACTTCCAGCCGACCCCCCCCGACTGCGCCTGATCGACCTGGCGTCGGCGCAGATGCCGCGCTACGACTACCGCTGACCCGCACCGCCGAGCCCTGCGCGGACGACCGCCTCAGCGATGGCCTTGGCGCGCTGCTCCAACCAGTACTCGGTCGGCCGCCGCGCCGGTTCTACTGACTCCAGAAGCAGCGGGTCGTAGACGAGCCAGCCCACGCAGCGCCACGTGCGCTGTGTGGAGGAGTTCCCCGGCGCCCGCCAGGCGTCCATCCACACCGGCAGGACCCACGGCCAGCCGCTGGTGCCCGGCGGACGTGCCCATGCGACGACCGCCGCGGGCTCGGCGGGACCGCCGGGCTCGCGGCGCATGTGCGCGGAAGGAGCATCGACGACACCTCGCGCGTCGCGCGTAACCCGCAGGACGACCTCCGCGGCGCGGTCGACAGTCACGGGCAGCAGCGGCGGCGGATGGTGCCACCCCGGCGGGAGCGTTGGGTGAGTCGGGCCTGGCGGGACGGACATGATCGAACAATAGTACGAGTGTCAAGCGATGGTCATCCCGCCTGTGGGACACAGCGGCTAGCATCAGCCGGTGCAGTATCTGCCGCAACGCCCGCCGGAACACGTGATCGGCGACCGCGCGCGAGTGGCCGTCGACAAGATCTTCACTGACCTCGGCCACGCCGTGGAGGTAGTGGGGAACGACTACGGCGAAGACCTGCTGGTGCAGATCCGACGCAGGGACGGCCTACTTGACCCAGCTCGACTGTGGGTGCAAGTCAGGGGCACTACCGCGGCCTTCACCCGACGATCTCCTTCAACCTCACTGAAGCGTGGCCAGCTGGGTCGGTGGTCGGAGACGGCTGACACCGTCGCGATCGTATTGTGGCAAGTGATCGACGGGGTTGGCTGGTACTTCGTACCCAACGCCTACACAGAACCCGCCGACGCGGCGCGGACCACCATCCACTTCGATCGGGACTCTTCATTCACCCCAGAATCCGCTGAGCGCCTCGTGCAGAGGACTCGAATGGACCACCTGGAACGCCAGATGGTCTTGGCGATCAGCAGCGGCTGGAGTCCAGGAGAGCACGGGGAACGAAGCCGAAGCGCGTCCTACCGCATGGCGATTCGCGCCGCAAAGGAGCTGGGCGTATTCCAGGACGCTGAATCGGGCCTGACTATCAGGCCGTCATTCGCATCAGCGCTGGCCGTGACCCTGCCGGGGTTCAGTCCCGGAAAGACCAAGGTCGCTGACCTGACGCCGGCTGAAACCGTAGCTCTCCTGTATGACACGGTCTGTGAGCACTATCGGGCCAATACGAGGATGCTCACGCCACCTCCGCTCGTCTGTCAGGCTGCAACGGCGGTCCTCGCGAGCCTGTTCGATTTCACCATTCAGAAAGCCGAATCTGACGCAGAAGGCGTCGTGTCCCACATTGTTCGGCCGCAACTTTTCCCCGCACCAGAGGTAGAGCTTCACTAGCTGGTGTTCCGCACTGCCGCGTCAGGCGGTGTTCCGGGGATGTCAGCGGACGCCGGATTCGGCGCGGATTCGCCCGGTGTCGTCATTCGTGAAGCGGTGCGTCGACTCGAATGGCGCGGGGAGGAAGGTAGCCACAGCGTTGCCGTCGATCTCGATCCGGAATTCGCGGGTGATCCCCAGGACCCAGGCGTCCGGCCGCTCGAAGTCGAAGTCCGGCTCGCGCCGCCGGAGCCGGCGGCGGCGTAGACCAGCAGCTGGCCCAAGTGCCTATTGTCGGTGCGTCCCAGCTGGGCCTCGATGAGGACGAGGTCTCCATCGCCGGTCTGCGCGACCAGGTCCGGGCGGATGGCGGTGGCCTCCCACATCACCTGCTCCCGCGCGACAACGGTCAATTCTCGGCCCAGTACGGCGCCGAGCTGGCCGATGTTGGCTGCCAGCCACGGTACGAAATCGCGGACCTCCTTCGGCCACAGTGTTCGCGGATGAATCGCGCTCTGGCGCCAGCCGTTCGGCGGGGTGTCCACAGGGCCAGCATGCACCTCGCGTGTGACAGTCACCAGCGTCGAGGCGGGGGCCGCGCCGGGACGGTCAGCCGTGCCGACGCTGCCCGTCTTCCTGTTTGCGATCCGGCTCTGAGCCGCTCGCGGACCACGCTCAGGCGCCACGCGCTGCCGACCCGACCCCGGACGGGGTCTGGGCGACATACATGTCGTAGGTCGCCTTCGGCGGCTTGCAGACAGTCAGGTCAGGGGGCCCTAGCGGATCGAGGTACTCGCGGATCAGCCGGTGCTCTCCTAGTCCTGGGCGGCGTGGACGCGGATCTGAAATCCGGGGCCGGCCGCCTTGGTCTCCGCATGCAGCCGGGCCTGCTGGAAGGCGTGGTCGAGGGCTTCGCGAGGCGCCTGGGCCGGTACGCCATTGATGACCACCGCGCCGGCCCGGATGTCGATCCGGATCGCGTCGTACGGGACTTCCAGCGTCAACAAGGTCTGGCTGATCGCCGAAGCGAGAGTTTCAAGGTCTTCCATGAGGCGGCACCATACTCGAACATCAGTTCAGAATCGAGGAGGCGCGCCGATGACGGTACCCGGCCCCTCTTACTGCGCTTGGACTTGATACATGGCGCCTTGACTCGATAGGTGGCACCGAGGCTGAACCGCCGAGAAGCCCGTTGTTCGGAGCGATGGCCTTAACGATGCTCGGCAAGTCGGCGCCAAGTAGGGCCGTCGACGAAACTGCGCTGACCAGGCGTGCTCGCGGACTTGGTGAGTGCATCTCCCACGCTATTGATGATCGTTTTCCGGATGTCGCTGGCAGGTTGGCGTAGTGAATCAGAGTTCTTCCTGTCGTCGGTCCTGCGGGATACCGTCGGTTGAGGATTGTTCGGGTGCGCGTAGTGGGGGTTCTAGTGGTTGGTATCGAGATCGCGGTGGGGTACGTGTTCGCGTGGGCGGTCCGTAAGGGCAGGCGAGTCGCGGGTCGGGCTGATGGGGAGGTCGATCGGGTCTTGGATGCGGCGATGGACCGGCTGGACGGTCTGATTGACGCCAAGCTGGGTGCGGACGCCGCGCTGGTGAAGACCCGGGAGGAGGCGGCCGACGGTGCGGTTGAGCTGTCGGAGCGGACTCAGCGGCAGCTGACGGACGCTCTGACCGACGCCGCCGAGTCTGATGTCGGCTTCGCCGCGGCGTTGGGCGAGGCAGTCGCGGCGGTACAGAAAGCCGCCGGGGTGTCGCAGGTAGTCGCCCACGGTGACCGGGCGCCGGCCATCGGGACCAATTCCGGCATCATCGCCACCGGGGACAACGCGACCATCACACAGACCAACCGGTGAGCCAGGTGTCCGACGGGGACGCCGGACCAACGGTGTCAAGTTTCGGTGACAGGTCGTCGGCGGTCGCGGACAACCGCGGCGTCATCGCCACCGGGGACAACCCGACGATCAACCAGCGCGTGGTGCACCAGGCGCCGCCCCGGCAGGCGGTGTCGCTGCCGTATCAGTCGACCCGGTGGATGCCGCCGCCGCCGCTGGGGGTCCAAGACCGGGATGAGTCAGTTGCGCTGCAGCAGCACTTGTCCAGCGGCGGCACCGCGGTACTGACCGGCCTGGGCGGGGTCGGGAAGACGCAGCTGGCCGCGGACTACGCACGCTGGGCCAGGAAGCAGGGTTTGGACGTGCTGGTCTGGGTGAACGCCGTCAGCCGCACTGCAATCGTCGGCGCGTACGCCACGGCGGCCGCGGCTCTCACCGGCCGGGACTACGCCGACGCCGAGCAGGCCGCCAGCGCGTTCCGGGACTTCCTGAGCTCTGAGTATAAGCGGCGGTCGCTGCGGTGGCTGGTGGTCTTGGACGATGTCAGCGATGCTGCGGACCTGACCGGACTGTGGCCACCGGACGGCGATGGGGGGCGGGTGCTGGTCACCACCCGTTCCCGCGACGACGCCCTACTCGGGCACAGACGCCGGTTCCTGGACGTGGGCATTTTCACCGCAGCCAAGGCGCGGGCGCACCTGACCCAAGCCCTGGCCGCGCGCGGCCGGACCGGGGTCGATCCCGCTGATCTGGACGGCCTGGCCGAAGACTTCGGGTATCTGCCGGTGGGCCTGGCCCAGGCCGCGGCGTTCTTGGCCACCCCGGTCCTGTGGGAAGGCCAGTCATCCTCACAGCTGCCGGACGTCGCGGTCTACCGGCAGCGGCTTGCTGACCGGCGTACGGCGCTGGCCGCGCTGCTGCCCGACGGCAAGAGGCTCAGCCTGCCCGATGAGCAGAAACTCATGGTGACGGCGTCACTTGAGCTGTCCATCGCCCGCGCCGACAGCATGGAACCGACCGGGCTGGCCCGCCCGATGCTGGCGCTGGCCGCGCTGCTGGACCCCAACGGCATCCCCGAGACTGTACTCACCGCCCACGCCGCCCGGCTATTTCTTGCCGCCCACCGCACCGGCACCGCACCACCCGACAGCGGCACGCCCGCGCCAGAGGCGATACGCCCCAGACGGCTACGGATTCGCCAGCGGGCCCGCGCTGCGCCGGCCAAGGCCCCCATAGTCACCCCGGCCGAGGCCTTCGACGCGCTGCGGGCCCTGGCCCGGCTGAACCTAATTGGGCACACCACCGGTCCGGCGGCCACCGTACGGATCCACCAGCTCGTGCAGCGCGCCGCCACCGAGGACGTCACCCCGGCCCTGTTCGGCCGGGCCGCGCACAGCGCGGCGGATGCGTTGTTGGAGGCCTGGCCGAACCCCGAACCCGACCAGGGCGCCGTACAGCCGCTACGCGCCAACGCCGAGGCCCTGACCCGCACCGCGACCGCACCCCTCATGACCCCCAACGCCCATACGATCTGGTTCCGGGCAGGCCAGTCCCTGGTCAATTCCGGGCAAGCCACCGCCGCCTGTGCCCACTACCTGCGGCTGACCGATATCACCACCGAACATCTCGGTCTGGATGCCTTAGACACCCTGGCCTCCCGAAGCGACCTCGCCGTCGCCTACCGAGGCGCGGGGGACCTGAGGCGGGCGATCCCGCTGCACGAGGCCGTCCTAGCCGACCGGGAGCGGGTGCTGGGCCCCGATGCCCCGGCCACCCTGACCTGCCGGAACAACCTTGCCGCCGCCTACCGAGAGGCCGGGGACCTGGGGCGGGCGATCCGGCTGCACGAGGCCACCTTGGCCGCTCGGGAGCGGGTGCTGGGCCCGGACGCCCCAGACACCCTGGCCTCTCGGAACAACCTCGCCGTTGCCTACCGAGACGCCGGAAACTTGGGGCAAGCGATCCGGCTGCACGAGGCCACCTTGGCCGCTCGGGAGCGGGTGCTGGGCCCGGACGCCCCAGACACCCTGGCCTCTCGGAACAACCTCGCCGCCGCCTACCAGGACGCCGGAAACTTGGGGCGGGCGATCCCGCTGCACGAGGCCACCTTGGCCGCTCGGGAGCGGGTACTGGGCCCGGACGCCCCAGACACCCTGACCTCCCGGCACAACCTCGCCATCGCCTACCAGGACACCGGGGACCTGGGGCGGGCAATCCGGCTGCACGAGGCCACCCTGGCTGTCCGGGAGCGGGTGCTGGGCCCGGACGCCCCGGCCACCCTGACCTCCCGGCACAACCTCGCCATCGCCTACCGGAACGCCGGGGACCTGGGGCGGGCGATCCCGCTGCACGAGGCCGTCCTGGCCGGCCGGGAGCGGGTACTGGGCCCGGACGCCCCAGACACCCTGGGCGCCCGTAGCAACCTCGCACTCGCGTACCAGGCCGCCGGGGATTTGGGGCGGGCGATCCCGCTGCACGAGGCGGTCCTGGCCGACCGGGAGCGGGTGCTGGGCCCGGACGCCCCGAACACCCTGGTCGCCCAGAACAACCTCGCCATCTCCTACCACGCCGCCGGGGACCTGGGGCGGGCGATCCCGCTGTACGAGGTCACCCTGGCGGACATGGAACGGGTGCTCGGCCGCGACGCGCCCTTCACGGTTATCGTCCGAAAAAACCTGGCGGCGGCGCGCGCGGAGCGAGACGCCCCGGACCACAGCGATACTGGCATTCCGCCCACGTAGAAGTAGCAATGGCGTTCGCGGCGCTCGGCGAGTGGTACCACATGGGTTGGCGAGCCGGTGCCAACTATGAAGTCAAGAGCAGCGCAGCCCTGCATGTCAGAGCTCAGAGCCGATGCCAACTATCGAGTCACGGCACACTTACGTGTGACTCCCCAGCTTTGGGTTTGCGGCTCCCGGGGATAGTTGGCGGCGCGTCCTGCGTCGAAATAGTTTGCTCGTCTCGAAACGACGCTGTAGCGGCCGGTGGGACCGGCCGAGTTGGCGCCGTTGAAGGCGTCCGGGTTCATGGCGTGGCCGTCGCGTCTGCCGGACCAGCCGATTTTCTATCCCGTGTTGAACGAGCAGTAAGCCGTGCAGATCGCCCAGGACTGGAACGTGGCGGCCTCGGGGCCCGGGTTCGTCACCCGGTTCGCGGTCACGACCGCGTTCGCGCGCCGCTACCCCACGCGCCAGGCCGGGGGCCGGGGCCATCTGGAGCTGTGGATCCCGGCCGAGGACGTCGAGGCGGTCAATGCGCACCTGGTCGGGCCGATCGAAGTAGTCGGCGAGCACCGTTGACCCGCGTCCGGAACCAGAACGCGGGTGGTCGGGTCGAGCAGTTCGTCAGGGGGTGAGCAGGTCTGTCAGGAAGGCGGCGATGCCGCCTCCGCCGGGGCTGTGCACGATCGTGTCGAACGGGGTGTCGGTGAAGGTGCTGCCGAAGGCGGTGCGCTCGATGATGCTGACCCGCTGCAATCCGACTGGGCCGTCGGGGCCGGTGGGCCACCATGCGCTGGTGGCGATTGCCTCGGCGCGGTCAGCCGGGGCGGCCTCGGCGGGGCGGGCGATGTCGGCCAGCGGCGTGTTCGGTAGTTGTTCGGGGCGGATGGACGGCACCGTCATCCAGGACTCTGCGGTCAGCGCCGCCGCCACCGCAGCGAGTTCGGCTGCTCGCTGGCGCAGGTCGGCGCGTCCGGCGTCGGTTTTCGGGGTGCCGGCGGGCAGCACGATGTACTGCGGGTCGCTGCGCTCGGGCAGCAGCATCAGGACGGGAGGGGCGGCGCCGGTCTGCTGGTGTGCGCGCTGCGCGGTGGCGTGCAGGTCGTCGACGTAGTGGGTGAAGCGGGTCAGGGTCATTGGCACGGCGGGTGTCTCCGGTCTTTCGGTGGTCGATCCGGGCGGGCGTGGGAGGCGGGTGTCCTGTTCAACGGCAGGGGCGGGTTGGTGGTCGCGGCGGACGGTGGTCACGGCGGGCTGGGATCCGCGTTGTGCGGGCTGGGCAGCATTCCGACCAGCCATGCGACCAGCGGCAGGCTCATCGGCGCCGCCGACCCCGATGCCGGGCCTGGGACGGCCTCACGCGGTGGCAGCAGCCTGGTTCCGTGGTCGTCGGTATGGGCGTCGCTGACCAGGCAGACCACGTACGCCCGGCGAGGCCACGCCGCCACCGTGACGATCGCCTCACCGTGCAGCAGCGCCGACCCGACTGGCGGCTCGGCTCCGAACACGCCGCCCCTGGTGTTGAGGTAGAGGTCACCGACGTGCAGGCAGAAGGTGATCGCTTCGGCGTCGACGCCGGAGGCGGCCTGCCGGATGACGGCCTCGCCGACCGCGCGCGGCTGCCACAAGTCGACGGACAGGCCCACCGGCTCGCCGGCGGCCGGAATCAGCAGGACCTGCACCGGCAGTTCGTTGCTGTGCAGCCAGGCCAACTCGGTGTCGCGGTGCAGACGCTCGGCGCGTCGACGGAGCGCCTCCTCGCTCAACCTGAACGCGCCGGAATCCGGAGCACTGGCGTGCGGCGGCACGGCGCTCATTTTGTGCCGCCGTTGGCCTCGGGGTCCGGCGGGTCGACCTCGACGATCCGGCCGAAGATTCGGGCAATGCGGATCGCCGCCGAATCGGTACCAAAGGCATCGGCGAACCCACGGCACGCCGCCGCTTGTGCGCTGGGCGGGGCCAACGGTTCATAAGTGTTATGGCAGAGCAGGAAGTCCCCGCGCTCGCGGATCTCCCCGGTCAGCTCCTTCAACCTTCCCGGCCCCAACTCCAGGCGCTCGCTCGGGCCGTTGAATACACAGTCATGGCAGCAGCGGGACATCATCACCAGCAGGCCGGACTCCGCATCGATCGCCGACGGCTCGCGCTCGTCGTCGATCTCGACCTCCCACCCGTCGTCGTCGACCGCGACCGCGAGCGCGATCGGGTCCAGGTCGAGACCAGCGGAGTTCTCGTCCACTGCCCGCAGATCCTTGTTCCGGTTCATCCCTGCTCCCCGAACCCGATCGGGGCGTCGCGGTGAACGAGCTGGTCGTCGCGGGACAGCTCCACCGGAATGTGCGCGGGCAGATCGTCCGGCGTGGCCAGTGAGGAATCCTCGTCGGTGTCCTTGGTCCAGACGTTGATCGCCAGGGATCGGTCGGCCTGCACGCACACGAAGATGCGCAGCCCTGGGAATTCGATGGTCGGCCCGGCATCGTCGAAGTTGTAGGCCAGCGATGCGTGGTTGACTCTGTGGGCCCACTCCAGGAGTTGCTCCCATTCCTCGTCGCGGGGCTTCGCCCACGCGCCGAGCATCCGGGCCAGGCGGGCGGTACGGGACCGCACTACGGCGCGCCGTTGCCTACGCTGTCCGGGCCCGTGGCGAAGGTGCGGGCCGTACACGTGCAGACCGGTGGCTCGCGGCAGCGGGGTGTCGCGGTGGACGAGGTTGTCGTCGCGGAGCAGCTCCACCGGCGTATGTGCAGGCAGCAGGTCCAGCGCGGTCTGGGATGGACCGTGCGCAGCGTCCCGATCTCGGATCTGGACGGTGATCGCCAGGACGGGTTGTGGGCGTAAGAGCACCGCGGCGCAGATCCGTAGCCCGGGGTAGTCGATGGTCGGCCCATTGTGGTCGTCGTGGGCGAGGGCGGCGTGATTCTGGTCCGCGGCCCAGTCAGCGTCGGTCATGGGTTCACAAACTCCTGATTCATGGAGCGGGGCGCGCCTTGTTCGTCGCGGCGCGCCCCGGGAGGGGCGCTGCCGGAGGTCAGTCGCCGGAGCGCGGTAGCGGGATCGACAGCGGCGCGGGCGGTTTCACGGGGTCCAGACGCTGGCCGAGACCGGGGCAGGCGTCGGGGTCGGTGTAGACCTGGAAGTCGCGCAGCTCGGCGACCAGGGCCTTGGCCAGGGTCCGGCGCAGCAGATCGGCGGCTCGGAACGGATCCGGACTGGTCAGCGGCACGACCTGGTCGTCGGTGAACTCCAGCGTGTGCGGGTTGGCCACCGCGCCGCGCACGGCCGTGATCTGCCATGTCCGCGGGGCGAGGAACACGTAGCCGGTGGTGGCCATGTGGGCGCATTGTGCGGCGGCGATGGGTACGCAGGATCGGCACAGCGGCGGGTCGGACGCCTCGAACGGCGTCCCGGCCGGGCGCGTGGCCAGGTACTCGGCGAACACGGTGGCCGGGGTCATCCACACCCCGTTGCCGCCGGAGGCGTCCGCGCGGCAGATCTGGCACTGCCCTCGGGCCATCACCCGCCGGGAGCGCAGCGCGTGCAGCTGCTTGAACTGGGGCTTCCCGATTCCGGGCGACCAGGGTACCCGGGTCCACAGCACGCCGTACTGGCGGTCGACCTCCGGTGCCTCGTCGGTGTAGCGCAGCCAGGCGCCGCCGGCGACGTGCTGGCGTAGCACCAGGTTCGGGCAGGTGGTGTCCTCCGGGGCCTCCGAGTCCCAGGAGGTCACGTAGGCGACGGTCATCGACTTGTAGACCAGTGGATTTCGCTCACTCGTCATCGTTGCCGCCGAAGATGAAGGCGGTGTGCTCGCCGGCGATCGCCACGGCGCCGGGCCAGTCCTCGTCCAGCAGGCGTGCTATGGCCTGATCGTCGGGCAGCCCTGTCCAGTCCGGGTGCCGGGTCAGGGCTCGGGCGAGCAGGGCGTGATGCAGGTCGGGCCCGATGATCGCGTCGATGCTGGCACGCTCGGCGTCGCGGTGCCGGTAGACGATGGTCCAGGTGCGGTAGCCGACCGCTTCGGTGAGGGCTGCGATCCAGTCCGGTAGCGCGTTCAGGACGGCCCAGCCGTGGGTGTCGCGGGCGTCGTCGTGCCCGGGGCGTTGTTCGTCGCTGATGGCCCCGTCGGGGTCGGTGTGGCGGGCGGCGTCGATCTGCCATGCCCGGATGGCGGCGTTCATCTCGCCGAGCGTGGCCAGCAGCGCGTCGCGGTTAACTGTGTTGTCCAAGAGGAATCCTTAATGCGAGGTTGTCAGGGTTCTGATGCATGTCTGCGTCAGCGGGGTGGGCCGATGCGGGCGGGAGCGGAGCGACGGTCTGTCAGGCCCGGTCGTCAGCGGCGCAAGACGTTCACCCGGTCGCCGCCGATCAGCGGGGCGTCCTCGGGTCCGGCGCGGTGCAGGTCGATCCAGATCGGCCGGTGCTCGCCGCGGGACGGGTACCACTGTTTTCGCCAATGACCCTGGACATACCAGGAGTGCCGGTACACCCGTCCGCTGCCGCCGGGTTCGCTGTCGTGCTTGCGCGGCGGGTACTTGGTGGCGCGCAGGTCGATGTAGCGGACCTCGGGGTCGGACTCGCCGCGTCGTCGGGCCGCGGTCTGCTCGGCGGTGCTCGCCGGCATCCGGGTCTCGGCGATGATGGTCTGCCCCATCACCAGGAAGGTGGCCGCGACTAGCTTCTGCAGCTCGATGGTGGCGGCCGAGCCGTCGCCGTGCGGGTTGGTGTAGACCCGGCGCGGTCTGCCGTACTGCTCGGAGTCCCGGGATTCGTCGTCATCGTCGGGGGCGTCCGGGTCGTGCCAGGGTCCTGCGAGGTAGTCGTGGTCGACCGCGCCGTGCAGTACCAGTGGCGCGATGCGCTGGTAGAGGTAGCCGTGGCGCGGGTACACCTGCCCGGGCACCCAGTCGGCGGGCAGTTTGCCGCCGTGGTCGGCCAGCACGCGGGCGATGCCGGGGATGGTGTAGCCCAGCTTCTCGCTGTGTTCGACGTAACCGTTGGGGCACCAGAACTCCAGTAGCACGGTGTTGCGCCGCAGGGTCCAGGTGACCAGGGTGATCGGGCGGCCGTCGGGGTCGTCGGTGATGGCCTCGTCACGAAGGGGCTGCGCGAACAGCAGAAGTCCTTGGTCGGCCGGTAGGTCCTCGGGGTGCAGCTTGTAGCCGGTCAGCGAGGCGGCGGCGTGGTGGACCAGGGTGGAGGCGGCCGGGGCGACGTAGAACATCTGCGCGCGCGGGAGCAGGTGCCGCCAGTTGTCGACGATCCCGTCGGCGGCGTCCTGGTCGTACGCGGGCTCCTGCATTGCGGCGGCTGCGGCGGCGTAGATGCGGCGCAGCCAGGTCCGGGCGCCGTTGCGTCCACCGTCCTGGGTCCAGCCGATCATGGCGCGGCGGATCGCGGGCAGGTCCCGCGCGGTCGGGGCCGTACCGCCCGGTCCCGCAGGGCGCGGTGCGGGCCCTGCGGTGCGTGCGACGGGAGCTGGGCGTGCGGTGCGCCGCTGGCGCTTACGGCCGGACATCGCAGTGTCCCCCGTTCGCGGACGCGCCTCCGGCGGCATCGGCGTGGACGCTGGAGCCATCCGACGTGTCGGCGATCAGCACAGCGAGCCTGCGCAGCGCGTCGGGGTAGTCGGCGACCGCGCGAGTGGCGACCTCGTGGGCGCGCAGCCGCAACTCGAGCGGGAACTCGTCCATCTGCCAAAGCAGGTTGCCGACGAACTCCTCGGCCTCGCCGGCCGACCGAGGAGACTTCGCGCCTTCGAAGACGTGGTTCAAGTCGATGTCGGCCGTGCTCACTTTGCCTCCGGACTCGTACTCGTCGGGGTAGCGGTCCAGCTCGGCGATCGTGAGCAGGTAGACCGTCGCCTCGGCCGGCTGCCTCGGTTGCTCCGGCTCGGGCCGCTGTTCGGCGGTGATGACGCTCGTCGTGTCGGTGTCGGCGTCGTAGACCTCCACCTGGGCGATCGCCGCCGCCGGGGTCGCAATGCCGAACAGCCCGTGGGTCAGAGCGTCGAGAAGGTGCTCGTCGTTGGTGGCGGCCTCTCCGAGGGCCGCGCCGTTCGCGTCGCGGGCGGTGATCTGCCAGCGCCGGACCCGGCAGGTGTGGTCGATGACCACCTCGTCGCGCTCGCCTTTGCTGCCCATGTAGCGGATGGCGAGCATGTCGGGCAGGTGATCGGTGGTGGTGTAGCCGGGGATGACGTGGCAGGTGCCGGGGCGCGGGGCGGTGGTGCCGCGCAGGTGCCACAGGACGTGCAGGCTGTAGGGCAGTTCGACCGGGTCGAAGGCAGGGGGCATCGATAGCTCCGTTCGCAAGGGATGTGGTCGTGCGGGGCGGCCGGTGAGGTCACGGCCGCGGCGTCGGCGGCGTCGCGCGATCGCGCGCCGCGAGGTCGTTCAGCGGAGGGCCGGGCCGTGGACCGGGCCCGGGGGCGGTGGGGCTACTGCTCGTCGGGGGTGCCGTCGCGCAGCCGCTCGTGCAGGATCGTCATGCTGTCGTTGATCATCTGGCCGACATTCAGGTCATGGGCCACGGCGGCGCTCCACAGGTCGGCGATGATCCCGGCCAGCCGGTGCCGGGCTTCGAAGGCGACCTCGTCGGGGCCGGGCTCGGGGAATCCGGCGGCGACTGCGGCCATGCGCAGGTGCAGGTTGCCACGGTCGGCCGGGTCCATCAGAGCGCCTGCGCCGAGGTGGACCCGGAAAAACCCAGGCTCGCGGCTGTCGTCGGTGATCTGCGGGGCTTCCCTGGTGAGGTCGCCGCGCAGGGCGTTCATCCCCTCCAGGATGAGCTTGGCGATGGTGTGGACCTGCTCGGCGGCGGCGGTCAAACCGCTGGCAGCGAGCGTCAGCCCGGTCGCCCGGTCGGCCAGCGGGTTGTACTCGGTGTCAGACATGGTGAATCAAACTCCTTACGCGGCTAGTGGGGGTTCGTGCTTGGGCTAGAGGGTTCCGATGTACTCGGTCACGGTGATGCCGACACCTGGGGTGACGGTCACGGCTGCGCAGTCGCCGAACGCCGCCAACAGCGCGTCGTTGTATTCGCAGCTGTACAAGGCCGCGACGAAGGCTGTGCATCGGGCCCAGCGGTCGGGGTCGTAGGTGGCGTGTCGGGTGTCGTCCGCTTCGGGGCCGGGCCTGGCGATGCTCGGGTGGGTACGTTCGATCTCCCAGCACCAGGGCTCATCCCCGGGATAGTCGGCGTCGGGCAGGTCATGGATGGTTTGGACCCAGGGCGTGTCGGTGCGGAAGCGCCCCCATTCGAGGTCGCCGAGGTACGGGGAGTACTGGAACCAGCCCAGGGCCGTGATGTCCTTGTCGCCGGCGAGGGTGTTGGTGATCAGCTGGTCGAGGTCGGTCAGGGTTCGTTGGGCCGGAAGAGGATCGGCGAGTTGGATGTGGCCGGTGACCGGGAGCCCGGCGACAGCGGGGATGATCCGTTCCTCGGGCAGCGGGAAGATGTCGTGGAGCGCGGGCATGGTGTCCTCTTCGGGGCAGGTCAGGGGTTGCCGGTCGGGGTTTGTATCCGGTGTCGGGCCCAGGCGCGGGCGACGGTCTCCAGCCAGGTCGCTGCGTCGTGGTGGCGGTGAGCCAGGACCAGCAGCTCGTCGGAGCGTCCAGTCAGCAGGTGCTCGGCGGCGCGGCCGTCGGCGATCTCGATGGCGGCGGCCTGCAGGTCGCCGATGGCGTGCCGGAGTTTCTGGTCCAGCCGCTTGGCCATTTCACCGGTGCGAAGCGCTGCGGCGTGGAGCAGTTCGGTGCCGGGGTCGCAGCCTGGGGTCTCGGCAGCGCGCCGCAGGGCTTGGACGGCGGATCGGTCGCCGAGGTTGTTGATCAGGATGCGGTCCACGCTCGGGTGGTAGAGGCACGGCCGGGCGGAGGCGGTGGTCATGTCGTCTCTTCCGTTGTCGCGCCTGCCTGGTCTTGGCGGTTGGCGATGGTGCCGAGGTCTGTGGCCGGGGCGGCATGCAGCCGTGGAGCAAGCTGGTGAGCGGTGAGGCGCAGGAGCCGCAGCTGCTCGCCGCGGGAGGCGCGGGCCAGGAAGGCCGGCAGCTCGCTGCTGGGTACGCCGGCGGTGCGGGCTAGGGCTGACTCGGCGTCGAGTTTGGCCGCAGCGCCTTCGTGCAGTCCCGCCATCATGTTGTCGACTTCGTGCAGGACCAGCTCGTGATAGGCGGGGATCGTGGCGAGGTGGTTGGCGGCGTCGATTAGCCGGTCGGCGACGCGTTCGCTGCGGCCGTCGGCCGGGGTGCGAGCGGCGATTGTTGCGGCGTTGGTGTCCAGGTCGGGGCCGAGGGCGTCGAAATCGATGCCTGGCAAGGCCTGGATGGTTCCGGCCTGGGCGAAGTTGTCTGTTGCGCCGTCGCGGGCCAGGACGTGCAGCCTCGAACCTTGCAGATGGAAGACGTAGGCGATGCGCGGGTCGCGTTTCGCGTCCTTTGGTGTGATCAGGCGCGGCGCGTCGTCGGCTCGGACGGTGAGCGGGTTCGCTGGCTGGCGCCACTCGGTGCGGGTCATGGCTGCCAGCGCCTCGTCGATCACGGCCTGGGTCGGGGAGCCGTCGGGGTGGTGGCACAGGCAGCGGCCGAGCTGGCCGCGCCGCGCGCGCCGGGTGGTCTCGCTGGTGGCTGTCGGGTCAGGGCCCAGATGCTGCCATCCGGAAGGGTGGCGGACGATCAGGTCCGTGGCCGCGGTGGCGATGCGGTTCTTCTTCGGGTAGGTCAGCAGTAGCTCGTACAGCAGACGGGCGGTGGCCGAAGGTCCTTGGGCATGGTGGAGGATCCGACCGGCCCAGATACGGTGGTCGGGGTAGTCGCAGGCGATCACCGCGTGCGGGCTCGCGGCGGCGGTCTCCGGTGGCGCGTCGCAGGCTCCTTCGGTGTCGGGAGCGCCGGGCTCGGTGTCACGGGTTGTGGTGGTGTTCATGGCGGTGGGCCTCGGCTTTCAGCGGTGGACGATGAGGTGGGCGAGGATGGCGCGGGCCACCCGGTCCGGGGTCTTGGAGGGGCGGCGGTAGTGGATGCGGCGACTCCAGGGATGGGCGGCGACGGCCGGGGCGATGACCTGGGTCCAGGCATCGGCCTGGACACTGTGGTGCCGGGCAAGGGCGTGAAAGCGGCCGTGGCGTGCAGGGTCGTCGGCGTCGAGGGCGATGGTCACGAAGCCCGGGTTCTCGGCGGTGATCGTGAGCCACAGCGCGCACGTGGGGTCGTCAGCGGGCTGGGTGCCGGTGCGGTGCCAGGCACCGGTGAACCACGGCGTGCGTTCGTGGGCGAGGTGGACTTCGGCGATGCGGAACGACCAGCCTGGCGGCGGCAGTGGCGTGGTATCGCCGAGGATGACCGGGCTCACGACTCGTCCTCGGCGTCGGAGGTGGTGGGCAGGGTGGGCAGGACGTTGCGCAGGGTGTGGATGGCGGTGGCGGCGTCGGCCGGGGTCAGGTCAGCGGGGTAGGTCAGCTCGGCGGTTCGTCCTCGGGCCAGCCGGATCTGCAGGCTGCCGGTGCCCGCGGGTTGGGTGGCGGCGCGGTGCGGCCAGGGCCGGTGCCGGGGCAGGTCGGGGTCGAAGGAGTCGGGGTCGGCCAGGTAGTCCCGGAAGATGCGCAGGCCGCGGCGGAACGTGGAGGCGTAGATGCCCAGAGTTCTCTCGGTGACGTGGCCGACGTTGGCTCCGGCGTAGACGGCGACGACCTGCTGTGCGTCCAGTTCGTGAACATCAAGGTTCTGCCAGGCCGGAGTGGCGGACAGGACGCGAGTGCAGGCGTTCTTGATGCCTCGTCCGGTGTCCAAGCGGACGTGGCCGGCGGCCAGGGCCCAGTCCCAGAAGGCGATCAGGTCGGCGGCGGTGGTTCCGGTCGGTGGCGCCGGGGCCTGCGCGGTGTCGGTGGTGCTCACGGTCGTGTTTCTCCTTCCTGACGGGTGCGGGGCCGCCATTCGGCGGCGATGGCGGAGACGTCTCCGGCCATGGCTAAGGCGACGGGGTCGGCGCGCAGGTCGGACCAGGTGCGTCCGGCAGTGTCGGCGGGCCACGGCGGCATCCCGATGTAGGTGTTGGCGGGGCCTTCGACGATCTGGGCGTCCGGGTTGGCGATCGGCTGCCCGGTGTCCCAGTCGCGGTCCAGGTCGTTCAGGCGGATGTGGTGGTGCAGGGCGATGCCGCGGGCGGCTTCCAGGTCGGCCGCGTGCAGCACGTACGTCCACGGCTCGGTAGGGGTGAGGCGGCCGGGTTCGTAGATGGTGACGGTGAAGGTGCCCAGTTCGGGCTTCGGCGTGCCCGAGAAGCTGCGGGGTGCGGTGGTGGTGCGTGAAGTGTTCATGGGCTGCGGGTCCTCATCTCGTGCGCGGTGGTTGCCGGTCAGCTGGTGGCGAGGGCGGCGATGATCGCGGGTGGGGTGTGTTCGGAGGCGTGGACGTCTTCGATCCAGTGGGTGCTGGCCGAGTCGGGGTGGGGGCGGGAGATGACCCAGAGGGCTTCCTCGTGGCGGCACGGTGGCAGGTACTGCACTGCGCGCAATGCGTCGGCGCTGGCCCAGGTGCGTTCGATCAGGTGCTCGCCGTCCTCGGAGCGCAGTTCACGACTGACCGTCCACCCGGCTGCGTCCAGCGCCGAGGCGATGGCCACGGATTGGCTGGCGGTGGCGGCGCTGGCTGCGGCGAGGATGATCGAGGAAGGCAGGTCGGCCAGGGTGACCCTCCAGGGTCCGGCCTGTGGGCTGCGATTGACGCTGGGGCCGGGATTGATCCAGAACAGGCTGCTGACCAGGCCGAGCTCGGGGTGCGATCTGATCTCCAGGCCGAGCAGGCCAGCGGTATCGTTGAGGACGGTGAGCTTGAGATCGGGTCGCATCGGCGAGGCGCCTTCGAATACCGAGGTCCATCCAGCCGCGAGGAGTTGGTCGCGCAGTGCCTGCGCGGCCTCGGCGGGGGTCGGTGTCATCGCAATGTCCTTCGGTTCGTGACGGGGCCGTTCGGGTAGTTGGCTGTATTGGTCGTCGGGCCCGGGCGGTCATGATTCGGTGTGGTCCTGCTGACGGGCGGCCCGCAGAAGGGCGATCGCGTCGCAGACGTTTGGTCGGGGCCTGCCGTAGTACTGGGCCATGTCCCGCACCGCTGCCAGCTGGCCGAAGATGTAGGAGACGGAGCCAAGCTCTACGGCGCAGATTCCAAGGATCACCAGGCGGAGCACGGGTCTGCTTCTTTCTGTCGCGGCGTGTCAGGCGGTAGCCATGCGCGGGGTTCGGCAAGTGCAGCTGGTCGGCTGTCGGTCACGGGGCTGCCTCCCGTGCGGGGTTCACAGCGGTGTGCGCGGCGGTCCATTCAGCGAGTGCGGCCTGCCAGTCGGCGCGGTCGGCGCCGGTGCGCATGTCGTTCCATCCGGAGCCATTGGCGCCCCAGGTCGGCACTCCCTCGTACGCCTCGGCGATGATCACGTCCAGATCGGCGGCCGTGGGGAGGTTGTCGCCGCGGTCCCACCAGCCGGGCTGGTGGCGCACGGTGAAGTAGGCCAGCGCCTGCTGTTCGGCAGCTTCGAGGTTGTCGGCCTCCAGCACCCAGTACCAGGGCTTGACGGCTTCTTCCCGGCGACTGTCGATGGTGGCGATCGTGTAGGTAGGCATTGCGCGTGTCGCTTCCTGTGGCGGTAGTACGGCGGCCTCAGCCTTTGACGGTGCGGCGGGCCTGGCCGTTCTTGAACTCGACGCCGCCGAAGGAGGCCAAGGCGATCACGTGGGGACGGTCCCAGCCGGTGGCGGTCTGGAGTTCATCCAGGGAGACACCGGCCATGGCTGCCTCGGCGATGAGGCGGAAGAGCTCAAGCTTGACCTGGTGCTGCGCGGCAGGGTCTGGGGCGTGAAACCACCGGGTCTTGGCGTCGGCGACGTCGGCCAGGAGTCTGACGCGCTCGGCGTTGTGCGCCGGGTCGGCCTCGCGGCGCGCGGCGAGGGCGGCACGGTGCTCGGTGGTCGTCTTCTTGTTGTTCCATGCAGTGTCTTCGGCATGCCAGCGCGGACCGTCCTGCGGCTGCCAGGTCTGCCAATTCGCGCCGTAGACAGGGTGCTCGGTGTAGGGCACCTTGCTGCCGTAGTAGTAGCCGCTGCCACCAGCGGCCTCCTCAGAGGCGATCCGATCCAGCGCACGGGCAACGCCTCGGCGCATCCCGGACTCGGTGGTGTATTCGCGCCGGAAGGTTGCCGTCTCCCACAGCGTCGCGCAGTAGAAGGCGCCAGTGGCGTTGCGGTAGGTGACGTCCAGGCTCATGCCCGGCAGCACGTCATAGCGGATGGTCGTGACTTGGTTGCTCGTGGACATGGCCGGCCTCAGCTCCCACTCGCGGCCGGCGAGACGCGCGGCTCGGCGCGGTCGCAGACTTCAGTCAGGGCAAGGGCGGTGATGACTGCGGCGGGCGTGTGCTGGCTGATCTGGGTGGCTTCCGGGCCTTCGCGGCCGATGGCCCATCCGCCTACGTCGCACGCGTCGGCCGGGAACCAGCGCACGAAACGGTGAAGGTTCCGCGAATCCCATTCGCGTTCCACCAGACGGCCTCGCTCAGTGACGTCGACGCGCTGCTCCCAGCCGCACCTGGCCAGCTCGGCGGCCACCGTTTCCGCTGCCGGGTAGGGCGAAGGGCCGGTGTCAGTGGCGGCCTTCACGGCGGCCAGCGCCACGCACAGCGGCACTTCGTGCAGGTCCACCATCCAGCCCGGTGCCGTGGCAGGTCCGGTCCGTACGGCCTCGGCGGACAGCCGGGCGGTCGTTCGGCCGTTGGGGAACACAGCGACGTCGACGCTTAGCCGTCCGTCGGGGCTGGCCAACTCGTGGATACGACTGCGCCACTGAGACTCGGTGCGGACCGGGCCGCTGTAGGTCCAGCCGTCAGCCAGCAGCGCCCGGATCAATGCGGTCGTCTCGGCGTTTGCGTCAAGGATCATGGTCATGTCACTCCTGTTCGGGGTGGTGCTTTCTGCTCGGTGAGGTTCTGCCAGTCGGACAGAGCCAGGGCCAGAAGGACTCGCGGCGGTGCTGGTGCCGGTCATCGGACGTTGCCTTTCCGTGGTTTCCTCCGGCGGGGCGGTCGGTCCGCCCCGCCGGGCGTGGTCAGTAGGTGGCGGCGACTGCGGCGACTACCGCTTTGCCGATCTCATCGATCAAGGCGCCCCGGGTGACGCGCAGAAACTGTGCTCCGGGCAGCCGGACGTAGGTCTCGGACTCGCCGACGTGCAGTTGCAGCACCGCACAGCCGGTAGAGATCAGGTAGGCGATGCGCTCGGCGGCGGTCTCCAACTCGGGGGTGCTGTACACGCCGTCGGTGGCGGCGACCAGCACCCGGCCAGCTCCCGGGCGGGTCAGTTCGAGCCCGACGTTCAGAACGTCGATCGCTTCGGCCAGGGCTTGTTGTCCGCCTTCTGCGGCGAAGTTGACGACCTGGCGCGGGGTGCGGCCGGGCCGGTTGATCGCGGTCAGGCCGGAGTCGTAGGCCACGGTCGCGGTGCGGGAGTCCGGGTCGGTCGCGGCAGCGGCGCGCGCGAGGATCCAGGTGGCCGAGGCGATCGGCCCGACGGCCGGTTTCATCGACCCTGAGACGTCGACCGCAATCCCGACTCGCAGCGGCGGGGTGGGAGTCGTCAGCCTCCTGGTATGCCGCCACGGCTCCGCCGTCGGTACCGCTCCGGCCGCCTTTTGCGCATCACGAGCCAACGCCTGGCGCATGATCAGGCGACCGGGCGGCGCTGCAGAAGTCGTTGGGATCGAGGCGCGTTCGCGGTAGGCCGCTTGGCGCAGGGCTCGGGCGAGTTTGCCGGCCTCCTTGCGCTCGGAGCGTTTCGGCTCGCGGGACCCGGTGATCGGATTCTCGGCCAGGTCCTGGAAGAACCCTTCGGGGACAATCGCTGCGGCCTCGGGGGCGAAGACCTTCTTGGCCAGCTCGGCGGCGGCACGGTCGGCGGCGGCTTTCGCTTTGCGGCGGTCCCGCCGGTCGGCGGCGGCGTGCTCCACTTCTTGCCGCGCCTCGGTGGCGGCGATCAGCTCGCCGACCTCGGCGATCGCGGCCCAGATCTTGCCGGTCGTGGCGTTCGGCTCGGCGGAGCGCTGTTCGTCTTTGCTCGGCTCGGGCTGGTCCGGGTCCTGCCCGAGCGCTTCGCACCAGGCCTTCCCCAGCGCGAGCATCGTCTCGCCGTCGTCGTCGGCGCAGCCGAAGGCGGCGTTCCAGATACTGGCGAGCTCGCCGAGGACCTCGTACCCGAGGATCTCGGTGACCTTCGCCTCCAGCGGTTCGACCTCCTCGTCCAGCAGGATCCCGACGTCGCGGCGGGCCAGGATCAGTCCGGCGGCGTGGGCGGCAGCCCAGGTGCCGTCGATGTCCGAGCCGGACAAGTCGTCGGTGACCAGGGACGTGACGCAGGCGCGCAGGTAGGTGCGGTCCTCAGGGCGGTAGCGCAGGTGGGCGCGCTCAGTGCGGGACTCCTCGAGGATCTCCGCCGCGCTGTTGGCGGCGGTGCCGACCGCCTCCGGCGGCGGCATCCAGGCGCTGTGGGTGGCGTGTCCGGCCTCGTGGACCAGGGCTCCCCAGGCGGCCGGGTAGCGGTCCTCGTCGCCGTCCTCGGCCGGACAGATCTTCTCCGGGCCGAAGGGCGCGAACACGGCCTGGTCGATCTCGGTGAGGGCCAGCTCGGGGAAGAAGGCGGCCTTCGCACCAGAGACGGTGCGCGGCTCGCAGGTGACGATCACGTCGTCGCGCCGCGACAGGTCCGGGAATCTCGCGGTCAGCTCGGCCGACACGCGCAGCCATTCGGCGCGCAGGGCCTCGGCGTCCGGGGACTCGGGGGTGACCGGTCCTCCGTCGTCTTCCCAGCGGGCCTCGGCCAGGGCGTCGGCGGAGGGCTGGGGCGGTCCGTGGTGTACGTGGCGGTGCGCGGGCATGGCGGATCGAGCTCTCCTTGCGGCGTAACGGGTTCGGGGATTCGGGGCCGGAGTCGGCCGGAAGGCGCTAGCGGATCTGCTTGCCGACCGCAAGTGCGGTCAGTTCGCTGCCTGCGGTGCGGGCAACCAGCTCGGCCACGTGGTCGCGGTCCTCGAGCGGGGCGATGCCGATCAGGTTGGCGAACGCGGCCTCGGCGCCGAGGACCTCGGCGATTTTCTTGAAGGCGATCAGTTCGCGCAGCTGGGGCGCCCAGCCGAGGTCGCCCTTCTTCACCAGGTTGGCCAGGTTTTTCGCCAGGGTGACGGCGCGGGTGTCGATGTCGAGCTTCTTGGCCAGGTCGTAGTCGGTCTCGACGTGGATCTGGGTGCTGAACCTGGAGGCGAGGGCCTGGGTGAGGATCGCGCCGTGGACTCCGGGATTGTGGCCTGCGATCACGTAGAACCCGTCGGCAGCGGTGACGACTTCGCCCTTGTACGCCTTGAGGATGATCTGGCGGCGGCCATCCATGGCCGGGTACAGCATCGCCAGCACCTTGGGGCTGATCAGGGTGGCGTCGTCGATCAACAGGGCGCGGCCCTCGCGCATCGCGGTCACCAGCGGCCCGTATACGAACTCGTACCCACCGGCCTCGTTTTGGGTGTACTCGCCTACGAAGTCGGCGACCGTGGTGTCCCCGTCCCCGGCGACCGTGATCAGGTCGTCGAACGCCGCCTCGACCACGGAGGTCTTGCCGGTGCCCGGGGGCCCGTACAGCAGGACCGGGATGTTCGCCGCGCGCAGCCTGCGCAACGCCTCCACATCGCTCAACCCGCCTGCCAGGGTGCGCGGGTAGTACAGCTGCCCGTTGGGGCGGGTCACCGGTCCCTTCACCGGCGAAAACGCCTTCAGCGCGGTGCTGCTCGCTGTCGAGGCGGCCGAGGGCGCTGGCCTGGGCGTACGTGGTCGCGCGGGTCCAAACCCGGGTGCGGTAATCACCGCTTTCGCCGCTGCGTCGGCGGTTTTCGCGTTCGCGATGTACCGGCGAGGGTTGGTACCCGCCAGGTCGGCCTCGCCGCGCCGCACCAGAGTGTCGCAGGCGTTCCCGATCGCCCCACCGGATTTGCCGAGAGCCTTGACCAGGTCGCCGACTGAATGCTTGATCCCGGGGTTGTTGGCCAAGATCCTGGCAACCTCGGCGCGTAGTTCCCCGGGTCCCGCCTTGGCGCCAGTCACGGCGGGGGTGGCAGGCGACGTCGGGATCGAGGCGACCGGCGTCGTCGAAGATGTAGCACTGCTGGTCGGTGCGGCGGCGAGTATCGGTGCGGGCGGGGTGGGCGTACCTGGCGGAGCGAGGGTCGGCGTGGTCATGGTGGCGCTGTCTTCCTGGAGGCAAGGGACGGGTCGGGTGTCAGGGGTGGGTGATCGCTGCGCAGGCGGCGCGGGCGGAGATCATGGCCTGTTGCAGGAGCCACACGGCGCGCTCGGCGCGGTGTTGGGCGTAGGCGCGCTCGGCCTCGCGCAGGAACCGGGCGGCGTGTGCGGCGGTGGCCTCGGGGCTGCCCTCGGCCGGTTCGCCGCGCGGCGCCGGGCTCGGGGCGGGCGTCGGCCACAGGTCAGCGGCAAGGAGGTCCTCGGTGAGGGCTGCGAACAGGACCTGGTGATTCGGCGGGGCCGGGGCGCAGGCGGCGCGGGCGGATTTCACCTCGTCCTCGACCCTGGGGTGCCAGGCCAGATACAGGCGGTCGGCCTCGGTGCGGGTCAGGCGGGCGGCGAAGGCGGAGCGGGGCTCGGCGGCGGTGGCGGTCATGGCGGCGGGGTCCTTACACGGTGCGGGCGGTCAGTCGCGGTCGAGTTCCAGGCCGGTCGGGTCGGTGAGGGCGGTCAGGAAGGCGGCGATCGCCTCGGCGGGAACGTCGTCGCTGAAGTGCGCAGTCCAGGAGCTGCGGTTCTTGGCATAGGGATTGGGGTCGGTGTAGGCGACCTCCCACAGCACACCTTTGGGCAGGGCGCTGCGGGACTCCGGCGCGAACTCGGCCCGTACGCATCCGTCCGGGCTGCGGTACGCCACATCACCGACGCCGTTCGCGTATTGGATCCATCCGGCCTCGTGCAGCCGGTCCAAGGCGACGTCCGGGGCTCCTGCTCCGGCTGCGTAGGCCGGTACGGTGACCGGCGGCGCCATGGTCGGCTCGGAGTCCTCGGCGAGGTCGAGGGGCGAGGCCGGCGAGATTTCAGACATGGGGGTACTCCGGTTTCGGTGAAGGGATGGGGTGTCGCAGAGGTCTTGCACTTGCGCGGACGGTTGTGGCCCGGAGGGGTTCAGACGGTGCGGGTGCGGGTGGCACCGGCGGCGGTGAGGACCAGTTGGGCATGGATCTTGTCGAGTTCGTCGGCCAGGGTCTTCAGGCGGTAGCCGGTGATGCGCTCAGCCCACCGTTCGCGGCTGCCGTCGGGGTTGACGCGGTCCCAGGCGACCCATTCGGTTCGCTCACCGCCGGGGAATTCGGGGCCGTGACGGGTCACGGTGATCGTGGCACCGTAGGCGTTGGTGCCGATGATGGTGTCGGTGATGGGGGCGGAGCGGGGTATGGGCAGGTTGCGGGCGGCCATGGCGGTTCCTTGATCGGTGCGGTGTTTTTGGGCAGGCTCCGCCCGGCCGAGTTCGCGGCCAAAGGGGGAGGGTCAGGGGCTGGGTTAGCGCGGTGTGCGGGTTGCTACCCGTTCCAGGTGTGGTCGTCGGGCCAGAACCGCCATTGGGCGTAGAAGTCGCGGCAGGTCGGGCAGACGTTGCGCTGGAAGCGGTCGTCCTTTGATGTAGCGCGCGGTTTCGTCGCAGTCCTCGATCTCGCAGGTGCGCTCGGAGATCGGGCCGTAGTCGGCGAGGGTCAGCCACATGGCGGTTACGGGGTCCAGGATTCGGCGTCGCATTCGGCGCACCCTTGGCAGTCGATGTCGACCGTCTGGTAGCCGCCCGGGCCCATCACGTTGTCGCCGTCGGCGCAGGTCAGTTCCATGTCCATTCCTTCTCGTCTGTGCGTGCCTTCTCTATGCGGAGTGGTCAGTGGTGCGTGTGGGTGGCGTTGACGGTGAACTTGGCCTTCAGCCGGGTGAAGATTCCGTCGATTCCGTCGATGCTTCGGCCGGTGGCTTGGGAGGTGAAACTGCCGGTCCGGCCGCTGGGCCACACGGTTACGCAGGAGACCCATTCGATGGGCTTGCCGCCTCGTGTTGCCTTCCCGTAGCGCTGATAGGTCACGTGGCGGCCGTCGGAGGGGTGGGTGCCGGTGAAGGATTCGGTGAGTGTGGCGGAGCGGGGAATGGTGGGCATGGGGGGGATCGGTCCTATTCAGGTGTCAGAGGGCGGCGATGTAGGCGGCGGCGGCCTCGGCCATCGGGGCGGGGTCAGGGTTGTCCCAGGCGTAGTACGGGGCGTCGAGGAAGTCGTTCTCGTCGGCGGTCATGTGGTTGGCGACCCATCCGGTTGCCGATTCCTCGGGCCATCGCAGATCGGGGAGGAACTCGGGTGCGCCGATCCAGATCTTCGACTCGTCGGGGAGGGCGATTTCCAGGAGGTAGGCGCGGCCGTCCGGGCGCACTACTCGCGCGTTGACGCCTCGGTCGGCGAGGGCGGCGATCGCGGCGGTAACGGCGGGGTGTTCGTCGTCGGGCGACATGTACTCGTACGGCCCGCCCGGCCCGTACGGGGCGGTACACGTAGGCCCGCACTTCTCACCGGGTTCCGCGCCGCATTCGCCACACGCGGGAATCACAGTTTCCGCCATCACACTAGTCCTTTCGTTTGCGTGATTGCATTAGCCAGGTATTGCATAATGCTATTTCTTGCCTGATTTTGACATGGCTCGCGCCAGGCCAGAGTCTTACTGGGATTTCCCGGTGACACTTCCGGGGATTTTCATTCCGGCTTCCCGGGCTGATGTTCTAACCCTATCTCGGCATTCGCTAAGGGTCGAGTCGGTGTTTCTGACTTTCTTTGTGACCGGTTTGCATTTCCCCCTTGGGGCTTCCCCCCGGGCACATGAAAAATATAGCTCGATTCGCGGTCATAGATCCAGTCGAAATAGGGCTCTATAACTGTCGATGTTTTGCGATTCTTCGACAGTTTCCAAGGTTGTTTTGCGGTTCCGGCTCTGAATCGGTCGTAGTGGCCCCCGTGCTCGCCGTCCGGGGCTGGACGGACGCTGTCGGTGTCGAAAACCGGCCCGCGTCCCGGTGACGGGCGCGGGCTGCCGGGGGCGGTTCCGGCGCGGGTGACATGCGGTTTCGTACGGCCGCCCGGGGCGGGCCGCTACACGCGGCCATGACCCGCGCGGGCGCGGGTGACCCCGTGACCGGCGGCCGTGACGGTCACGCCGCATGCCATATTTGCCGATTTCGCCGCTTTTCATAGCTTTGATGGCGGGCCAATGCCTCATGCAGACGCGGGCACGGCTCGGCGGGTGAAGGGCGGGGCCGGCTAACAGCGGACGAGCCAAGCTGGGTAGCAGAAGAACGAGCCGGCAACGGCAGCTAACAACCAACGAGAGCACGAGAGGCTTCCAGACCTACTACACAGCAGACGAGCAAGTGCCGGGCGGTGTGCCGCCGGGTTGAATCGGAATGATCGAGGAGCTGTAGATATAAGTCTCGTCGTCGATCCGCTAGTAACATGACCCCTACCTGCGGCGGGGGTGTAAACATGTGGCCGTGCTGAATGGCTCGGGCGAACGGGCCGGGTAACGGACTGTGGAACGGCTCACCGAACGGCCACAGGGATATGACAAAGCCCTAATTCAGGGTGCCAGATGCCTCTCGAGCGCCTCGGATGCCGCGTTGGCGTACTCGGCCGGCACTGCTTTCGTGGATGAGCTCGCGCCCGGCGTCGGCTTCCCCCCGCCCGGTGCCTCATCCGGCTTGCGTGCGCCCCGGTGGCGTCCTGTGGCGTTTCGCTTCGGGCGGCCGGCGTGGTCTTGCCGGTGGCATGGAAATGCGGTTAGCCTCGTTTCGAGGCCATCCGGAAGGACGGGCAGTTCGCGAAATGAATACGCTGGGGAATGTGGCTTCTTCTTACGGGTTTTTCACTACCCGCGTGGCTCCAGCGTAGTTGTCGCCCTGATATCTGAACGGTTCCACGCGAACCACGGCGCCGGTGTGCGGCGCGTCGATCATCAATCCGTTTCCGATGTATATGCCGATGTGTTCCAGGTTGTTCGGTGCGGTTCCATAATAGACCAGGTCGCCGGGCAGCAGGGGTGTTCCTGGTGGAATAGGGATGGTGGCGTTGTATTGGTCGGTGGCCACGCGTGGAAGGTGTATTCCTGCGGCGTTGTAGGCGGCTTGGACGAGGCCGGAGCAGTCGAAGCTGACGCCGGGGTTCTCGGCGCCCCACACGTAGGGCAGGCCGAGTTGGGATTGGGCGAAGGCGATGGCCGCGGCTTGGGCGGGCCCGGGCGCCGCGGGCAGTGGCCCAGCGGTTGCCGTGCCACCTGCTGTGCCGCCTGCGGTGCCGGTGTCGGCGCCGCCGTAGGTGGCGGCGTCGGCCTGCACGGCGGTGACGAATGTGTCGTCGTCGCGCAGAGCCTTTAGAGCTGCTTTCAGGTCGGTGCCGTTTCTCGCGCCGCTGTCACACAGCAGCCGCGTCGTGGCGAACATGGCGTCCACGAGGTCAGCGGCGGATGCCGGGTCGGCGCCACCGGGTGGGACGGGTGCGGCGTGGTCGGTGAACTCTTTGTTGGTCAGGCCCATCGGCCCGGTGGTGCCGTCGGGTCCGGTGTTCTGGCCGAAGTCGGTGGATTCCTTAGCGATGGCTGCTAGGACGGTCCAGGACAGGCCGGGGCATTCGGCGGCGGCGTGGATGGCGGTGAGGTAGAAGGTGGGCGGGATTTGTATGCGCGCGGTGTCTGAGGGTGGCCCGGAGTCCGAGCCGAGGCCGAGGGCGGAGGCGACGCCGGCCCCGGCGGCGCCGATCAGTGTGATCAATGCAAGGAGTCCGGCGGCTACGGCGGCGACCACTTTCCCCATATGAATCCTTCCTTGTGGTGCGGGTCGGGTCAGCGGGCCCAGGTGGTGGGAGGGAGCGGGGTCGGGGGTTCGGTCCACCAGGACGGCACTGTGGATGCCCCGCTGCGCCGGGGCCGGGGCCGCGTTTCGACGAGCTGGTCGAGTTCGACCAGTGCCAGGCGGGCCGGGCCGCGGCGGCGGCCGGTGGTCACTGGCAGCCAGACCGGACCTGCAGGTCCCGTGCCTGCCAGCAGCCGGGCCTCAGGGGTGGTGGTGGCCATGGGCACCCCGGCGGTGTCGGCGAGGGCGGCGTGTAGCCGTGCCTCTCGGCGGGCGTTGGGCAGGTGGAATAGCACCGGGGTGGGGGTGCTGGCGGCGGCCAGGCGGGCGTAGCCGGCGAGTTTGGCGGCGACTTTTCCGATGGGTTCGCTGCCGGTGTCGTATTCGAGAAAGAACCTGACGTTGGCTGCGCTGTCCGGGTCGGCGCCTGCCGGGGCGAGGGTGTGGTGGCCGTAGCCGTCGGGGCGGACGCCGGCGTCGGTGAACAGGCGGATGCAGCGTTTCTCAGACCACCAGGCGGCCAGCCGTCCGTGTCCGGTGTCCTGGCGGCCGGTGATGGCGAGGTCGGTGAATACCTGGTTGCAGCCCACCGCGTGGCCCAGCTGGTGGGAGGCGGCGATCAGGTGGGCGCGGTGGCGGTGGTAGCCGAACGTCTTGGCCGGGATCTCGTAGGCCGCGGCCAGCCAGCTCGCACCGGCCGGCCCCAGGACGTAGTGCTCGGGTGCGGTGCCGGCGCCGAGCGCGACCAGCGGCCGGAACCGGTCCACCAGCCGCAGCTCGGTCAGTGCGGCCAGGCGGCGGCGGGCGGTGCGTACCGAGTTGTAGCCGAGCTCGGCGATCTGGGTGGTGGTCAGCACCCGGTGTTCGTGGAGCATCGCGGCGATCCAGGAGTCGCGCGAGGTCAGGTGCGCGACCAGCATCGCGATCTGGGCCCGGCGTACCGGTGCGGCCTCGGCCTCGAAGGGCCGGCGGTAGTCCGGGGCGCCGCGGAACGCGACGCCGGGGGCAACGCGGTCGGATTCAGGCATGGAGATTCCTTGGTGCTGGTGGGGGGGGTGTTCGGGTTCTGGCACAGCGCGAACGCAGCGATGGCCGGCGGCGCCGGGGCCGGATGCGGCCTCGACGCCGCCAGCTTGATGCGCGCCTTATGCGGCGGCAGGCGGGAAGCGCAGGTCCATCTCGGTGAGGATCTGCTCGACCTCCGGTCCGGGAACACGGCCGAACGCGGCGGTGGCGCCAGCGCGGATTTCCTGCTCCCGACCGGCGATGCCCGGGCGCATCGGCGTGGTGCGCAGCGTGAACGCCGGCCGTTCCTCCGAACCTGCGACCAGACGGCCAGCAGCCTGGAACTTGCCCAAGTGGGCGAGGTCGTAGGCGCCAAGCATGGGCGCGGTATGCCGCTCCAGCTCCCGGGAGTCCTCCGGAGACACGTTGAAGAAGATCTTCGATCGAGCGTTGGCCGACACGCCTTCCCGCAGGTCCCGCGGCAGCTGCGCGAGGTTCTGGTGGGCCAGCGTCAACGACAGCCGATAGCCGCGGGCCTCCGAAAGCATGTCCTCCATCGGATACGGAAGCGACAAGAAGTTGTGACACTCGTCCAGCAGCAAGCTGGCGTCGATCCGTTTGTGCTGCGGCAGCCCGGAGCGGGCCGAGGCGGCCTGCCAGCACTTGGCCACCACCAGCGAGCCGAGCAGCTGCGCGGTCTGCTCCCCCAGTCCGCCCTTGGGGATCCGGACCAGGCATAGCCCGCCGTCCAGCACCTCGCCCATGTCGAACGAGCTGGGTCCGGCGGCGATGGAGTTGCGGACGATGTCGCGGCCGAGAAACTGCCGCAGCTTGTTCATCAGCGGCATCGTGATCGACGAGCGCATGCCCGGGGACAGAGCATCGAACTCGTCCCAGAACCCGCGCAGGTCCGGATCCGCGGCACGGCCGGCGGCGGTGTAGGCGGCGCGTTCGTCGGCGCTGGTGAGGATCAGCGCTACGTGCCGCAGGTTCACCTGCCCGCTGCGGTCGTGGTGCAGCAGCGTGCGGCACGCCTGCCGGAACAGGTCGTCGGTGCGCGGGCCCCAATAGCCGGAGAAGATCCGTTTGAAGATCCCGGTGACGTTGTCCACGACCACGTCGACATCCGCCGCCGATTCCGGCTGCAGCACGTTCAGCCTCGGCGGGCAGGCCGCGGAGTCGGCGTCGAACAGCACGGTGCGGTCGGCGATCCGGCGCGGCAGCCTGGCCAGGATGTCCAGGATCATGTCGCCCTTGGGGTCGACCACGACGCAGCCGCGACCTGCGTCGACGTCGTCGAGCACCCAGTTGACCATCAGCGTGGACTTGCCGGCGCCGGTGGCGCCGATGATGTGCGTGTGGTGTCGGGCGTCGGCCACCGACAGCCCGACCTTCTTGTGCACGTCGCTGTCGGCGACGCCGATCGGCTTGATCCCGGCAGCGGGGTCGGGGGCCGGGATGCCCGGAGGAGGGGGGACGCTGGCCGCTCCGGCCCTTTCGAGTCCTGCGGCGACGGCGTCGGTGGGGATGTGCGCGAGCGCGGCGAGTTCGGCCACCGACAGCAGCTGCCCGCGGCCGGCGAACTGCCGGCCGTTGAGCACCGGCACCGGAGAGGCGAGGCGTTTGCGGTCGAAGTAGTTGGCCGCGCGGAACACCGGGAAGGTGGAGGCCATCTTCCCGGCCAAGCCGCGCAGCCGACCGTCGTTCGGCTTGATCCCGGCCCGGGTGGAGGCGGCGGCGTAGAAGACCCGCACCTCCCACAGCGATCCGGCCGCTTTGCGGGAGGCTTGCCGGTACTGGTCGGCCTCGGCCGGCTCCATCCCGGCGGTCCCGGTGCGCGGCGCACTCGCACGGCTGGTGGATCCGGCACCGGGGGTGATCGCGTCCAGGGCCTTGGAGGCGAGCCCAGCGCTGCCGCCGCCGTCACGCAGCGCGGTGACCGCCTTCGCGGCGCCTCGCGCGCGCCGGCCGGTGACCGGCCGGGCCAGGACCTGTACTGCGGTGTGTTCGTCCTCGGTCAGGCGTCCGCAGGTCTCCAGCAGGCCGCGCAGCGGGTCCATGTCGAAGTCGGTGCGGATCGGCAGCACCTCGGCCCGGGCCAGCACCTGTCGGCCGCCGGTCGCGACCGCCGCGGTCGGCAGCACCAGGGTCGTGGCATCGGCGGCGTCGGTGCTGGTGACCCCGACGCCCGGCCACGCGGCGGCGATCGCGTCCTCGACCTGGCCGGGCGGGACGGTGCCGGGAACCCAAAGACGCACCTGCACGCCGGTGTGTGACCACACGTACTCGAAGGACAGGTGCGGTTGGCCGAATATCGCGCGTTTGAAGGCCGGGCGCAGCAGGCCCATCAGCTGCTGCCACAGCGTCTCGGCGGCGGCCGTGCTGACCTTCGGCGGCGCGAGCACGGTGATCACGCGGGCGCCGTCGGCCAGGGCGGCGTGCCGGCGCAGGCGCCACCGGACCCGCACCACGACGGTCAGCACGATCGCCGCGAACACGGCGGCGCCGGCCGGTAGGCCCCAGGTTCCGGCCCAGCCGGACAAGCCGTGGCCAAGGCGGGCCAGGGCCGGGCCAGGGTGGGTCAGGAAGCTGACCAGCGGACTGTGTGGGGCGGGGATCGGCACCGGGACCGGACTCGGCACGCCGGGCGCAGCGGTGGGCCGGTGGAAACGGGCGGTCACAGCAGGTCTCCGTCCGGGTCGTCGAGCAGCAGGTCGGTGTCGGGGCCGTAGGGGTCCGGATCGGACGGGTCGGGGTCGGCCTCGGCGGTGTCGTCGGCGGTGTCGTCGGCGAAGTAGTCGTCGCCGGTCTCGGGTAGGTCGGCCGGGGACGTGGAGGCCAGGACGTGTTCCGCGTCGGAAGCGATGACCTGGAACGACACTCGGGAAGATCCGGCAGTGAGCAGGCCGAGTCCGGCCGGGGCGGAGGCGATCAGCGCGGCCTCGCCGTCGGAGAGCCGGAACGATGCCCGCACCGCGTCGAGAGCTTGCGGGGCCTGCCGCAGCAGCACCTGGGTGGCGGAGTTGGCCACGATCGCCGCGCCAAGATCTGAGCCGAGGACGTCGGCGGCGTCCTGCGTGATCACCGCCAGGCCGGCCCACTGCTTGCGCGCGGCCTTGGCCATGCGCAGCAGAAAGGTCGCGCCGGCCGGGTCGCGCATCAGCAGCCAGGCTTCGTCAACGACCACCAGACGCCGCCGACGGGTCGGTGAGGTGACCTGGCGCCAGATTGCGTCCAGCACTAGCAGTGTGCCGACCGTTTTCAACTCATCCGGCAGCTCCCGCAGCGAGAACGACACCAGGTGCCCTGCCGGATCGGTGGTAGTGGGGCCGTCGAACAGCCCGGAGTATGAACCGGTGGTGAACGGCTCCAGCTGCGCCGCGAGGTCCAGGCCCGCTTCAGTGCCCAGATCCAGCAGTGCCTCGATCAGGTCTCGCAACACCGGCGCCGGACGGCTCCAGGTCCGCCGGTCCCGGCCGATGCCGACCGAGGCGTACGCGGCCAGAACGGCCTTGTCCACGGCCGCGCGCTGCACTGCGGACAGCTCGGTCCCCAGCAGCACGGCGATGAAGGTGTGGATGAACAGGCTTCGTCGCACCAGAGCGTTCCCGGCTGCCGGCCCGGCGGAGGAGTTCGCGGCGTGAGCCGGCAGATCGAACGGGTTCAACCTCACGCCGTCTGCGCCGAGCGCGAGCACAGTTCCGCCGACCGCGTTCGCCAGCCGGGTGTACTCGTTCTCCGGGTCGATCACGAACACCTGCACCCCGGTGTAGAGCGACCGGAGTACGTCGAGCTTGGTGAAATACGACTTGCCGGCGCCGGAGCGGGCGAGGGTTATCGAGTTGTGGTTGTCCTGGGCCCACCGGTCCCACAGCACCAGCCCGCTGGACGCGGCGTTCACCCCATACAGCACCCCGGAGGCGGGGCGGGTGTCGGCCGGGTCGGCCGGGGCCAGGTCCGGAGAGGTGAACGGGAACGCCGCGGCCAGCGCCGCGGTGTCGAAGGTGCGCGTCGACTCGAGCGCGTCCACGCCCAGGGGAAGGCAGGTGGTCCAGCCGGCCAGCTGCCGGAATGTGGCCGGTGCGGTGGTGACCAGCAGCGAGGAGGCCAAGGATCGGACGGCGGCGACCTCGCGGGTCAGGGCGTCTTCGGTGTCGGCGTAGACGGTGAGGTAGAGCCCGACCCGGAACAGCTTCCCTTCCCCGCGGGCGAGCCGGTAGGCAAGGTCCGCGGCGTCTTGGGCTGCGGCTTCGGCCTCGGGGTCGGCGAGTTTGCCGCGCTCGGCGTCCGAGCGACGGGAAGACTCGAGCCGGGCGCGCTGGCGGCGCAGCTTCGTGGAGGCGGTGAGCGGGTCGTACGGGTCGATGTGCAGCGCGACGTCTAGGCGTCCGGGGTAGGTCAGCAAAGGCTCGAGCCATCCGGCGTGGACCTCGGCCGGGTAGCCGGTGACGGCGAAGCTGGCGGCGTGCGCGTCGTCGATGACCAGATGCCGGGCGGTGACTTCCACCGCGCCGGGGCCGAATATCGGTGCGGCCGGGGCGATGTGGTTCGTCCCGGCCGCGCCGCCGCGGGGGCGGATCTTCGTGGCGAACATGGAGGGCTCCGTTCCTTGTAGGGCGGGTTCATGGGTGTGGGTTCAGGCCGCGGTGCCGGCGCAGGCTTCGGACAGCAGGTCCGCGGCTCCGGTCGGGGTGTAGGCGGCGACGATGACTCCGGCGCCGGACAGTGCTGAGGCGGCCTCGGCCAGGCGGCGGGTGATCCGCGGGCCGACGTCTGCGCCGTGTTTGCCGGCGTCCGGTTCGCGCACGGTGAGCAGCACCTGGCGGGACAGCAGGCGCCGGCTGGCGGAGATGTCGGCGAGGAAGGCGGCGTGGTCGCGGGCCGCGGCCTCCAGCGCCGGGTGCGCCAGCCCGCCGGCGTCGGCCTCGAGGGCTTGAACCATCGGGGCCAGATCGACGCGGCGGGTGCGGATGAGGATCTGGGTCGGGCCGGACAGGGAGTTCAGGAACCGGCCGAACCCGGCGACCAGGTGGTTCTGCTCCCCGGCCGAACGCAACGCGAAATTGACCGTCGAGCAGGCCGCAACCCCGGCCGCCCCGGACTCCCCGAGGTCCACCACCGCCTGGCCGTCGACGCCGGCCACGGGCAGGTTCAGCGGCGAAGGCGCGGGCCCTTGGGCGTTGCGCCAGCGGGCTGGCAGGAACGTGGGCATCGGCGGAACTCCTTGTTCGGGGGCGTCGACCAGGCGGCGGGGCCGGCGGGCATGGGCGATCGCCGCAAGCAGGAAGCGGTCGGCAGTGATCCCGTCCCGCGAGCCGAGGGCGATGCCGGCGGCGATGGTCAGCACGATCGCCAGCGGGGCCAGCACGGCCAGCACCGGAAGGTGCGGAGCAGCAGCGTGGATGGCGGTGTAGAGGAGCCAGCAGCCGGCACCGGTGCCGGCGACGATCGCCACTTGCCGGAACGACAAGCCGATGACGAGAGCATCAGGCCGGTCGATGTCGGCGGGGATGCGGGCGGTGTAGTAGAACTCGCCGTCAGACATGCCAGCGCCCGCCGAGCTGCCGGGTCTGCTCGTGCCGGGCGGCGCGGGCGATCTGCTTGGCCGGCCGCATCTGGATGTTCATCGCCGCGCTCTGGCGGGCGCGGAAGGCGGCCAGCAGCCGGGCGATCGGCATCCGCCGGAAGGTGCGCGGGCGGCGGTGCCGGGCGCGCGAGCAGTAGCGGGTGCGGCGGGCGTTGAAGGTGGTCTTGCCGGTCACGGATTCGGACCCTTCTGTCGGGGCGCGCGAGGCGCGCGCGGAGCGGGAGTAGGGGTGGGAGCGGATGCCGGACGGGCCGGTTCGATGCGCCGCAGCGGCGCGTCGGCCGGTGTTCGCATCGGGCGGGCCGCGGAGGGTGCCGCGGTCATGCGTGCCGGACCGGCTGCGGGGATCGGCGGAGGTGGTGCGGATGGTGCGACGGCGGCGCGGGGCGCGCTGATCGGCCGGACCGGCTCGGCTGGCGAGGCCGCCGGTGGCGGTGTGAGGGCTGCCGAGCGGGGGAAGAGCGCGTCCTGGCGGACCCTCGGCCGGGCCGGAGCAGCCGGTTCCGGCCAGATCGTCGAGGCCGGTGCCGGGCGCGGCGTCTTAGGTACCGGCGGGAACAGACCGCGTTGGACATGGCGCGGCTTCGGCTCCTCGGTCGCGGCACGCTGCCGGGTATCCAGCCGGCCCTGCCTGCCCGCCGGCATCGGGATCGGACCGCGCGCCGGGCCGTAGACCTCGCCGGGCGGATTGCTCGCACGCCGCCCGCGTGGCCCCGGTCCCAGCTCCGGCGGCCCGGGCGGCGCAGCTCCACCGTCCGGGCCAGGCCCGATCGCCAATCGCGGTCCGGCTCCCGGAAGCGCCCGACCGATCGTGGCCGGAGCCGACGGTCCGGGGACGCGGGTGACGGTGTAGACAGACGGACCCGGGCTCCATCCGCCGCCGCGGCCACCCCCACTTGCTCCACCGGCAGCGGACCGCAGTGCCAGGGCGGTGCTGGGCGCACGGTTGGGTACCGCGCCGTCCGGGCCGGACGGTTTGCCGCGGCCTTGGGCCGCCTTGCCGACCAAGCCCATGGCCTTGTACGCCAGGACTTCCTTGCCGAGGCTCATCAGCTTCGAATGCGACCGCCCGAAGATCATTCGGCTGACCCAGACCGGGATCCGGATGAGGATCCAGAACAGCGCCAAGAAGACGAGCAAATCGACGAATCCGCTGCCGGTCGGCAGCCCAATCGCGGTTACGCCGCCGGGGTCCAGCAGCACCTGCAGCCCGGCAATCAGCGTCAGCGACTGGCCGAGTTGGACGGCCAGGGTGCCGAGCGAGGCGCGCCACCAGAGCCGGGCCACGCCCTCGGTCTGCGGCAGCGCCAGGGTCGCCAACGCCAGCGGCGCGGACACCGCCAGAATGATCGCCAGAGCGACGCGGACGATGTAGGTGATGAGCAGGACGATCGCCATCGCGGCGACCGCCAGGCCCAGGATCGACAGGAAGATCCCGCCGCCGAGGCCGGTGATCGACCCGGTGATCATGTTGGCGAGAGCTGGCCCGGCCTGGTTCGGGTCAAGGCCCTGGCCCATGATCCCCATCGACACGATGTCGGCGACGTGGATGACGAGTCCGAACAGCGCCAGGCTCGCGTTGCCGGCGATGAACCCGACGAACAGCCGGGGGATGATCTGCTTGGCGGCGTACCGGGTTTGCAGCGTCTCGTGAGTCATGATGATGACCGCGCCGGCCAAGACGAACAGCACATAGAGGCTGTTCGCGAGCACGGCCATACCGGTCCAGATCTGCCCGACCCGGCCCATCGTCGTCACGTCCGGCGTGGCCAGAAGCGTCCTGCCGAGCAGCGACAGGACCGGGTTGAGCGCGTCCTTCACCAGGCCGGCGAAGAAGTCATCGATGGCCTTTTTGATCTGGCCGGGGATGTCCCACCAGGACGGGTCGTCGCCGGAGGACGATGTGCTCGGGGCGGTTGCCGGGGGCGGTGCGGTGACCACCGGTCCCGGCGCGCCGGGGCCCAGGCCGATGCCGGGAACAGACGGTGAAGGGCTCGGCGCAGGCGCCGGATCAGCGGCGAGGATCGTCGTGGCCGGCACTGCCTCGCCAGACGTCGCGGCGGAGGCGGACGTGGCGGTGGCTAGGAGAAGGATCAGGCCGGTCAGCACCGCGAGAGCGGTCGCAACGAGCCGGAGGACGGGGTTTCTATGGGCCGGGCGCCCGCAGGTTCGCGGGCGCCCGGCGCTGGGGTTGGTGGTGGTCATCGGTCAGCCGACGACGCTCTGCAGGATGGTCATGAAGACCGGGGCCAGGACCGCCAGGGCGTAGCCGACGGCTGCGGACTTGAAGGCGCTCTTGGCCTTCTCGATCTCGCCGGGGTTGCCGCCGGAGATGACGTAGCGGACGCCGCCGAGCGTGAGGAACAAGGTGGCGACGGTGGCCAGGATCCCGATCAGCCAGGTGCGCAGGTTGCCGATGACGGTGGGGATGTCTCCGACGGCCAAAACCTGGCCGTGGGTGTCTGCCATCGCCGGGGCGGCGGCGCCCAGGATCAGGATCGAGAAGCAGGCCGTGGCGGTGACGGCTGCGCGCCGGGCGCGGGCGTTGCGGGGGTGGAGGTGGCGCATTGGTGGTTCGCTTTCTGAACTGGGGGATCCGCGCGGCGATGCGGCGCGGAGGGTGCGAACCAGGCGGCTGGCGGCCGGAGCAGATCGCGGGACTCGCGCTCCCCGGGGGCACGACACCTCCTCCTCTCAAAAGGGCGAGGGTGAGATGTCGGGTCTTGCGGGAGGGTCAGCACCACGCGGGCGGCGACCCCGGGGAGGGCGGGTCTTGCGGGCGGATCTGTGTCGTGTCGGCCGGAGCGGCCTGGCACACCAGAAGGGAGTTTCGGGACCGGTTTTTCTCAATGACTCGGCATCGTTGCTGGTCAAGGACCGCGTTTTCGCGTTTAGTAACTCGGCCCGGCCCCTCGTTTAGTAACTGCGCAGGATCCCGGATTCGATCGCGGCGGCCAGCTTGCCGGTGACCTCGTTGCGGTAGCGGTAGAACGTGGCCTCGGAGATCCCGCGGGTCTTGGTGCGGTTGGCGCATCCCCTACCGCGGGGCATCGTGTCGCGGGCGACCTTGCCAACCGGCTGGTTCTCCAGGAACAGCCGCGCGATCATGTCGGCCTCCTTCTCCGCCAGCACGCCCAGGCGCACCGCGCGGGCCAACACGATGTCCGGGTGCGAGACCTGCAGGCTCGGCGCTGCGGACTCCGGGACCTTGTTGGTCGCGACCGTGCCGGTGATGTCCAAAGCCTCGCGGGCCTTGCGGCTGGTGGTCACCGCCCGGCTGCACAGCCAGCCGGCGATATCGGCGATGTCCGGGTCGCAGGTGTCGATCACATACAGCGCCTCGACGAACTCCAGGAGCAGCTCGCCTTGGATGTCGTCGCGGTCGCCGGGCGCGGCCTGGCAGATCCGCAGCGCCTGCCCGGCCAGGCCCGGGTAGGCCAGGCCGGTGGCGGCGAAAATCCACTCCGGCATCCCGGCCCGGCACCGCTGGACCAGCGCCGTCCAGATCGCGCGCTTAGCCTCGGCGGCGGTGGTCTGCGACATCAGGATCATCTTCATTTCGGACAGCGGGATGTCCCGCTCTGGCAGCCCGCAGCCCAGCTCCGCGCCGGGCAGAGCAGGCTGGTCGGTGGCAGCCAGCAGCGCGGTGAAAGCGTGGCGCAGGTGGTCCAGCGGAGTCAGGCCCGACGGGGCGACGTAGGCGTCGTTGTCATCAATGTCGATCATGTGGGCTCCCGGAGAAAAGGGCCGCAGGCTTGTGCGCCGCGGCAGGGGGAGCCACATCGAAAACCAGGGGGGAATCAGTGGAGACTCACCCGGGAATCAGTGGAGACTCACGGGAGACTCACCGGGGAATCAGTCGCTACTAAATCCCTGCCCGGACGTCCCGCGCAGCGCTAGTAGCTCGGCGCTGAGCAGCACCGATTCGCCTGCACGCCGACACCACACTCAGACCGGAAAAGATCTTGAAAAGGTTGGGCCTGGGCTCTTGCCTCCGGCCCGGCGCGACGGCGCGCTCCTGCCGGCGGCGCGAAGATCCCGCTGACACGGTGGCCGGTTAGTAGCTACGCGCTGACCTGCACCGATGGACGTTAGTAGCGCGAGCGACGGCCGGCATCCTGCATGTCCGGGCCGCCTGGAGCCTGCACCTGGCCTGCGGCCAGCGCCGACGATGTCCGCCGGCCCTTCAACGGCCCGGCCATGCCGGCTGGAGCTGGCCTCGGCGGCAGTTACTAAACGCAAAAACATCCCGGTCTACCTGGGTTTTCGCGGGGGCCTTGAGAAAAATCGGGTCTGAAACTCCCTTCTGGTGTAGGTCAGCACGAACGCTCGGCGGCGGCACGACACCGCACCGACATGCAGAACAACACCACCCCCGAGAACACCCACCCCGCCATCACGGCCGGCAGGGCCACCGCGGGCGGCAACCGCCCGCCCCGCACGAAGGGAATCGACCTCCCCACCACCGTCTGCTTCAACACCCGCGGCACGTCGAACTGGACCCACACCCAGACTGGGTCCGACAACGGGGTCCTGCCGGACTGGGCCGTGAGCCACCTGATCGATGAATACCTCCGACCCGGCTACTCGGCGATCCTGCTGGAGACCCGACGCCCGAAAAACCTCAAGGCCAACTTCCAGCAGTTCTACTCCCCCGCCCGCCGCGAGTACGGCCGCTTCGGCACCGGCCCCACCGGCCTTGCCGTGATCGAGGGACGCCCCCGGCCGGCACGGGTTTCGGTGCAGGGGTACCGAGAGTCTTCGCAGCGGTCCGGCGTCGGGGAACTGCTCGGAATCGTGAACCAGGTCCGCTCACTGGTCGTCAACGGAGGCATCGTCGCGGTCGCACTCGAGCGGCCGGCCCCGGGCCCGGGATTCACCGACGTCACCTCGCAGGCCATCAACATCGCCCGCCGGGCCGGCTTCCTCTACCTGCAGCACCTGGCCGTCATCGACGCCGACGTCACCGGCGATGCGATCGCCACTCCGGCCGACGCCGTCGTCCTGGCCGACGTCGCCCGGCAGGACTCCGGAACCCGGGTCCACCCCCGCGTCCACCACGACGTCCTGATCTTCACCAACACCACCCGGAAAGGCGCTGCATGATGCCCGAAACCACCGCTGAAACTGCCCCCGAGACCACCGGCGAGATCGTCATCACCGACCCCGACGCACTCGCCGCCATCGAGCACGCCGCAGACCGTGCGCACCGCGGTTCGGTGTGGCTCACCGCGCAGCGCAACTCCCGCTCCCAGCGGTCCAGCCGCTACGTCCCGGCCTCCGTGGCTCACCCGGCAAAGATGCTCCCGGAAATCGTCCGGCACGCCATCTGCCAATACACCGAACCCGGTGATCTAGTCGTCGACCCGATGTGCGGAATCGGCACCACGCTCGTGGAGGCGATGCACCTCGGACGGCGCGCCGTCGGCACCGAATACGAGGCCCGCTGGACCGCTCTGGCCGAGGCGAACATCGCCCTGGCTCGCTCCCAACACGCACCCGGCGACGCCGCCGTCTTCAACGCCGACGCCCGCCAAATCCTGGCCGCCGTACCGTCCAAGATCCACGGCACTGCGGCGCTCGTGATCACCTCACCGCCGTACGGGGCGAGTCTGCACGGACAGGTCAAACCGAGCGCAGAGACCGGCCAGTCCGGAGTGCAGAAGTTCGACTACCGATACTCCACCGACAAGGGCAACCTCGCGCACGTCAAGGTCGCCGAATTGATCGACGGTTTCGCGCAGATCCTGACCGGGTGCCGAGCGCTTCTTCGGCCCGGCGGCGTCGTGGTCATCACCACCCGGCCATGGCGCGAGCACGGGGAACTGGTCGACCTCCCCGGTGAAGTCATCGCCGCCGGAGTCCGCGCCGGACTGGAACCCATCGAGCGATGCGTGGCGCTGCTCGGCGGGATCCGCGACAGCCAGTTCATCGCCAGACCCTCGTTCTTCCAACTGGCCAACATCCGCAAGGAACGGGAAGCCGGGCAACCGCAGGCCTGCATTACGCACGAGGACGTGATCATCCTGCGCCGGCCGCTTGAAGCGGCGCCCCTACGGCCGTGCGCCCCAGGCAGTGCGGCGTGCGGAAGCACGTGCGAGGAGCAGAGCCCAGGCGAATGCGCGCGCCGGCCGGAACAGGACTGCGATTGAGCGTCCGGAGCGATTCCGACCAATGCCAGGGCCAGCCATCGCTGTGCGATCGATGCGGCGTTGCGCTGGTCATCGATCCGGCCGGGCCCTGGTGCCGCTCGTGCCGCCGCACCTGGCCCGAAGACGGCCGCTTCCCGCGATGTCGCGCAGCACCCGTTGCGACTGGACGCACCCCGCGCACCCGCGGACTGCGGCTGTGCCGCAATCACGCGCGACGGCTCGTCGACGCCGGTGGCCCCGACGCCGTGATCTCCGATCACCGCCAACCGGCCTGACCGCTTCGGACACGAGGAGCGGTCGTGTCATCGCGACCGCCTCGAGCTGCCGTCCCCATTCCAGCCATCGACAGGAGAAGTCCTTGCGAATCACCTGCCCCCGTATCGCCACCGTCGCGGTCGTCGCTTCCACCGCCGGCGTTGTACTCGCCGCCCTGTCGGCCTGTAGCACGGCCCCACACCGGCCGACCGCCGCCGCCCCCGCGGCCTCGGCCTCATCTGCCGTGGCGAGGCCAGCCGCACCGGCCATATCGGCCCCGGCCGGACCCAATGGACTGGCGCTGCGCGCGCTGCTGCCGACCACAGCGCAGCTCGCCTCCGGCATCACCGTCTCCGGCGTCTACGACACTGGCACCGACGTCACCGCCGAGGCCGATCTGCCCACACCGTCGCTGCCCGGCGCGGACTGCACCGCCGCCCCGTCGCTCAACGCCGACGTCGCCACCGCGGACTTCCGCGCCGCCTACGCCAGCGAGGAACTCGACAACAACGGCGAGAGCGTGCAGCTCGTCGTCGCGTCCACCAACCCCGGCGACGCGGCCCGGCAGCTGGCCGAGCTGCGGGCGTTCGCCGCGCGCTGCGCCAGCTTCACCGCCCCCGACTCCACCGGTCTGTCAGTCGGCGGCACCGTCGCGATTGACAGCTTTGCGGGAATCGGCGACGAGGCAATCCGCATCCGCGTGGCCGCCGCCGGCCCGAACGCCGCGCACTACTCCCAGCCCGAGGTGGTCATCGTCCGCGTGGGCGACAAGCTCGCCGCCGCCTCCGACAACGACCAGGCCCACAACGAGGGCGCCACCGTCTCGACCGCCAAGTACCTCGCCGGCCGCCTGGCCGACAAGTAGAGCCCGTTCACGTAGAGCGGCTTCGCCCACCCGTTGCCGGCCCGCGACGCCGTTTGCAACAACGACCTTCGATCCCACCAGGAGCTCCACATCCGCACCAATCGGACCGGCCCCAACCGCCAGAGCACCGACAGCACGGAGAACCGCTTGAACCACCGCACCACTCTGGCCAAGGCCGCCATCTACCTCGCCGCCGTCGGCAGGATCACCGCCAGCCTCACGGCCTGCGGCAGCAACCACCCGGCGAACTCCGGCGCCGCGCGCACCGCCGTCCAGATCCCGGCAACCGCCGGCGCACCGGACGCGACCGCCACCGGCCGCGAGCTGAAGACTCTGCTGCCGGCCAGCTCGGACTTGGCCCCCGGCGTCGCTGTCACCGACGCCACCGATAGCGGCTCGGACTGGACCACACCGGACGGCCGTCCGGCGCCTGCGCTGCTCGGCGCCGATTGCTCTGCCCTGCCGCAGCTGTCCGCCGACGAGGCAAGCACCGACTACCGCGCCGCGTACGCCAAGGAGACCATCACCTTCCACAACACCCCGATCGCGCAGATCGTGCTCGCGGGCACCAACCCCGGCGGCGCTGCGAAGCAGATCGCAGAAGTGAGGGCGCTGGCCGAGCGCTGCAAGGCGTTCAACGCCCCAGCCCCCGACGGCACTGCCGTCGGCGGAACCGTCACCGCCGCCGCAATCCCGGGCCTGGGGGACGAAGCCCTCGACATCCGCATCCACGCCACGGGGCCGGATGCCGCGAGCTACGAGCAGCCCGAGCTGATCCTGGTGCGCGTCGGCGACAAGATCGCCGCCGTCTCTGACAACTACCCGGCCGAAGACAACGGCTCGGCGTTGAAGGCCGCTGAAGTACTGGCCACGCACCTGACCGGACAGCCAGCCTAACCACCGCCGGCCCAGCCCCGGCATGACTCCCATGTCGCGGCCGGCGTGCAAGTGACCCTCGCGGCGCTCGCTCTCGAGCCCACGCCTTTCACATCCCTACCGCGGCCCGCTGATCAGCCAGACGTGTCCGGCCGGGCCGCGCTCACCCTTCCCCATCTTCTGACAAGGAGTTCTGCATGCCTGTCCCCACGATCGGCCACCAGCCGGCCACCGACCCGACCGGTGTCCGCGGCGCAAGCCCGGCGAAGGCGATCGGCCGCGCCGCAGCCGCCGCGGTCGGCCTCACGATCGCCTGGGCGGTGCTGGCCGGCGCCACGGAGCACCACTTCGCATATGCCAGCCTGCTCGTCGGTCTAGCGCTGGCCCGAGTGCTCACCAGCACGCCGGCCCGTCGCGCCTGGTTTCCGCCGCTGGCCGCCGCTTTGGCGTTCGGCGTCGGCTGGTGCGGCGATGTCCTCGGCGTCGGGTTGGACCTGAACTGGCGGTACGACGTGCCGCTCGCGGTCGTTGCCCACCGCTTCGGCGAGCTGTTCGACAACGTCTCGGGCGCGCACAGCTTCATGGACTACTTGTTCTTTGTCCTGGCCGCAGTGTGCGCCGCAGCGCTGACGGCCGGACGTCAGGCGACCGGCGCTGACCCATCCGCTCGGGCTCCTCGGGCCGAGCAGCGCGCCAGCGACGCCTGTCCCGATCTCTCGGCGACTCGCCAACCCTGACCCGACTCACACTCCGCCTTCAAGGAGCCCCTATGCGTGCTGCTCGCAAAACCCCGAAGGCCGTCGCCTCCGGTCGATCTCTCTTGCAGCCCGCGCTGCGGGAGGTCCCCGATGCGATCACCGTGCGCGCCTCGGCCAGCAATGCCGAGCGCCTGGCACGACTCACCTCCCAGCACGGCCGGACCGCCGCCGGCACCCGACCGGCCAACCGCCGACAGCTTCTCAACCTGGCCGGGGCCGTTGCCTGCAGCGATCTGGAGCTTGCTGTCCTGGCGCTGCACGGCACGAGCCAGTACGCCGCGGCGGCGCGCTTGGCCGCGGCGACCGGCGAGGCCCTGGCCTACAGCCGGGCACTGGCGGTCAAGCACAGCATCGTCGCCGAGCACGGCGACAAGCACCGCTATGCCGTAGCGCTACGCGCCTTCACCGCCGAGGATCGGCAGCTTACCCATCGCGCCGACGTCTTGGGCGGATGGCTCGGCGAGCACTGGGACGCCCAAACCGGCATGCCAGCCAGCGACGACGACTTCGAGCCGGACGCCTACCTGCGGCTGCTGGCCGCGGAACACCGGCTTGTCCAGGAGGAAGGCGGGCCGACGGCTGAGTGGGCCCGCGCGGCGTTGTGGTCCGAGGCCCACAGCCTGCAGATCTCGGCCCGGCGGCTGGCCGCCTGGGCGCGGGTGACCGCCGAGTGGCTGTGCCCCGGCCTCGATCAGATCGCGCCCCCGTGGGTCACCGACCCGCGCCTGCTTTCTGCCAGCCACGCCCTCATCAACTGAGTGTTTCAGACCGGTGCGGTGCTGCCAGATCCACTGGCACCCACCCGCAAAACACAACGGGCCGCCGTGCCCAGGGCCAGCGCACACCGGCCCGCCACAACCGCTGACCGCCCCGGCCAGAGGCTGCCTGCCAACCCCAGCAACGCCGGCCATAGGCACTTCGAAGAAGGGAACACACCCATGCCCGACACCACCGCCGGCGCCCGGCATCGGCTGACACTCGGCCAGATCCACGACCTGCCGGTAAGCCTGGACATCGTCACCGCCGGACGGATGCTCGGCATCGGACGCACCCGCGCCTACAAGATGGCCGCCGCCAGGACGTTTCCCGTTCGCGTCATACCCATCGGCCGCGGCTATCGAGTACCCACCGCCGAGCTGCTGCGCGTCCTCGGCATCGACCTCGCGGGCCCCGCCGACCGGCACACCGACACAGCCGTCGGACCGATAACGCTGAAACTCATCGAACGCAGCGACCCAACCAGCAACGACTTGACGTAGGGGCGGGATCGACGGATGGATCGACCCGCAACCCGCGGATTTCCGCGCCGCACACGCTGCCGCCCCAGGCCGCGTGTGCGGCGCGGGCAGCGCCCTGCCCCGCAACGGGCTCGGCTGCACTCCGCGACCGGATCACGAAACAAATGGATCATTGCTTTGGCGAAGAACCCCGTCTTTAAGAAGTGCGGCTGCCGCGAGGCCGTCCTGGGCCCCGACGGCTCAGCAGTCCTGGACGCTACAGGCAAGCCCAAGATGCGACGCCTGGGCGCGAACTGCCCGCAGCTTCGACAACCGTCCGCCGGCAACCGCTGGAACCCGAAACACGGCAGCTGGCACTTCCAAATCGAGATCAACATGGCGCCCGAGCCCGAGCGCCACCTGGCTCAAGGAGGCCTGACCACCCAGGACGCGGCCGAAGAGACCGTGAAGCAGATCCGGGCCCTTGTAGCACTGTCCGAAGAGCACGCCGACAACCCCGTCGAAGCACTGCGGATACGCGGCGAAATCGTCGAGCGGATCCGCACCGCCCTCAAAGCGCACAGGCCACTGCCGTCAGTGGAGGAGCTGCGCTCCGCCACCCGACTGGGCACCCCGATCATCGCGAAGATCACTGTCGATCAGTGGCTGACCGAGTGGCTGACAGGCAAGGGCAAGATCGCCACCGGAACCCGGCGCGCCTACAGCGCACACATCGAGAACTATTTCCGCCCGCACCTTGGCCACATCCCGCTGGACAAGCTGCGGGTCTCCCACGTGCAGGCAATGTTCGCCGTGATCGAGCAGGATGCAGACATCATCCCGGCCGAAAACGCGGCCCGCCGCGCGATGGAGGCCGCGGCGAAGAAGGCATGGAAGGACTCCGATCCGGCGGCGGTCGCAGCCTGCCGCGCCAAGCTCGCCGAAATGCCGCCGTACCGGCGTGCGGCGCAAGCCGCCACCAGGCAACGGATCCGCTCCACGCTGCGCTCGGCGCTGTCGGCGGCCTGCAAGCAGCAGCTGATCACTGTCAACGTGGCCAAGCTGGTAGAGCTGGAATCCGGCAGGCGGCCCAAGGCCCTGGTGTGGAACGCCCAGCGCGTAGCGCGCTGGCGCGAAACCGGCGAGACCGCCTCCCCGGTAATGGTGTGGACCGCCGAACAGACCTCGGTGTTCCTGGAACGCGCCGCCAAGCACCCACTGTTCGCGCTGTACCACCTGATCGCCTTCACCGGGCTACGCCGCGGCGAGGCGTGCGGGCTGCGCTGGATCGACTTCAACCTCGACACCAAAGTCATGACAGTGGCGCAGCAGATCGTGCAGAACGGCTGGGAGACCGCGATCACCAAGCCAAAGACCGAGGCCGGTGAGCGTGAAGTCGCCCTGGACGCGTTCTCAGTGGGGATCGTCAAGACCCACCAACGTGCCGCGAAGAAGGCCCGCCTCGCGCACGGCCCGGGCTGGGCGGACACAGGTCTGGCGTTCACCAACCCCGACGGCACCCCACTGCACCCTGCCTACGTCACCGACCAGTTCCACCGCCTAGTAAACGAGGCCGACCTGCCACCAATCCGCCTTCACGACCTACGCCACGGCGCAGCATCCCTTGCGCTGGCCGCCGGGGTAGATGTGAAAGTGGTGTCCGAGATGCTCGGACACTCCACCACCGTGATCACCCGCGACACCTACACCTCGGTGTATGACGAACTGAAACACGCCGCAGCCTCCTCCATCGCCGCTGCCATCAACGGCGCTCGCACCGCAGGCGGCAGCAGCCGGTGACCGCGTACGGCGGCGGGTGGTTATACCGGTGTCCTGCAATGCCGCCGCCGCAGGTGCACCACACGGCAGGCCGCCCCGGGGCTGCGCCTATGGAAGCGCGGCGGCGGCGCATTCATCGTTTGCCTTTGGGTTTCTTCCGCTTGGGCTGGTGCCGTTGCGTCGGCGGTCGCCGTGGCGGAGCTGGCGCGGCGGCAGTGGCTGCGCTGCGGCCGGTGGCCAGCGCCGCCAGCAAGCGCCTCTTGATCTGCTCGTCGAGGTCTCGGGTCTGTTCCGGGCTGGTGGCATCGGCCGGGGTTTCGAGCAGATGCAACTTGACCATGCTGACGATATCGATCTCAGCCAGGCCCCACTGACTTGAATCATCCGGGATGTCGCAGTGACCGTACATCTGCTCGATGAATGCCAGCGCGTCTGCGTCGCTGACCTCGCTGACCCTCTCCGCGTACGGGACACCGAGAGCAGTCGCCTCGGCATCGCGGGCACCTTCGATCATCTTCAGTCGAACGGCCTCCCGGATCGGGAACACCTTCCGGTTGCGGGCTGCCCACGCGCCGAGCGCGGCCGCCATCAACACCGCCTCGATATTGCGTTCGTCGCCGTCGCTGGGCACAGCCTGCCTGGATGGGTCGAGCATCGCGATCGCCCCGTCTCGGTACCGGGGCGGGGCCGACGTCGCCAGCACGGCGGCCGCCCCCCTGGCCATCACCGCGCCGGAGAACCGTCCGGTGTCCAGTGCGACCGTCAACCAGCCTTCGGCAACCTCCTGGACGCGTTCGGCAACGAAGTTCCACCTGGGCAGCGGGTATGGCGGGCGCCCCGGCTGATCGTCGAAGGTGGAAATGCTGTCCACGACGGCGGCCACGACCTCAGGTTGATCGTCGACCATGGCCAGGACCAGGCGGTAGGCCCAACCGGCCATCCGGCCCATCCGCTCCAAGTTGGCCGGCGGAATCACGCCCTGCAGCCTCTCGCGGTCAGCGTCGCTGATCTCAGCCATCGGTTGGACCCCTCCTCAGCACAATGTCCTGCTACGCGATCCTAGCGAGCACCGTTTCGCGCTGTCCGTCACAGTGAATGCAGGAGCATCTCGTCGAGCTCGATCATCACCGGAAGATGGTCCGACAGGAGACCCGGATCGAAGGCGAGCTGTAGTCGATCGCAATCGGCGTTAATCACCTGGTGGGAAACCACGGCAGGTCGAACCGGGACCGTGACCAGGATTCGGTCGACCCGCCGAGGCCCGTGCGGGTCGTCGGGCCAGTGGCCCGAGCTCGGCTGCCAGGGCGCATTCACCGCGGCGGCGGCGTCGACGAGCCCGGCGCGTCGCAAGCGCTCGGCGGCGCGACGGTCGACGCGCGTCGGGGCATCGGGGTCGTCGTTCCAATTGACCTGGAAGGTGGCGGCGTCGTGCCAGCCCCCCTGCTCGATCGGGTCCGGATCGTAGAAGGTTCCATCGGGGCGACGGTCGGCAGAGACGCAGTTAAAGTCGCCACCGACGATGGCGACCTTGCCGATCGCGAGTGAGGCGATCCGGGCGGCCTCTGAGAAGCGCAGCTCGGGCCGGAACGGATCGAGGTGGCAGGCAATCGCGGTGAGCGGGACAGGGCCGCCAATGTCAAAAGCAGCCGACGCGGCGGCATGCCACAGCCCGCCATCACCACGACCGATCTGACGAAAGGTGCCGGGCAACAGCGTGATCCCCGGCCGCCAAAGCAGCCCGACATGGAAATCGCTGTCGGCGATACCGACGGCAGCCGTCGGCATCTCGCCGTCGTCGTAGTCGATCCAGCCCGGCGTCGCACGCCAGTCCAGGCCGGCCGCCTCGCCCAGCCGCGCCAGGGAACCTCCTGGGTCGTGCCCGCGGATTTCCTGCACGCACACGATGTCCGGGTCGATCGCCTTAAGGATGCCGCCGAACTGCTCCAGTCGCGTCTCGCGCGCGCCTTTGAGGAACAGGTCACGCATGTTCCATGTCACGATCTTTATCACGGCGCGGCCATCCATCCTGTAGAGCGTTCACGCCGTATCCGGGCTCCTAGGATCTTAGCCGTTTGCTCCCGCACACAATTACTTTCAGCGCCTGTATACAAGCGGCTACGGCAGTGCAGTACGGCCTTGTGATTGCCGCCGGCCGTCGCTACCGGAATGGTTCGGATCTTGCGGAGACTGGGTGCAGGGCCGCTTGATGAGCCAGCCGCCCCTCTCGCTCCCAGTCCCGCACGAACGGATCGACAGCTGCGGACCGGGTCCCTTCTACACGCCCACTTGATGGGGAACGGCCCGGCAGACCGCAGTCCGCCTCGTCCCAACCGGCGTAAGGGTGGGAAATCAAGGTGAGCAGGCCTGTCCACGAAAGGCGTGGGGCGAGGAGATTCGAAGAGTCCTAACACCGTCCACCGCAATTCCCTGGATCGGGCACAACCCCAACGCCAAAACTGCTGGCCGCCGTTGCCGCCGGCAGCAGGCCGGTCAGCCACTAGGTGCTCGACGAGCTGCCGCACCGCCGCGACGCCTACTACAACCGGCGGCGTCGCCCGTTCACGGCTACGCGACATCGAGCCCGGACGCCGATCCTAGCCCCTGCTGACCAGGGTTGTTGCTGTCCTCGATCGTGATCTGGTCGAGCCCGAGCAACGCAAATCCGTTGGGACCGTCCAAGTCGACCGAGTAGCCGTTGATCTGCACCGGCTCGTCGGGAACGGCATCGAAGCCATCGAAGCCTGCCCCGTCGATGGTGCCGGACAGCCCGGAGTAGACGCCGTCGATGACCTTGATGCGGGTACCGCGGGTGAGGCCACCGAGTTCGCGCTCCAGCGCGTGATGAACGTAGTCCCTAGCCGTATTCCAGTACACGGCGGTCGCCATTTCGGGCAAGTCCGGCCTGACGGACCGGGACAGGCCAGTGCCCGCCCACGGCGGCTGATCATCCAGGTTGTCCCATTTGCGCTCCAGCCAGGCCCACGTCTGCGCGGGCGTGTCGCCCGGCAGCAACGGTGCGAGCTCGCCACTGGCCGGGATGGCGCTGCGCACCAGGTCGCGCAATCTGCTCGCCGAGAAGTGATAAAGCACCGGCGCCCAGGTCGTGTCCCAGCCGTCTTGAGCGCCGGTGGCCAGCACGGCGTAGTCGACGACGGCGATGAGGCCGCGGATCGCGAGGAAGTCGAAGCTGTCCTCGCCGCCCTGGGCCGGATCGACGATGGCGCCAGCGCGTTCCAGTGCCTGTTGCCACAGCTCCGGGTGTGTCTGGTCCTTGAGGTCTGTCGTCATCTCATATTCCTTCCCGGGCGTTCCGCGGTCGTCCAGTCCCCGTGGTCGCCGGTATGGAACTTGGTGTGCCCGCATTGGTCGCGTGCAGACCGGCGGTCGAAGCCGAGCCTTTCGCCCCAGTGGACGGTTCGCCCACCTGGTGCCGGTCTCGTGGCCGGGCACTGCGGCAGGTCCATGCTCGGGTGCCGCCATGCCAGGGCTTCGGGCTCGTCCTGCTTCAAAGTCACCGATACGTAGGCGGGCATGGTGCGGGATGTCACGCCCAGCCCGAGGTGCCATATCGTCAGGCCCGCCGCTGCCACCGCCTGCTGCAATGGCGGGCACAGCCGACCGACGCTGCTGATGACGAAACCGGGGTGGCCGTTCAGCCCGAGGTCACGCGTCGGCTCAACGCCGCCGCGCCCTGTCCCGAACCAGCGGCCACGGGGATCTTCGATGCTGGCCAGCAGGTGCGTAGTGAACACCGTGATCTGTTCGGTAGTCGGCGGGAACTGGGCGCGCACGGCGCCCGGCATGTTCGTCGTCAGCGTGCTTCCATCCGGCTTGACGAAGTCGAAGTCGGTCTGCGGCGAGCTCAGCAGGTTAGCCCAGAATCTCACAGTGAACTCGACAGCCTCAGGGGCTGGGCGTTGCGCGGATCTGTCGTTTCGGATCTTCTTCAGTCTGCTCATCCGGCAAACGCCGATCCGTCTCGATATCGGTGTGTTCGGTTGCTGATCAAACTCATCGGGCTAGCTGCCTGCCGGCGGTGTGTCCTGGCCGGAAAGGAGGCCCTCGGCTTCGCGGGACCAGCCTTCAGCGGCGCGGGAGCGCAAGACGTGGTCGCCTTCGTGGCACATGGGCTGGACGCAGTACAAGGTGATGTCGTTGTCCTTGTCGTATTCATTGCGCAGGCATGGCGGCAGCGGTAGCACCGGGTGCTTCCAGATGATCGTCTGCGTAGAGTCGGCGTCGTGGACCATGACGACCTGCGGGGCCAGCACCATCAGGGCGGCGAACGGCAGCACGGACGATTTGAGTTCGGCCGCCTCCAAGGCCGCGTGCAGAACCGCGTCGGGCACATAGGCAGGCCGGACGTCGATCTCATACGCCTCAGTCAGGTGCCTACCTGACCTGGTACTCAATGGCCTGAGACGCAGTCCGCCAAGACCGCGCTGAATCCGCTCCTTGATGCCTCGGATAATCTGCTGCTTCAGCTCTTGCCGGAAGAGGGCGGCTTGTTCCTCGGTCGCGGCGTGGCCAGGGGCTATCGGGCGGGCGTCCTCTGCGGCCGGATCCGGATGCCGGTCTATTTGATCGGCCCACCACGAAGCTGCCGCATCGATGGCGATGTTGCTGAAGCAGCCGGCCACGCGGTACGGAATCTGGTAGGCGCCGCGGTGGCGCAGCAGATCTTCCAGCCTCACCGGCGCACCGGGCTCAACGGGGCACGCCTGGCTGTGATCGGCCACCAGGTCCACAGCCAGCTCGGTCAGCATCTGCCACACCGGCTCCCACTCGGCCTGACCGTACTCCGCGAGCTGGTCCCACTCCTGATCACCGACCCCGGCAGGCCGATGCTCAGGGTCGATCAGCGCCCGCGTCAACTCCTCGAAGTCTAGGAGTGCCGCTATCCGATCCAGCGGCAGCCGCGGAACCGCCACCTTCTCGTGCCGCGAGATCGACAAAGCCGCCAGCGCGAGGAACGTGGCCACCGGCCCGGCCGGCAGATTGCCGTCCACGCCATGCCCGATCGACGCCAGCAGCGTCTCGGAGTCGATGTTGTCCGGCAGCAACAGCGACACCTGCTGGACAGCCTCAGCCCACTGCGCGTCGCCGTTCACGACAACAGCTCCAGGCCAATATGCGGCGCGCAGGAAGCCGAACAACAGCAAGACCCTGATACGGCGACGATCGTCATGTGGTGCACCCTACCCGTGACCGTGGTCACGAAAAAGCACGGCTACCAGCACAACTGCTTTCTCGAACCTCTTACCCCTGCGCGATGATCCGTCCTACCGTAGCTGCTATGTCATTCCGAGCCTGGTCGACGAGCCTTGAGTATGCGCAGGCGTTCGCCGCCGACTACCGCCACCGTATGCCCGAGCAGTGGGCCGAGCTGGAGATAGCTGGCGGCGCCCGCTACACCGACGACTTCTTCGGCATGACGGTCGTGACCTTGGCGTGCGCACTGGACCAGGCAGTCATCCCCGACCGCACCGGCCACGTCAGCGCCGATGCCGTGGCCTGCGCGTCTCTGCGCACCGTCCGCGATGACGTTCTTCGACGGCGAAGCTGGCTGGCAGCCAAGAGGTTGGTCGGAGACGTAGCACGGCGCGACCGTGCTCACGGGGGACGCTACCTGGGGCTGCTTCAGGCCGCTGCCGGCTTGGACAGCTGGGAAGACTACGTCCCCGACAGCGCAAGCGTGGCACTCGGCACTGCCGTGATGACCGCCGCACACCGGACCGTTCATGACCTCACCATCGGCACTGGACTGGCCGCGAACGACCCAGGCCTGCTCTCGAGCGCCGCAGCAGCGGGCGTGAACGCGCCTATTCGCGATGTGTTGGGCGCCGAGACCAACTTCGACGACAACCCAACAATTCGTCCCTCGGCGACATCCCGGCCGTTCGACACCCCACACGCGGATTGCCTCAGCCCTTGGGAGGACAACGCGGTGAACCGCTACTCCCCAACGGTGGTGCGGCTGCTGGCCGAACATGGCATCGGCTGGGACGGCATCGTGGCGTGCCGAGGTCACCTGGCGGTCTGCGGCGCGGACCGGTCCGTGCACCGCCTAGCTCTGGCCAAAGCGACGCACGACCGGTCCTGGCCGAGTCTGGATGCGGAGTTCGAACGCGGCTGGCTGGTGCTCGCTCCGCGCCACGACAGCGACCTTCCAGAAGAGAAGGGCCGACCCGAACAGCACAGGCACCGCATGGACGTATCAGTACGCGGAGTCGACGGCGAGCCGCTGGACGGTAGAGACATCTTCGATGTGCTCATTCGCTCGGCCGAGCAGGTTCTTAGCCCTGACGGCGATGGAACGCCGGACTGGTTCATGATCCACTGCACGGACGAGCACGCGGACGCCACCATCGTCCAGCCCGATGGGCGCCAGCTGCTGGAGCAGATGAAGTCTTATCTTGAGCAGCGCACGCCCGACGGCACCGAAATCACCTCGCAGTTCAGCTACGAGTACCGGCCGGGCCGGGCGCCGACCGGTCGATGGGCCAGGCCGGATCCCTCCGAATGGGTCCTGCCCCCGCATTCAGCACCGCGGGATTTTCCCGGCGGCGCGTTCTGATCAGTCCGGTATCTGCCGCAAGGGCTACGGCCTGGCGTGCGCGATAAACACGCAGTTTGAGGTCGAGCCGTGATGCTCGTCAGAGGTCAGGTTTATGCCGACAGTAGCGGCTGCCGGCGCGACGTGAAGATGATCAGGCGGTTGTTCCGGCTCGAAATGTCTGGACTGGGGCCAGCTCGATAGCGAGTGTTTCAGTTGGGCTGATGGGGCCGGCACTGATGGCTCGGGATGCGCAGTGCTCCATGATCGGCCCGAACGCTGCCGCACGGAGTATTTCGTGGGTCTCTGTGTCGACGCCTTCCCGCGTTAGCGTATCGATGTGGGTCCAGCCACCGCGGAACAGGACCACCTCCAGCTCCGCGCCCGGACCGCTGATCTTGACGCCCACCGAATCGGGGTCAGCGACGTTCGCACGATCCAATTCGAGCTGATGCGGCCACTTCGCCGCCTCGTCACGCCACGTCACCGGTCCGATATCGAGCCCTTCGGCCTGCCAGGCGCCTCGACGCCGTGAAATCTCGTCAGCGGCGTGGTCGAGATTGATGATGCGATCCATAAGCATGATCCTGATTCAGTAGACGGATCTTCTCCGGTGACCTCGATTTACTGCCCAATGCAGCGATCGGTCTCGAACACCATTGCGTCGCGACTACATAGAACGGCTCCAGTCACTGGCCGCGCCTTCGACTTCAGGCCATCAAAGGGGCCGGCGCGGCGCATGCGCGACGGCGGCCTGTGCCCGATAGTCACACCCGCCCCCAGCTGTCGGCATGCACGGCCTGGTGGTATGCACGAAGGTAGCCGTCGATCATGGACTGCGCGCTGTAGTCGGCAACGCTCTCCTGGCAGTCCTGCGCACTGATTCGCGGCAGCTTCTGCAAAGCCGCGCCCAGCGCTGCCGCGCCACGCTCGATGATGAACCCGTTGACCCCGTCGCGCACGAGATGCTGATCCCCCCACTCGGCAGTGGTAATGACCGGCACCCCCAGCGTCAAAGCCTGGATCACCGACTGACCCGACGTACAGGTGGTCAGTAATGCCGCCGCCGATCGCAGCAGCCGCCACTTCCGGTCGCCGGTCACGGTCCCGATCCACTGCACCCCTGTCGGCCCGCCGCGCAGGTGCGGTTGAACGTTCGCGACGAACCACAGATAGCCGGAGCGGTCGCTCAGCTGATCGGTGCCGACGGCGGCGACCTGCCGGAGCCGGTGCAGCTCGGCTACAGACGTCATTCCGGCCAGCGGTCCGGCCAGTGTGAGCGCCACTCCCAGCTCGGCGCAGGCCGCAGCGATGTGGTCGGTGCCGTACAGCGGGGCGATGTCGTTGAGCATCAGCAACCTGCCATCGCGCCGCGGCGGCAGCTCGAGAGACGGCACATCCGTCCCGTTGGGCACGATGGCCACCACCTGACGGCGCAACGGCGCCGGGAACCGGCTCAGTTGCTCGGCCGAACGGGCGACGATGCCGACCCGGCCACGGCCGTCGAGGAGTTCGTAGAAGCGGCTGTAGTCCTGGTGCTTGTCCAGGCGCCAGTGGACAGTGTGCAGCACCGGCGGGGCGTCATCGCCCATCGTGGCCAGCATCGCCGGTCCGTAGATCTCCAGATGGTCGTGAACCAGCTCTATCCCGCCGGCGCGGATCCGGTTGATCACGACCTGCATGTGCGCAGCAGCGATGGAATTGGCCTGGACGTAGGCCTGCCCCATCCGAGCGTGCTGGCCGTGGTCGAAAGCGAAGATCAGCTCATCGGCCGGCAGGGAGGTGTCGCCGACACTGGCCAGCACCACCCGCACGCCGCGTTCCCGTAGACCGGTGACCAGCATGGCCACCACGTCCTCCAGGCCGCCAGAGCCAGTCGGCAACGCCAGCCACGGCCCGGCATTCACCAGCACCGTCAACCCCTGCGGCCACGCCGGCGGCGCCGTGCCAACGGCCAAGCCCGACTCGTCCTGGCCAGCCCAGTCCCGCTGCTCCCGCTGTCGGATGCCGTCGCCCATCACGCCTCGTCCTCTCGGGTCGAGGCATCCCCATCATCCGCAGCTACGCCCTTGCCGGGATCGGGCTGGTGGTCGCCGGGGTGGAACACCGACAGTGCGCAAGCCTGCCCGGGGTCGCCGGGGCACGCCGGCATCGGGCGGGTCGGATGCCGCCACAGTACCTGCGGGGCGGTCCCGCGTCGGTAGGCGGCGGTGTAGGCGGGCATGATGGCGGTTCGATGCTGCATCGGCAGTAACCGTGACGGCAGCCCAGCCTCGGCCATCGCGCGCATCAGCACCTCATCAGGCTCGGTGCCGACTCCGATGCTGACCCCGACCGCGCCGAATTCCAGCGACGAATGCAGCCCGCCCAACAACTGGGGGATGCCAGCTGCATAACAGCGCATGGCATCCTCATACAGCGCCTCCGTGAGGCGGTGAGGATCGAAGGATTCCGGGATGTCGGCAGCCGCGGCGACCCCGTTTTGGTCCGCGGCCACGGCGCGGAATGCCCGCCCCTGCCTCGTTGAAGGGTCCGTGTCTACCGGCAGGGGTTGCAGGGCGCTGTCGGCATCGTCGTAACGCAGCTGGTCGGCCCACCAGTGACTGGCCGCTCTCACTCCCTCGTGCGTGACCGGCGGATCGGTGGCGGGCACACGCGACAGGACTGCCCCGATCTGGGCTGCCACCAGCTGCGGATCCTCGCAGGCGATGTGGTGGTCTGTATCTGCCGCCACTAACACCCCGTACAGGGATGTGCAGGTCACCAGACGAGTTCCAGCCAGCCAGATCCGATCCAGCGCGTCGGTCACGGCCCGATCGTGCCCGAACCCACCCCAGTCCTTCTTCGTGGCAATCAGTGCCCGCAGCGGCATCTCACCCAACGGCGCCAGATACCCGGCAGCAGACAGCCACTCGTTCGCCGAGGCACGCTCGATCCGTTCCACCGCGTCCACCTGGTCGTCGTCGCCCCACCGGTCCAGCCAGGGCTGTGGCACATCCGGATGGCCGTCGAAGCACTCAAGGGAGCCGTCGACCAACACCAAAGCGGCCACCAGGTACGGGGCCGAAAGCGCCGCCAGACGCGCCACCACGGCGCCGATCGACGCCCCGACCACGACGTACGGCCCGGCCACCGGAAGGTGCTCAGGCAGCGCCTCCAGCAGCGCCACCAAATCCTGACCGTCACGGATCAGCTCATGACCCGGCTCCACCGGCCGGTCGTAACGGATCACGATCGCCGATGCCGACAGCACCTCGACGAGAGGATTCCAGTACTCCAGTTTGGAATCCAGCGGCGAGCACAGCACAACCGGCATCCCCGCCGTGCCGTCCACCCGCACCGTGACCCTTCGCTGGCCAACGTCAATCTCCGCATCAATCCCAGCCGCCGGCACGTGCCGCCACCGCATCGCCGTCATGACTGATCCCTCCACCTCTTAGCTACCGATCTATCGACGCTCCGCTGCCGACCCGTGAGCCCGAATCACTACGCTGTGCAGACTGCTAGGCAGCCCCGCACAGCGGGAAAGGTCAGGGGCCGATCAGTTCTGTGCGCAGTCGCAGCAGTTCGGCAACTGCGTCCTCGCCGTACAGCGCCAACCGTGCGCACTCCTCGAACGCTCTGGTGTTAGCAGCCACGTCCGGCGCGTCGGCGAAGAACAGCATCCCGGAGAAGGTCTCCACCTCGGCCAGGGCGCCGTCGTAAATGCACAGCGAGGTGTGCGGGGTCTGTCGGGCTGGGGCGCCGTCCGGGATGATCCCGAACTGGTATCGGTCTTCGAGGGCGGCCTGGATGAGCCGGTCGATCTGTGCCGGCAGCTGCGGCCAGGTGCGGCGGAACCGCAGCGGGAAACTCGTCGTCAACAAGTGGAACTGGCAGCGTCCTTCGGTCAGCTGGGCCCTGCGGGCGGTACGGGCCGCGACCGCGGCGTCGATGTCGGTGCGCTGGTCGTCGTCGGCGAAGCCGGGGTTGTAGGAGAACACGGCCCGCGCCCATTCCTGGGTCTGCAGCTGGCCGGGGATTTCCGACGGGGACAGGCACTGCATCAGCGTGGCTCGCTCGGACAGCTCGGCGTACATGCGCTGCTGCGGCGCCAGACCGTCGACCAGGTGCCGGTGGTAGGGCTGGTAAGTCATCCCGCTGGTGGCCGGGGCGTTTGCGGTCATCTCGGTTCCTCTCACTGGATGGATGCGGTGCGTGGTGCGCACCTGGGGGCGGATCTACTGGTGGATGACAGGGGCTGGCTCTGTGCCCGGGCTCGCGGGTGGTTGCTCGTGCTGCAAGCCGTGGCCAGTGTTAGCGCCGCCGCCTCTCCGTCATCGGCCGATGCCGGTTTCAGGAACCGGTTCGGTGTTGTCCGGCACCTCGGCCCTGCTCGGGGCGCCGCACCGGCCATGGGGGTGCGGCACCCCGAGCAGCTGGGCGTGACATCGTCAGCGCCCGCATCCGCTCAGCCGTCGGCATCCGCCGGGCCGACGTGCACTGTCGTGGAGCCCGGCCAGGTCCGTGGCCGACGCTCCGGACGCGCCGCACCAGCCAGGCAAGGGCGTCGTTGTCAGTGCTCGCCGTCGGTCAAGGTTGTGCGCAGCGCGTGTGCGGCGGCATCCTGCATGCCGGACAGCAGAGCTAGAGCCTGCGACCGGCACTCGCGCGCTTCGTCGCCGCGTTCGGCGGCGACCAGGGCGTCGGCCAGCACCGCCAGCGTCCGGGCGGTGACGAAGCCAACACCAGCTTTGCGGCGTGCCGTGAGCACGCGCTGCAACACGGTGATGGCCTGCTCGGTGTCGGCAAGGGCCAGGTGCGCGCGGGCCATGCCCTCGCCGATGTCGGCGAGCCGCCACGGGCTGCCTCCGGCCTGGAGCAGCATCGCTTGCCCGAACTCGGCCAACGCCTCGTCATGGCGATCCTGGGCTAGACGCAGCTGCCCGATCGTGATGAGCGCGGCGATGCTGATGGTGGCCATCCGGGTATCGGCCATCAGCACCCGGGCGTTCGCGGCGTATTCCTCTGCCCGTTCCAGCTCGCCGCTGCCGACGAAGGCCTCGATCAGTTGGACGGCAACTTCCAGCCGGTACACGGGATCTGCTTTGGTGCCCGTCAACGCGCGGTCGGCCTCAAGACCTGCCTGGATCGCCAAGGCCCATTCCCCGCGTCTCACGCGCAGGATGCACAGGTTCATGTGGGCCAGGCCCGTCATGACCGGGTCGCGTCCGTCGGCCAGCACAATGACGTTCTGGAAGTCGTCCTCGGCGCCGTCCAGGCGGTGCGCCGCCAGCAGGGCCGCGCCGCGCCGGTTTAGCGCCCCCGCAAGGTCGTCCGCGCCGAGTTCGGCGTAGATCGAGACGGCCTCGGAGCAGCAGGAGATTGCCTCCTGCAGCCTGCCCGACATCTTGTGCCAACCGCCGGCTACTAGCAGGGTGCGGGCCAGGGCGGCGCCGTCACCGCGGCGTCGGGCCGCGGTCAGGGCGTACGGGGTCATCGCGCCCAAGGTCTCCAAGTCGTGGAGCGAGGACGTCATCGGCTCGACGGCGGCGTAAAGCAGGTAGCACAGCTCGTCCAGGCCCACGGCTGCCGCGACCTGCACGATGCCGGCGATGCGGGGTGCCCGGGGGGTGTACCACTGCTCCGCGTCTTCGTAGCGGGTGCCGAACACTTCCGGTGGCGCCGGGGCCAGGACCGACGGCAGCGGCGAGGACGACAGCCGGTGCCCGGCATCTGCGGTGCGCACGTATGCGGCGGCCAATGCCGCCAGAGACGCCCGGCCGCCGGGAGTGAGCACTGTCGGAGCCTGCGTGCCGATGGTAAGGCTGTCCAGGATCGCATCGGCTGCCTCCGCGTTGGCCGCGGCCTGGTCGTCGAGGTCGAGGATAGTCATGTTCGGGCTCCCCCTGATCGTTGATAGTCGGGTTGTGGTCGGGGCTGGTGGTGTTGTCTCAGCCGGTTGGTGGGCGTACTGGGCCAGGAGCAGCTTCGAGGGCGCTCATGAGGCTGCTGCAAAACCTGGTGGTCCCAGTCGAAAGCGCTGAACGCCTTCGACTGCCCGGCGTTCGCTCAGGCTGTGCTGGACGTCGGCCAGGGCGTGGGCTACCTCTGGCACGATCGGTGCAGGCAGCCGGTCTGGAGCGAACCAGTCAAGCCGCTCGCATTTGTCCCGCTCCATGATGCGGGGCGTCCCCGTCCACCTGGCGGCGATGAAGAACACAGCGAACGCGGGACTGGATTCTTGATCGTTGACGGAATGCATCAGTTTGAGGAAGCGCAGGTGCTCCGGATCGACTTCCACGCTGGTTTCTCGGCGTAGTTCACGTAGGGCGCCGAGGGTGACCTTCTCTCCAGCGTCCAGATCCGCGGAAACGGTGGACCAGCGGCCTGGTGCGAGCGTGAGGTTCGCCGATCGTTTCTGGAGCAGGATCCTGCCGTCGCCGCGGATTAGGACGGTGTGGACTCTCACAGCCTTCCTCGCGTTGCCGCCGCTGGCGTCGGAGGCCGCTTGCGGCGCGGACCGTGTGTTCATGCGTGAGTTCTCGATTCGCTGGTCATCGCGGAGTCAGCGCGGATGGTGAAGGAGTTCTGTTGGAGCAGGTAGCTGCCGCGATACCAGCCGCCGGCAGCGTCGGCCATGAGTTCCGCGTGGGTGCCGTGCGCGGAGATGCGGCCGTGTTCCAGCACGTAGATGTGGTCGGCGCAGGCTTGGACGGCGTTGAGGCGGTGGGTGACCATGACGATGGTGCCGCCGTAGGAGCGGAGCTTGTTGTAGAACGCGATCTCGGCCGCAGCGTCGAGATTCGAGGTCGGCTCGTCGGCGATGACCAGCTGCCCCTGCCGGTAGAACCCGCGGGCGAGGTTGATCCGCTGGTGCTGGCCACCGGAGATGTTGGTGCCCCAGGACAGCGACCGGTCCATCAAGGTGTTGTATCCGTTAGGGAGGTTCGTGATGAAGTCGTGCGCGCCGGAGGCTTCCGCGGCAGCCTGGATGGCCCCGTCTTCTTCTTCGCGCTGCCAGTCCCCGACCCGGATGTTCTCTGATGCGGTGAACGGGTAGCGGTTTCCGTCCTGCCCGATGTAGGCGATACGGCGGCGCAGCTGGTCTGGGTCCATCTCCGCGGTGTCGATGCCGTCCCAGCAGATGGTGCCGGTGTCCGGGAGGTAGCCGCGGCCCAGGAGTTTGGCCAGGGTGGTCTTGGCCGCGCCGTTCTCGCCCACCAGCGCCACGACCTGTCCGCGGCGGATGGTGAGGCTGGCACCGGTCAACGCTGGCTTGTCCGAGCCGGTGTAGGCGAACGACACGTCCTGGACGGTGATGGTCTCGAAGTTCTCAGGCACCTCGGCGGAACCCGGCTTGGGCAGGGCCTGCTCCGCGTGCCGGCAGAAGGTGAGGTAGCCGTCGAAGTACATCCCCTCGGCGAACAGGGCGTTGGCGCTGGTGACCAGTTGAAGGAGCGAGGATTGGGCGCGCCCGATCGCAATGACGGCGGTTCCGCCGGCGGCGAGCGGGATGATGTTCCGCCACAGCAGCAGGCCCAGCACGACATACACCGCGGCCACGGCGATGCCGGCGATGGTGTCGCCGAGCATTTCCGACAGGGTTTCAGCGCGTTGCAGCGCTCGGTTCTCAGCGACGATGTGGCGGGAGATTCGCCGGTAGCGGCCCACCAGGTACCCTGACAGGGCAAGGGCGCGGACCTCGGCGGCCTGTGAGATCGACTGCCCGATGTTGGCGATCTGGTTGACGCGGCGTCGGCCCTCGGACTGGCGGATGAAGACCTTGTAGTCCATCTTCGCGACCCGGACCGCTGCCCACCAGCGGGGCACGATGGTCACGATGACCAGCGGCAGCAGGATCGGATGAACCAGGGTCACTACGAACACCGCCGATCCTACGGTGGCCAGCCCGCCTAGGATCCGTACCACGGCCTGGAGCAGGTAGTGCGGCGACACCGCGCCGCGTTCGGCCTGGTTTTCGGCATCGAACCAGCCGACCTCGTCGAACGCCGCCAGCTCCACCCCGGTACACAGCTCCTGGATCCTGGTCAGTGCTTGACTGTCCATCGCTGGAGACAGCTGTGACTGCATCAGGGAGCTGATACCGGTGGCCAGCGCGGTCGCCGCGGTGAACACGGCGATCAGGATCAGCGACGGCAGCGCGGACCCGATGCGGTCGGCTGTGGGGCGACCAGTGAACAGGGCCGCGAGCACCCCGGTGGTAGCGAGCAACCCGAGGGCCTGGAACACGCCAGAAAGTGCCTGCACCGACAGCAGAGTCACCACGCGCCAGCGTGACTGCTCAGCGGCCAGCCGCAAGGTCAATCGCAGCAGCGTCGGCATCCGGCCAGCGATCTTCCAGAAGGTCGAGCTGGCGGCTTCAACGTAACCGCGGGTCCAGGTCGCCACATACGGATCAGCAGCCAGGTCGTCAACGTCATACCGTTGCACCGCGTCGACAGAGAACAGGGCTTTGGTCCGGGCCAGGCGTGACGGCCCCGCCGCGGACACGACGGGCTCCGGCGCTACGGCCTCGGTGGCGGTCATCAGCGGAACTCCACGCATGCGTGCGGGTCTGACGCCGGCGCGCGGAGGAGCGGGATCTCCTCCGTGGCGGCCGGGAAGCGGTCTGATGTAGGCATGGCGACTCCAGGCCAGATGGTCAGGGGCGGCGGACTCGAGCAGCCCGCTACGGGCATACAGCGATCGATTGAGTACGAGCCGTCGTTGGTTCCCAGTCGGCGGAGCCGATGAACAGGCAGCGGCGCCATCGATGGGGATCGCGTATCAGGCTGCTGTCGCCAAACGTTCACGCAGCATCACCGATGGGGCATCGGCCAGGCAACGGAGCTGGGCGATGGCTTCGGCGCGGAGCTCAGTGGCGAGAGTGTCGTTCTGGTCTTGGTATGCGGCGGCGAGATGCGCCATCGTGCTGGCAGTGTGGTACGCGATACCGTCGATTCGGCGCTGCGACAGCGCAGCATGTAGCACCGCCTGTGCGGCAGTTCGCTGTCCTTGGACCTCGAGGGCCTGCCCAATGCCTTCGAGAAGATCCGCCAGGTGTGCGTCGGCGTTCGAGCGCATCTCCAGAGCCCGGGTGAACTCGCGCATAGCGTCTTCGGGCTGCCCCTCGACTAGGGCAAGCCGTCCGGCGGTCAGGTGCACGGCCACGTGCACTGAGGTGAAGGTCATGTCCTGGTCGGCGGCGGCATTGGCGGCACTCAGCGCCGTGGCCACGTGTCGGCGCGCCGCCGGTAGATCGCCAAGGGCCAGGTGTGCTTCGGCAAGGTCGTGGCTGACTTCCATCACCTGACACAGTGCGGGAATCCCGGCGCCGTCGATGATTCGCAGCGCCGCAGTGCTGCACCGGACCGCCTCGTCGAGTTCGCCGCTGTCCAGGGCAATACGGCCCAGGTTGCCGGTGGCCAGCGCGGTCAGGGCCGGGATGCTCGTAGTCTCCAGCACGGCCAGTTGGCAAAGCCGGGCGGCATACAGCTCGCGGCGGGCTTGATGCACCGCGCCAGCCCCCAGGGTGGTTCTCGCCTGGCCGCGTTCGTCGCCCATCTGCTGGAACGTCGGCAAGGCCTGGTCGTAGTGGGCCAGGGCCTCATCGAGCCAGCCGGTCATCGTCGCGGCAGAACCACACGCCAGATGCATCAGGGCAACGGCGTGGGGGTCACGGCAGCGTTGAGCCGCGGCCAACCCGGCAGCACAGACAGCAACGGATTCGGCCAGCGCTCCTTCGGCGAGCAGCGGCTCATAGCAGCGCGCGGCGAGCTGCCAGCACTGCCGATCCCACCCAGCCCGCGCCGCCAGCAACGCCACAGCGGGAAGTACCCGCGCACGAGTGCGGAGCCAGGCTGCGGCTTCGGCTCTCTGCGGCCCGGGGGCACCCGAGCCGGACGCGGCGACCCACTCGGCGGCGAAGTGCACGGCAGCCGCGGCATCCGACTCCGCCGGGGCGCCGGCGTAGCCGGTGAGAAGTACCGGTGGCGGCAGGACCGGGCCCAGCATCTCCTCGCAGCAGCGGAAGGCGGAGTCGGCGTCGGTCAGGACGCGGTTCACCACCGCCGCCGCGAACCGGCGGAACAGCGTGTCCATATCGGTGCTGGGAACAGCTGGTCCCCCAGGTTCCAGGGCGGCGTGTACCTGTTCTGCGGTACGTGACTGCTCGTGGGTGAATGGCGATGGCATGACAACAGCTCTCCTGACAGTGGTGGTCGGCACCGGCCTGTGATCGGTGCCGAGATGGGCGGCCGGCCTGGCCGGTAGGGAGTGGTGGACCAGGCCGGCCGCGACGGCCCGACGGCATGACGCGTGCCGGTACGGTTTTCGGGCCGCGATCGCTCCCGGCGCACCGCGCGAGTGCTCCGAGGCGACGATTACGCGTCCGGCGCGGTGCCGTTCACCGGCTTGCCACCGCAGAAGGCGGCACTGCGCCAGGCGGAGCGGACGGGTCGGCGCTGTGATAGTCGGGCAGCAGCAGGACCACGAGTACCCCAATGACCGCGATCACACCAGCGGCTTCTTTCATTCCTGGTCTCACCGCCTAACCCAGACCGAGCAGCGACAGCCCGTACAGCCTGGTCAGATCGATCTTGCGGGGCGGGCCGGCAGCACCCGACCTGCTCATCCTCACCGCGTCGCTGTCGTAACTCAGGCCGCGGGTCTCGGCCACCGCACACGCCGCCACGTTCGGCTCGGGCACGTCGACGGTGACAGTGACCGCATCGGCCTGCCGTGCCAGGTCGCACAGCCCGTCGAAGATCGCCGCGGCGTGGTAGGACTCCTGGGCATACAGCGGCCCGATCCGCATCGCGCCGCCCACAGCGCGCAGAACTCCGTATCCGCGGATACGGCCCGTGGCGTCGGAGTAGACCAGGGCGCGCCGCTCCGGTGCCGTGGCGAATCCGGTGGCAAAGCCCGGACGGTCAGCCGGAAAGCACGCAGCATCCCACGCCGCCAGCTGACCGTGGTGCTCTTCAACGACCGGAACGACATGCGGGTCGGCCTTGCGCGCTGGCGGGATGCGGCCGGCCCAGCGGATGATCCGCCAGGCTGTGACGAACCCCAGCTGCTGGAGGCAGTCCTCCAGCTTCATCGGCGCATCCACGGCGACCGCACGATCGCCGGCGTGGCCGATGGCGGCGTTGAAGGTGTCCCAGCCCAGGCCGATGCCACGCAGCGCCGGGTCCACCAGCAGCATTCCGGCGAACGCGAAGTTCTCGTCCCAGTTGACGACGCTCACTGCGGATGCGTGGCGCTCGCCGATGAATCCGGCGAAGAAGGCGTCGGGGTCGGTGTGCGCCACGATTGCGTCGTCGCCGCGGCCCATGTTGAAGTACTCCTCGGCGGCCCATTCCTGGATCTGGGGCCAGTTCGCCGGGGTGACGCGGAGCAACCGCAAGTCGCGGTTCCGAGCACCAGACCCGTCGCCGCCTAGAGCCGGGAGGGCTGCGCTGCCGGTAGTCGCTGGGCCGCGCCTGGCGGCGCTACTTACCTTCAGAAGATTCATCTTATGTAGCTCCTTGGGGCTAATCGGCAGGCTGTGGTCTTCGTGGGTGTTCGGTTGCTTGCCCTCTTGAGGAGACATCAGCTTGACAATTGGTTCAGCTGCGCACGCAGAGCATCGGCGGCGGGGTCGACAATCCCGGCCAGCTTCAGCAGAGCCTGATCGCGCAGAAGGGCAGCCTGGTCCAGACACCCGGATGCGAACTTCGCCCTGGCCAGGTAGTAGCCGGTGCGTGCGGTGGCGAACGGTTCCCCGGCCCTCTCACGCTCGGCAAGCGCGACATTGTGCTCGTCAAAGGCGAGGCCATACTCGCCCATCTCGAACAGGACCCTGCCCATACCATCTACGGTGTCTGCCATTCGGTACGGGCTGGGACCTGCGGCCTGCAACAGCATGACGCCCTGGAACGCCGCCATCGCCTCAAGGTGGTTGCCCCGTGCTAGCAGGATCTCGCCGCTCGCGAGCGCCGTGGAGATGCGCATGGGGAAGGTCTCGAATCCACTGGCAAAAATCGTGTATACCTCGTTCAGGTGGCGGCGGGCTTCCTGGAGGTCGCCAAGGCTCGTGTAGGCCGTGGTGAGCTGCAGGTACGCCTCAATGATCCAAAGCTTGTCGGCGTCGCAGGCCCGGAGTATTTCCAAGCCCATGAGCCCGTGCTCGATCGCAACGGATGCCTCGCCGCGTTCGGCGGCGACCCAGGCCCGGTTGACGCACGCCATTCCCCGGCAGGCATCGTCGCCCTCCGCTTGACCAAGCACCTGGACGAGGACAGCCTCGGCATCGTCCAGGTGCCGTGCGGTCGCGTAGGCCACGGCGAGACGGCTCAGGACAGCCACCGTGCTAGCGGTGTCGTTGAGTTCGCCAACCAGGGCTGCCGCTTGCTCGTAGTCCTCGATCGCTTGCGTCGGCCGGTTAGCCATCTTGTAGGCGCCGCCCCGGTTCAACAGCGCGTATACCTCGGCGGACTTATCGCCCAGCCGGCGCGCTGAGGCCAGCGCGAGGTCGGACAGCACTCGCCGCCGGTCCGTATCGTGCACAGAGGTCAGCACGCACTCCAAAGCCCGCACCACCTGGCTGCTACGCTCGTCGGCCTCGTATTGGCCAGCCAGGACCATCGCATCCGCGATCCCGTCGGCATTGGCCAGATACCATGCCTCCGCGTCGGCGAAGTCCGCGAACTCTGGCGCGTCGTCGAATTCGTCATCGCCAGGAAGCAGCGGCAGCAGCATCGGCGAGACGCGGCGCACTGCACGGGCCGTGCGCGCGTACCGGCCTATCAGCGCCTCCAGGATCTGCCGGGCCGGGCCGGTCATGGCGTCCGTTCGCGATTCCTTGTCTGCGGAACGCAAGTATTCCAAAACCTCGGCAGCGGCCTCGGCGTGCTCAGCCGACAATGTGTTTGACATGTGTTCGGCCCCCCTTGCTTTGGTGGTGTCGGATGTGTCCATCTACTCGGCCTCACCGCCGTCCGAGAATTTAATTGGGCTGCCCGTATCAGCGGATCGGGTGAGGCCCAGGACCTGCAAGTCCGTGCCGGCTGACCAACGAGATGGACATTGGTGACAGGATCGCGGATTTGGTCGCCGAGACGCAGACCCTACATATGTGGCTTCCTCTGTTCGCTTAGCCCAGCTCGGCGCTTGCCACCGCGAACACGCCGGGGTGGTGGACTGGTTTGATCGGGCCGGCGGTGAACATGGTGACCATCTGGAAGTCGGGGGCGAGCCGAAGCCCGGCGGCCAGGGGCTCGATCGCGCGGTTGGTCTCCGGTGCGTCCATGGCCACGGTGGTGGCGTTGATGGCGTCGGTCAGCGCGTGCAGCAGCGTGCGGGCGGTGCCGGTGTCGCGGGCGTACAGCGGGCCGATTCGGGCGTGGTCCACGGTGGGCCGGATGACGCCGAAGCCGACGATGGCAACGTCGTGGTCGAGGGCGACCTTGGCCAGGTGTCCGGGGGCCGAGGTCCATGCCTGTAGGAATGCCGGTCGGCTGGCGCGGAAGTGCCGGGCGTCGTATTCGGTCAGCGCGGCAAGGCCGACCTGTCCGGCGTCGACGATCTTGATGTTGCTGGGGGTGCTGGGCCGTGGCGCGGGCAGTACACCGGAGTACCGCCAGGTGCTGTAGGTGGGGCCGAATCCGGACCTCTTGTAGTTCTCGACTTGATCGGTGACCGCGTGCAGTCCGACGACCCGGCTGCCGGCGTGGTTCATCGCCGCATCGAAGGTGGCGCGGCCGTAGCCGCGACCGCGGTGCTGCGGGGGCACCATGTATGCGCCCAGGTGCGCGAAGTCCGCATCGTGGTTGCCCACGAACACCGCCGACACCGGCTCGACGCCCAGGTAGCCGACATACAAGGATTGCGGGTCGGCCTCCAGGTAACAGCGGAAGTCGTGCTCACCGGGCGACCAGGAGTTCGCCGCCGCCCAGTCGTAGATCATCGGCAGTGCGGTGGCGTCGGCGGCCTCGATCCGCAGCTCTGGTGCTGCCAAGCCCGGCTGGTGATTGGGCAGTGGATGAGTCGGGGTGCTCATATTGCTGCCGCCTCCTGCACATCAGCTGCGGCTTGCGGGCCGCCGGGGATCACCGGGTGATAGGTCCTGCGCGCGGAGATCACCCACCAGACGGCGGAGATCAAGAGCACTACTGCTAGCGCCACCGGGGCGTAGTTGAAGTTCGTCGTGGTGATCGGGCTGGCGGTGGGCAGCACGAACAGCACGGTCACCGTCGCGACCCAGCCGACGGCGATCCAGGCGTTCAGCAGCGGCCAGCGCAGCCGGAACGGTCCGGGCTCGAAGTCCCGGCCTTGCCGCAGCCGCAACCAGATCGGGATGCCGTAGGCCACGTACATGCCGACCACGTTCACCGACAGAATCGCCGACAAGGCCGTGGTGCTCCACAGCGACGGCACCCCGAGTGCAAACGCACACACGGCGGCGAACCACACCGCCCTGGTCGGGGTCTTGGTGCGGGCGCTGACGGTGCGCCAGTGGCGCGCCCCGGGTATGGCGCCGTCCCGTGAGAAGGCGAAAATCTGCCGGGAGTTGCTGGTCAGGTTAGCCAGGCCGCAGAAAAACATCGCGCCGATGATGATGGCCAGCATGAGTTTCGCGCCGGTCGGGCTGCCGGCGTCCAGCAGGATCTGAAGCGGCGGGTTGGAGGCGCCGGCCTCATCTGCGTAGTGGGTCATGGAGAAGGCGATCGCGACCACGAGCACGAACCCGATGACGGTGCAGTACCTGATCGCCTGCACGATCCCGCGCGGTGCAGCGAGTGACGCCCCGGTGGTCTCCTCCGACATGTGCGGTGAGGCGTCGTAGCCGGTGAAGGTTCCCATGGGCAGCAGCAACCCGATGCCGGCGGCGTACCAGCCCCAGCGGAAGCCCGTGGTGTTGACGAAGTGACCGAAGGCGAACGACGGGGAGGTGTGATGCGGTGCTAGCGCCAGGTACCCGGCGATCACCAGCACGCCCAGGCCGAGCCAGGCGGTGGCGAACTTGTTCAGCCTGCCCATCGCCTTCACCCCGAACGCGGTCGCGATCGCTGCGTGGACCAGCAGGATCGCCCCGAAGATCAGCAGCGTTCCCTTCGGGGTCGGGTTGTAGTCGGGCCGCTGAAGCGCGATGAGAGCCTGGACGAAAGTCGCCGCAGCGTAGTCGGCGCCGGCGGTCCCGCCGATCTGTCCGGCGAAGTTGAGCCAGCCGGTGAACCAGGAGGCAACTTTCTTGTTTTTCTTTTTCTTGGCCAGGGCTGATGACCAGTAGTACAGCGCGGCCGACGTCGGGTACTTGGAGGTGATCTCGGCCATGGAGCGGCCGACAAACATCACCATGATGGCGGCGGCCAGCCAGCCCCACACCATCACCGCCGGCCCTCCGGCACCCATCACCAGCGGCACCGAGTAGAAAACGCCGGTGATCGGGGAGATGATCGTCGAGGAGATCGCCATGCTGCCCAGCCCGTTGATTTTGCGGGCCAGTTCGCTGCGGTAGCCGAGTCGTCGCAGCACTTCGGCATCGTCGGGGGCGGCAGCTGCTGCGGGGCTCGGCCGTGAATCGGCTCCGGACCTTGCTCTGGTGTTCACCAGCAACCTCTTTTCTTTGAAGTCGTGAACCGAGTGGTGGTGCAGGGGGAGTTGAACCAGCCGCGCTTGCGGCCGGTAGTGCCGATGTCGAGTGGAGCCCCGGGGCGACGCCGAGGGGGGCGTGGTCGCCGCCCCGGGAGCTGTGTGGGCGCTTGTCGTCAGCCGGGCGGGCTCAGACAGCGGTCGCGGGCGCGCTGAAGAATCCGCTCGGCGTCGCCGTGCTCGTTCCATGGCACCGCCACCGCCCACGGACCGATCTCGCGGAACACCTCGCTGGCCGCATCGAACGAATCCGCCCGCCACAGCGCGTGGGCCAGCAGGTGCAGATCCGGCAACAGCACCTCGGGGTGACGGCGGCTGCTGGCGAACCAGCGTCCGTACGCACCCTCGATCGCGAACTTGGCGGCGTAGGTTGACCACTCACGATCGGCGGCAAAGAGGCGAGCCCGCGTGCCGGCGGCGGCATTGGTGCGGAAGGAGGTTAGGTGCATCAGCACCGGCAGCAGGTGCAGCACCGAACCCTCCGGAACATACTGCATGACATATTGCATGGCCTCGATGACCTGGCCCATCGTGCCGCCGGCCTCGGGGCCGACGGCCGCCAGCAGACGGAAGTGGCCCTCCCGCGACAGCCGATGCCGCTGCCGCACCTCGTCGAGTAGCGGGTAGGGATTCTCGAACTCAAGTTTGCCCGAGGCGGGGTTCTTGCCCACCGGAATAGCGGCGGCCAGTTGAAGCCGGGCCACCCAGGGCACCGGATCCTCCCGAACCTCTCCGGCGGCCTCTTCGCACACTCTCCAGGCCTGGGCCGTCAGATCCCGGGCCCGCGGCTCACCATGCTTGTGCGCTCGCACTGCTTGCAGTACTGCCACTCGGGCCAGCAGCGCCCAGGCATCGCGCTCGCGGGGCCGCTCGGCAACCCAGCGCTCGGCGGCTCCGCTCGGCGCCGCCGACTGCGCCATCAGCATCAACCGATAGCAACGCAGATCAGACGCCGGCCCAGCAGAGTGGTCTCGCTTCAGCAAGTCAGAGGCAGCAATGAAGTTGCCGGCGGCCAGCTCCTCCAAAGACGCGGCCAGGTCCATGTCCGGACCCGCGAGCGACCACCGCAGCGCGTCGTCGTTCTGCCCCGCCGCACGAACCCTGCTCACCGGGATTCCCCGGATCCCGTTACTGGCACCGCATCGCCGTCGTCGCGAAAACCAGCCGGCGCCGGTTTGTCCACGCAGATTCCCAGAGCGCGGGCGGCAACCAGCGCTGCAGACGCCTCATGACCTCCAGCGCGACCAGAGACGACCAGCTGGGCGGCATGACCGATGGAGGTCATGAACCTCCGATGGGTACGGCCGGCCGGATCATCGATGGCCGGACCGATGGGGTCGTACAAGCTGATCGGCACCAGAAAGCAGGCCTTGGCATGCGGCTCCGGCAGATCTGGGTGGCCAGTAATGATCTGGCAGCCCAGATACACCGCAATGGCAGCATCGATCTCGACCAGCAACTCCTCGATCGCCACCCGCGACAGCGTGGCCAGTGGATCTCCGTCGTCCACCAACTCGCCACCACCGCCGGGCAACGCGAACCGGCACGCGCCCCCGGCACCCTCGCGCTGCTGGACCAGGACCCGACCATCCACCGGATCGACCAGCCAGCCGGCCGCGCCGGTCACCGGGATACCGGCAGGCGGCGGCCCCGGATGCCAGGTGATGGAACAACCGGCAGGAAGCTGCCGAGACGGCTCGTCTATCGGCAGCTCGCCGACCATGTTGATCCCGATGGCGACCATCGGGCTCGGAACGTCGAACAGCCCTGGGTAAATCTCCTCAAGGATCTTCGCCAGTTCGTCGCGATCGGCTCCGGGCACTACTGCGGAGGCATCCAGCCCCGATAGCAGGGCCTCCGCCGACGGTGCGTGGCGCAGTGTTGTTACCCGTGCAAGCAGCGAGCGTTGCCCGCTATCGAAGCGGATGATTTCGCCGGGCCGGAGCGCGAGGCGCTTGGGATCTAGCCGCCGGACCTCGATCGTCTTGGCACCGGAGAGGAAGGCATCGAAGAACTGGCTCCGAAGTCCCATCACCGTGACCGGCTCGGTGAACGCGACCGGCCGGCCCAACTGCAAGGCGAACGCGATCTCCTCAAATGCCGAATCGGTGATATAGCGATCCGGATTGACGACCACCACTTCGTCAGCGATTGCAATCCGCGCACGGTCCAACGCCCGAACCCGGTCGCGCTCGGGCGGCCCCATCGGGGTGCGAGACAAATGCGAAAGCAGGAATGGCGTCAGCACGACCTTGCCGGCCAACGTCAAATCTGCCTCCGCCTGCCGGAGAGACTCGGCCGCCCTGGACCCGCACAAAGCGACGATCGCAGTCTGATCGGATGCGGCACGCATCCCGGAGTCGTTCAGCTCAGCAGACATCGGCGCCCTCACCAGTCCCGAAGTGGCCCATTACTAGCTCGTCAGGGCTGTCCCATGTCGGCCACCATTCATGCGCCCAGGCTTGGTTACGGGACTCCGCGACACAACTGCGGTCGCCGGACGATGCATCGACGCCTGCCCTCGTCAAGGACTCCGGCATGGTGCTCTTAGCCACCGTTGTGGTCGTGCTCGTGCCGGTCACCATCGACGTCCTCCTTCGTGCCTCGTCATCCCAAACTGCCGTTCCGTGCCACGACGAACCTCGCCGAAGTGAGGAACGGGCGGGCCACATCATCGAACCTGCCGTCTCCTACCGCACGGAAGCCCTTGGAATCGGACAGTCGGCCTGTCCGCATTAGAGTTCTTTCACCCCAGGCCGTCAGCGGTCACCCTGGAGGGAAGCAGGCGCGATGAAATCCCTGGGTTGGAGGTGCGTTATGACGGCGGTATCCGCTCGGTCGAGTCGCAGACAGGCTGCTATGACGTAGGCCGCCGACATCCCGAGCAAAGCAGGGGCCTGTCTTCCCTCGTTGGAGTCGCTATGGCGCGCCATTGCTGAATCAGCTCTCCGCCGGCGCCAAGAGCCCTATCGAGAGCTTCCACCAAGTGAACAGAGGGTCGGCGTTCCGCCTTCTCGACTCTACCAAGCAGGTCGCCGCTGTAATTGATCTTTCCGCCAAGGGCCGCCAAGGAAAGTCTCTGAGCAAGCCGCTTTCGTCGCAGTTCGCATCCAAAGCGGTGACGAGGCGAGAGTTCAGGATTCAAGGGTCGAAGCCGCTGTGCCATCGTCATCCCCATCAGTCACGGAGCCCATGGGCAATCCACGAGCCGGTGATGAAAGGATCACACTTGGTGAAGCTGCCAAGTTTCACAGCTGTGCCACATCGAGGTGCCGCTGGTAAAGAAACGGTCAAGCGACGTTCTCTACACTCACGGCGCAACACCGAGCCACAGCGCGAAGCCGCGAGCGGCATCAGACGGTCGCCGAGAGCGCCTGGTCACGGCAGTTACTACCTCCCTGGCACCCGGGTGGGACCGGGTGTGTTGAGGAGCGCGAAGTCTCGCGAGTTGCAGGCAAGAGAGGGCTTGGTCAAACTCATTGCGCCAGACGTGAGCTCGAGCGAGATCGATGTAGTGATGACTTGCCTTCTCGGCCGGAAGTTCGTCGGGCGGCGACCAGCCGCGGCTACGTCGCAATGCTTCATCTGGGTCCGAAAGCTCAACCGCGACGGCGACTTCGTGGACCTTCATCGTCGCCGGCCCGAAACTGGTCTGGAAGTACTTCACCTCCTTTCCGACCAAGTTGGCCATGCCATCGGCAATTTCCAGATGCGTATGAGCCGCCGAAGCCTTGCCTCCGAAAGCCGCGAGAACCGCCGCTCGGGCGTGCAAGGAACCGTAGACCGCTGCGGCCCTCTTGTCTGTGATGGTCTGACGCGAGATCCGTTCCCCCGCGGTCGCGAGCAAGCGAAGACCAGTTTCTACCGAACCCGCGATGAAGAAGGACTCTGCGCGAACGTAGGCTGCAGTAGCTGCCATGCAGGCGTCTCCGGATTGTTCGGCTGCCCAACGGACACGATCAATCGCGACTGTGGAGAGATCGTGGTGGCCGAGCTTGTGCGCGACGGCATCCGCACTGCGGTAAGCGAGAGCCAGAAGGCCGAAGGCGCGTTCTCGATCGCTACCCGAGTAGGTGTGCACCGCGACGGTCAGTTCCTCCAGCAGCGACGGAAGCACCAGCCCCAGAGCTGCGTAGCCCGACTGCAATCGCAGCTTTCCGGCCTTGTCGACGTCGGCGGCCAGAATCTCCAATGGCCGGATGGAACGTCCAAGGTCGGGAGGACAGTCGTACTCAGCCATGATCCTGCGAAGCTCAGGGAGGCACGCCGATATTCGGTCCGTAGCATTCCGTGAATCAGTCGCGATGCCGAGGACAACAGCTGGGTCGACTTTCAGCGCCTCGGAGACGGCCACAGCCAGATCCCAGGTACCTCGACGTTGTCCTGTCTCCACTTTGCTCAGCAGTGATTTCGAAACACCAGCAGCTTCGGCAAGCTCGCGCTGTGTCAGGTCGTTAAGCCCGCGCAGGATGCGCAACCGATTACCAAGATCATTGAGCGACACCACGTCAGGCTCCCCTGTCCGCCGAGGGTCAGCGGCCATCGTATCCTGCACTGGACGTGCTCTATTGTGCACCTTCTGCGACCTAGTCTACTGGAGGTATGTATGCCGATCAGGTCTGTCGTCTTCGACGTGGGGGAGACGCTCATGGACGATTCGACGTTCTGGAGCTCCTGGGCGGAGTGGATCGACGTTCCTCATCACACCCTCGCCGCGCTCGTCGGCGCGGTGACCGCGTTAGGACATGACAACGCGCATGCCTTGAGACTGATCCGGCCCGACTTCGACTTGAAGGCTGAGCGGGCCGCACGCGAAGCTGCCGGCCATGGCGAATCCATCTCCGAGCAGGATCTCTACCCCGACGTACGGCCATCGTTAGCTTCCCTCCGCGATGCAGGCTTCTGGGTCGGTGTCGCGGGCAACCAGACGGTCCGAGCCGCTGAACTTTTGCGGGCGCTTGACCTCCCCGTCGATGCCATCGCCACCTCAGGAGAGTGGGATGTTGCAAAACCCGCCCCTGAGTTCTTCACTCGGCTTATCGACTGGGCTCCGGGCCGGCCCGACGAGATCGTGTATGTCGGCGACCACCCCGCCAACGACATCGTTCCTGCCAAAGCCGCTGGCCTGCGCACAGCCCACCTTCGTCGCGGACCCTGGGGTTATCTATGGGCCGACGACCCAATGGTCACGGACCACGCCGACTGGCGGATCGATTCCCTTAGCCAACTGCACGAAGTCTTGCCGCCCTTTAGCGCCGCCTAGGGTCGCTGGATCCACGCCGCGTCAGCAGCCCGTTCGGCTGCCCGCTCAGTCAGCCGTTGTCGCGAGGTACATACCGAGTGCAGTCAGGCTCGGGCCATCGGGGACCTGGCCCTTGGCGAGAAGCGATCGAGCCTCGGCCGGGGTGAACCAGGCAATGCGGTCAGCCTCGTCAACCTCAGGCTCACCGACCTGCATGACCTCTGTAGCGTGGAAGACGGTGTAGGTCATGGTGCTAATACCGCTGAGGGGATGGTAAACGGTGAGCTTCGTCAGGTGCTCAGTTTCATAGCCAGTCTCCTCCAGGATCTCGCGCCGCGCTGCCTCAGCCAGGTCTTCGTCCGGCTCGGCCCAGCCGGCGGGGATTTCCCAGCCCGAGACATCGGTGATGTGACGATGCCGCCAAAGCAGAAGGATGCGGTCGTCGGTGTCCGTAACTACAGCGCCGACGGACGCCTTGGGAAACTCGATGACGTGATGGTCAAGCCGCAGTCCGGATGGCAGCGTGACGTCGTCAAGCCGGAGCCGCACCCACGGGCTGTCGTAAATCTCGCGAGTGCCGTGGACCTTCCAGCGCATGGTCATGCCTTTCCGACGGGTAGCGTCGACGCCGTAAGCAGTCCTTCGAGTCCCATGACTGCGGCCGTCTGTGACCATCGTGCCAGCTGGCGGCGCAAACCCGTGAGACGGTCGCGAATCGGAGCGACCATCTGTGTCTCTGACAGCTCGACAGCAGCAGTGATCCGTGCAACGGCAGATTCGGGATCGCCGATGTGAATCTGGCATTCGGCTTGGTCGAGCATGAGAAGAGCGATGCCCTTCACGTCCTCGCGATCGCGCCTTGAAATCGCAGCGTCGATCGTTCGCACCGCGTCAGAGGGGCGGCCGAGGAGCAGTTGGGTAGTCCCCGTCATACCTTCCAGCCGTGCCTCGTCGAAGAATGCCAGCGCCGTGGGCTCCTCCGCCGTTTCAAGCTCGGCATTTGCGCGTTCCAAGGCGGACAGTGCGGCACGCTCCTCCCCAGCGCCCGCATAGGCACGGGCCCGCAGGGCGCTTAGCCACGCTTGCTGCCGGATGGAATGCGCTGGCAATTCCTCCGCCTCTTCCGACATTCGCACGGCTCGATCAAAGTCTGCGTCAATCAGCGAATCGATGACGCCCATCCCCAAGGACCACGCGAGAAGCCCGGGATCCTCCAAGTCGCGCCCTGCCTCGTGGCTAAGCTCCAGGTAACGTCGTCCATTGGGACGATCGTCGAGGTCCATTAGAAGGTGAGCCGCCGTTCCCGCCAGGATTGCGACGCCGCCCAGCAACGCTCGATGTGCGCGAAGGCTCGAAGGTCCCCGCAGGAGCGTCGTGGCTGTCTGGAGGTCGCGCTGGGTCTCGAACCACAATTTTGTCGGAGCGTGGTTTGGGTAGTCGGCGATACGCGTCGTTGCTCGCTCGAGGATCTCCGCCGCCTCGCCGACTTCCAACGTGACCAGCGAGCCAAGTTCAGTTACAGGGTCGAGTGGGTTGGCGCGCCGTGACGCGGCGGAACGAACAGGTGATCGCTGCAGAACCGCCTGGACGAGCAAACCACCGGTTTCGAGCTCGCCGTCTAGCTCGACGGCGAGGTCGGTTGACAGGCGCCGGTCCGCCCGTTCGATACGTCCTATCAGTTCTGGGCTGACGTGCACGCGAGCCGCGAGTTGCTTGTGGGAGAGGCCGTGCTGGTTGCGGAAGCGGCGTAGTTCTGCGCCGATGAAGTGCTCCAGCGAGACGTGGGGTGAGAGCTGCCGAGGCTGCTTTCCCATTTTGGCGCCGCCCCCTAAGCCGTCTGGTCCGCAAGACCCTAATGGTCAATGACGGATCCAGAATGTCAGAGTTCTGCTTTCTGGGGACGCGTAGAGGCCCGCGCGGCATGCGGACACTTCAAGTGTCCGCATGCGGCGGTTGGCCAACGTGGACCGCCAGGCAGCGCTATTGGTCGCGCAGTCGGGCGCCAAGTTCCTTTCCGAGGGCGTCGAGGACGGCGGATCGGGACGAAGAAATTATCTGCGCAGTGAGCGTTTCATCCTGCGGGCGCAGCCTGGTGCGCAGAGTCAGGGAGCGTTGGCCCTCGGGCACCCACGAGCCGCGGAACTCGTCAACGTATTCGACGTCGTGAACGTACCGGGAGGCGCCGCGTACGACAGTGGAGACCTGCGTCCATGGAACGTCGTCGGCGAGCAGGACCGAGAGATCGAACTCGGAATCGGGCAGCTCGGAGAGCTTCTCATAGCGGTTCTCGCGTGAAGCGTGTGCCGACAGCAACGCTAGGTTCAACTCGAAACAACCGATCTGCTGCTCAGCGGTGATTCCGGCCAAACGGCGCGTACGTTTGGACACAAGTGCCAGTGCGCCGACAGCGCCCCCATGAGCTGTGATTGTCATGCTGGTAGCGCGATCGGCCCACGCAGCATCCGCACCAGGGGCGAAGTCGAGATCGACCAAGTGTGCGTAACGGCGCAGTGATTCCACGACGCCTTTGAGTTGTCGGAAAACCACGACGCCGTCGGCGCCGACCAAGACGCCGGCGACTCGCTTGCCCTGTGGAGGCATGTCCTCGAAGTCTCCGAGATAGGGAGTGGGTTTCCCACCGGGGAAGACGGTGCCGACCTCGAAGATGCTGAAGGAACTGCTGTACCGCAGGTTGGAGACGACGGCATCAAGGAGATTCGGGACGAGCGACGGGCGAAGTGTGTCGTGGTCAGGAGCTGGAGCGCCGTCGAACTGGACAAGCCCGGCCTTGTCCCAGCCCGTCGCAGCGAGCACGCCGTCGCCGCTCCATGGGTACGTGACGACTTCCTGCATGCCGCAGCGGACGGCGAGCTGCTCGCGCACCCGCCTTTCGATACCCCGCTGATGGAGGCTCCGACTGGTATTGAGCGAGACGGTCAGCGGTGCGACCGGGAGGTTGTCGTAGCCGTGGATGCGCGCGACCTCTTCCACGATGTCGTGGGGCAGTGAGATGTCTCCTGTGGAGCGCCAAGTGGGCGCGATAACACGGAGACGACCGCTGTCTGAGGTGACGGCGAAGCCGAGCCTGGAAAGGCTGTTGCGGACTTCGTCGTCTGGCAGGCGCGTACCGATGCGGGCCGCGAGGAAGTCTTCGGTGACATCGACGATGGCCGCTGTGGTGGTTTCAAGCTCGGTGTCCTGTGCTCCCAGCAGTTGCGTAGTCGGCGCGATGGTGGTGAGCAGTGCGAGGAACAGGCCAAGCGCCTGATCGACGCGCTGGGTGTCGAGGCCTTTCTCAAAGCGAGCCGAGGCCTCGCTACGGATGCCGAGTTGCTGGGAAGCTCGGCGGATCGGCTGGGGGCGGAATGTCGCAGCCTCGATTAGGAAGCGGCGGCTTGCCGGGGTCACAGCTGAGTTGGCGCCTCCCATGATGCCGGCGACGCCGACCGGGCCAGTCTGATCGGCGATCACCGGCGTCGAAGGGGTGAGCTCCGCCGGGCCGGACAGCAGTTCCGTTTGCGAAGTCGCACCGTTGGCTCGTGCCGAAAGTGGAAGTGTGATGGCGTCCGAGTCGTAGACGTGGTTCGGCTGGCCGGTTGTGAACATGACGTAGTTGCTGAGGTCAACCAGGAGCCCGACGGAGGCTTCGCCGATGCGTTCCAGCCGCTCGCGCATCCAGTTCGGCGTGTTGGCCGGCATGTCAGGAATGGCGAGGTTCACTGCGGCCATCCGCTGGCACAGCGCCGGATCGACGTCGGCCACGAGCCCGTCGACCGGGTTGGGAAGTGACGCGCCAGGCAGCGGGCGGAGAGGGACGTCATAGATCGTCGCGAGCTCCCGGGCGATGCCGTAGTGGCCCCAAAGGTCTGGCCGGTTGGTCAGCGACTTGTTGTCGATCTCGAGGATGTAGTCGGTGCGGTCACCTGCGGGTGTTGCGACGAAGTCCTCGACTTCGACGGTCTTCAGCGTCAGGTCGTGGGCGATCTGCTCGGCAGTCAGTCCGGCAGGGAGATCGACGTAATCGGAGATCCACTCAAGAGAGATCTTCATCGTGGTGTCCCTTCTATGCGAACTGGCTCAGGAAGCGGAGATCGGCGCTGTGCATGTGCCGGACGTCGTCGATGCCGTAGCGCATCATGACCAGCCGATCTAGGCCGACGTTGACGTAGAAGCCTGTCCACTGGTCGGGGTCCAGGCCGCCAGCGCGGAGCACGTTGGGGTGGGGGCTGCCGCCGGGCATAACCTCCAGCCAGCCGACGCCACGGCAGGTGCGACATCCGCCGCCGCCGCAGACCTGGCATTGCATGTCGATTTCGAAGCCTGGTTCGACGAATGGGAAGAAGCCGGTACGCATGCGGGTCTTCACGGGGTGTCCGAAGACCGTGTCCAGGATCGTGTCGACGAGGAACTTGCCGGCGGTCAGCGGTACATCCTTGTCGACGAGCAGCACCTCGTACTGGAAGAACGCGCGTTCGTGGCGAGCGTCCGTGCTCTCGTTGCGATAGACCCGGCCCGGGTAGACAAACCGAAACGGCGGGGTATGCGTGCGCATGTAGCGAACGCTCGCGCCCGTCAGGTGGGGTCGCAGGCACAGCCGCTCAGCACCGTGCTTGCCTTCAGAATTGGCAAGCCAGTAGGTATCCATGCTTTCACGGGCCGGGTGATCGGCGGGGAAGTTCATCGCATCGAACTCCAGCGCCTCGGAGCTGATCTCAGGGCCTTCGTAGACCTCGAAGTTCAGTTCGGCGAACGCGTCGTTGAGGTCGTACATCAGCTGGATCGTGGGGTGCAGACTCCCATTGGACGGCGGCAAACCGGGCAGGGTGACGTCCAGTGGCACATCCAGCGCCGGTTCTGAGTCGAGCAGTTCCTCCTCGCGCGACGTCAACAGGTCGCTGATTTGGCGCTGGGCGTGGTTCAGCGCCTCGCCTACGGTGCGCCGGGCGTCGGGGTCCAGGCCGCCGATTGCCCGACGGAGCAGCATGAGTGATCCGGTCTTCCCTACGGCGCCTCGACGGGCGGCATCCAGGTCGGCCAAGGAGGCGGCGCCGTGGATGCCGGATTCGGCTTCGGTGACGGCGACGGCGATTTGGGACAAGAGATCGGCCCCGGTTGGGGAGGCAGTCATGAGTGTCCGTTCTGCGGAAGGAGGTGGGTGAAGTGGCGAGACAGCAGAACGCCCCCGGACGGAGCCGGGGGCGTCGACTTCACCGCGCTCCAAGCGCTGGAGAGACTTCAGAGCGACACGAGTTGCCCGCCGGCCATCCGGGGGCTGGTAAATCGGAGCTCGCGCGACTGCATACGCAGATCGTGCCATCTGGTTGCGCAGCGTGCAAGCCCGACGCGCCGGGCCTGGTCAGGTAGCGGATCAGCCCCCGAGCGCCGGTATGCGAGGTAGCGCAGTTACGGAAGCCGTGCCGCTCGTAAAAGCGCCGGGCGCGCAGGTTGTCGCCGTGGACTTCGAGGTCCACGGCGACGCCGGCCAGTTCGGCAAGCGCCACGGTTATCAAGCGGCAAGCGACGCCGGTACCCCAGTAGCTGGGATCGACGTAACAAGACCAGATGCGGTGCGCAGAGGAGCGTCCGCCAGGCCCGCGGCCCCAGGTCAGGTGGCCAACGATTGCGTCACTGACCTCGGCAACGAGGGTCGTGGGCCCATCGACTCCGGCAAGTCGGATCCGGCGTTGCTGGATCCAGTCCTTCTCGTCGACGCGCATGACTCGAGCCCCGTCCGATTCGATGCTCGCCAGCCATGCGGCGATGTGCGCCGCAGCGATCCCCGGCTCGTCGCCATCACGTTCCGAGCGGATCGTCACATGATCCATGCCTACGCCTCCCGCCAGGCAAGTTCACCACGCGCCCTTTTCCCCACCCGTGGTCTCGATGCGGACAGTTCCGTTGTCCGCATCAAACCACTTCGCAGCGTGGCAACGATGTGGCGCTATGGAGTCGAGGCAATCCGAGCCGAGGAGGTAGGTAGTGGCCACCATAGACATCGCCCTGGAGAAGTTCGACACCTCGAAGGACAAGGTCCGGAGGGAGATCCGGGAGGGGTTCTTCCACCCCGACGGGTCCCTGCGGGTCAGCGAGAGCGAACTGCGCGCCTGGATCAGCGACCGTGCCGTCGACGAGCTCAAGCTCGTTCTGCAGCTGTCGGCCGTGGTCGCCAAGGCCGGGCACCTTCTGCCCACCCGCATCCTCGCGCAGGTCACCGACCAGATCGCCGACGAGGCCCGGCACTTCGTCATCCTGCGCGGCCTGGTGCCGGTCGAGCTCCAGTCGCAGATCGACCAGAAGGTCAGCGACCTGCCGGCCACGCTGGCCGAGGAACCCGGCTGGCAGCAACTGCTGGCCGCCGTCGAGGCCGGGAACCCGTTCGGAGCGCTGCTGGATGTGAACATCGTCCACGAGGGGTACTCGGCCGCAGCAATCGAGGAGCTGGCCGACGTCCCATTCGACGACATCCGCCAGGCCTACGCCGAGATCGGCGCCGACGAGGAGCGACACCACGAGACCGGCCGCGAACTGCTGGTCTGGCTCGCCGGCGCGGACGAGCACGCCGGAATCGCGGCCGCGACGTTGGAGCAGACACAGAACCGGGCTGGAGAAGGCACGGCGATGAGCTGGAGCTGGCCCGCGGCGAGCACCGTGGCCGGCGCGCACGAGCGGGCGACCTCCGGCAGCGCCATGAGCTGGAGCTGGCCCTCCGCGAAGCAGGCGTAGCCGGGCACCGACCGCGCCGAGGCATGCCATGTTGACCGACGCCCAGCGGCGCTCCTTCTGGTCAAGCGGCTACCTGCCCTTAGGGCAGGTAGCCGCACCACACCAGGCCAGAGCGCTCAGATGCGAGTTCGAGAACCTGACGAACCCGGCCAGCCCTGCTGTCCCCGAGGACCACCTGATGCGTTCCCCGGACGGCGGCCACATCCGGGTCGGGCTCCATCTCTGCCACCTGAGCAGCCTGTTTCGCACCCTCGCGATTGATCCCGCCGTCATGGACATGATCGGGAGGCTGTTCGGCGAGGAGCCAGCCGCTCTCACCAGCCTGGTGTTCAACAAGCCACCGAGGATCGGCGAGGAGTTGCTGGCCCACCAGGACCTGGCGTACTACCCGTACCTCGGCGCCGACGACCTGATCACCTGCTGGATCGCCTTGGACGACGTCGACCTCGCCAACGGCGCCGTGCAGTACCTGCCGGGCACTCACCGCACTGCAATCGCGCACGAGAGGACTGGACAGCAGCAAGCCCTCGCGATCAACCCAGCGTCGCTCGACGACGACAACACCGTGTCAGTGGCGCTTACCTCCGGGGAGGCGGTCGCGCACCACGGGCTGACCGTGCATCGCAGCGCCCCGAACACCAGCTCGCGGCCCCGGCTGGGTGCGGCGATCCTCTACATCCGGGCCAGCACGACGGTCAGCGCGGCGGACTTTCCGTATCCGGCGCTCACCCGCGAAGCGGAGGATCGAGCGTGACCGCGGCGCTCGAACTCCTCGACAGCACGGCGCTGACCCCCTTTTGGGCCAGGGCACATGACGCAGCACTTGATGAGCCGATCCTCGGCGACATGACGGCGTTGGGCATGGCCGCCATGGTCCGGCAGCGCTTCGCCGAGCCGTCGGTGCCGACGATCACCCGAGTCGGCTGCTGCCTGCGGAATTTGGCCGTGGACTGGTGGCTGTGCCAGCTCGTCGAGCAGCAGCGAGTCGAGACGACCGTCGTCATCGGGGCCGGGCTCGACACCCGCCGCCAGCGGCTTCCCGAACTCGACAGCAGGTTCGTCGAGGTCGACAGCGCGGCAATCATCGAGCTGCGGGACCGGTGGATCCCGGCTGCCGGCGCCACGCGGGTCGCCGGCGATGGTCTCCAAGTGGACAGCTGGCTGCACACGACCGACACGGCCGAACCGACCAGCGTCGCGATCATCCTTGAAGGAGTGCTCGCCTACCAGCAGCCCGAACGGGTCGCACGGTTCTTCGGGGAGGTCCGCGAGCACCTGCCTGGCGCGTACCTGCTTTTCGACAGCCCCGGCCCCATCTCCGCACGGAGCGCCAACCGGCCGCAGCCCGGCCGGGCTGCACGCCCCGCCTACAACTGGGCGCCCTGGAGCACGAGCCGACTGGGCGATCGCAAGAACCGGCTAATGATCATCGAGGAGAAGGGATTCATGGACTTTCCGCGCGCTATGACAAGCTGCTTCAGTAAGCGCGACCGCATCATCCACTCACTGCCCTTGCTCCGGCGTTCCTACCGCATGACCCTGGCCCGGTTCCCGGGCGGTGCCGGAGCATGACCACTCAGGCCGCGATCGCCGAAGCACAGCGGCTTCTTGGGCTGGGCCAGGCCGGCAGCGCCGTCGAGGTCCTGGCTGCTGCCCGCGCGATAGCCGCGTCGAACGTTGACCATTACGCCCTTGGCGAGACGCTGCTGCGTGCCTCGAACTGCCAGGCCGGCTGGGACTTGTACGATCTGCACCCCTCCAGGACTGCGGACCGGCTTCCCATCGACCAGCGGTGGGGCGGCGAGCCTTGTGCCCAACTGGTGCTCATCGCCGAGCAGGGGTTCGGCGACGCGATTCAGTTCCTTCGTTTCGTACCGCACGCCGCCGAGCGCGTCGACCAGGTCGTCCTAGCAGTCCACGACGAATTGCTCTCTGTGGTCCGGACATCACCGCTCCTCACCGGGATCGAGATCATGGCGAAGTCGCGTGCACGAACAATCGCCTGGCCGTCGAATGCCCGGTGGGAACGGTTGATGTCGTTACCGAAGCACGTGGACAAGCTGGCGGTCGCAATGCCGATCGGCGGCTACCTCGACGGTTCGGCATCGCAGCTCTCAGTCCCCTCGGCGCCAGAGGGGATCTGGAATGTCGGAGTCGCATGGCGAAGCACCCCACGCCAGGGATTCTCGAACCGCTCCATCCCGCGCAAGATCGCCACACAACTCGCCGCAACTGGCCGCCTGCGTCCCATCGTCCTGCATCGGGACCAAGACATAGGCAGCCCACCACGGGGCGCCGTCAGCGTCGGTATCCGCGACTTCGCAGACACCGCCGCAGTCATCTCTCAGTGCCGCTACGTCGTGACCTCGGACACCGTCACCGCGCACCTGGCGCCCGCGCTCGGAGTCCCGACGATCATCTGCCTGCGACATCTGCCCGACTGGCGCTGGGGTGCACCTGCATCCCCGACGAACTGGTACGACAGCGCCCGCCTCATGTTCCAGAAGGGAGATGAACAGTGGCCACCAGTCTTGGAGGAAGCGGTCCGCACCGTACTGACCGCGATGGACGAACGTTGACTGGCCCCGACAGGCCTCTGGAGTTGGCCCTGCGCCTCGCCAACGCTGCCGGCTGCGCGGCCGAGCTAATCCACGCGTTGCACGCGCTGCATGCCCGCCAGTGGACGTTGGAAGATCTGACACGGGGAGCTGACACATCCATCGGCCAGATCGCCTCGGCCAAGCGTGACATCGACGCCAGCAACAGCCGCCGGCATCGGCTCATCGACCAGATCGATGGGCACGTTCTACACGCGGCGTCCGGGCACCGGTTGTACTCCGAGACCGTCGGTGAGCTGATCGACCGTCTTCTCATCCTGGAGCTGAAGCAACACGCCCTACGCGAAGGCGAGGACACGGCGGCGGCTAATGAGTCTGCGGACCTGAACCGACACCTGGCTGAACTAGTCAACGAACTTGTCGCAGATCTCGCCGCGGGCCGAGCGAAACTGCCACCCAGGTTCGGGGTGAAGGTATACCGACAGCAACGCAACGTCGGCGCCCCAGCATGACTTTCACACCGGAGACTGGACTTCATCCCGGCCAGGACGCCTTTCGCGAGCACGGATTTGTCGTCCTGCGGAACGTCATCGACAGCGCTCACGTCAGCAGCTTGCGTGTCCGGCTGGAGGCGCTCCTCGGCCCCGTCTCTGTGCCAAGCCCGGCGCAAGAAGTACTTCCGCGCATTGTCGAACTCGACGCGCGGTTCGCTGACCTGGCGATGAGCAGCGAGTTGTTGACCATGGTGTCGGACCTTCTCCGGACGCCTCCGCTACTCGCCTGCTCGTACGGACATCGCAAGGCGCCCGGGACACCGGCACACACGGGCCCACACTCAGATGTCGCCCATCTGCAGGGGATTCCGCACCACGCGTCACTGGTGATGATCAAGGCTATGGTTGCCCTGACGGCGGTCGGCCCGGACAACGGTCCGACCGAAGTGCTCCCGGGTTCGCATCGGACACACGGCGCTGAGGAGCCGATCCGGGTGATGCTGGACGCTGGCGACATGTTGCTGTTCCACGCCAACCTTCAGCACACTGCCACCGCCAACGCGTCCTCCGAGAGCCGTCTGGGCCTGTGGTTCGTCTTCGCGCAGCCTTGGATGCGGATCTTCCCGGGCTATGAGTTCGGTGCCGACTTCCTCGCCGCCCAACGCCCACGGATAGCCGCCGATCCGAAGCTTCGTCACCTGTTCGGACTCGCGGACCCCTACGCGACCTGAAGCACGCACGACCTCTGGGAGACAGTCCATGCCGTTTGGCAGTGAAGTCACCACCATCGCGTTCCACCTGCCGCAGTTCCATCCAACTCCGGAGAATGATCAGTGGTGGGAACCCGGCTTCACCGAATGGACGCTGACTACACGGGCAAAGCCGCTCTTCCGCGGCCACTCCCAGCCACGACATCCTGGAAGGCTCGGCTTCTACGACCTCCGCCTCGCCGAGGCCCGTGACGCACAAGGCCGCCTCGCAGCCCAGTACGGCGTCGACGCGTTCTGCTATTGGCACTATTGGTTCGGCGACGGTGTCCGGTTCCTCGCCGAGGTGGTGGACGCCGTTGTCGAAACCGGCTACCCATCGAACGGATTCTGCCTCGGCTGGGCGAACGAGGACCTGACGGCCACGTGGCGCGGGCGGCCAGGTTCAGTCTTGCAGAAACAGAGGTACCCGAGCGGCGACGATGATCTGAAACATTTTGATGCAGTCGAGGCTGCCTTCCACAGCCCGCGCTACCTCCGCGTCGACGGTAAGCCATTGTTCTACATTTACCGTCCAATCGATCATCCCGACCTTGCTGGCTTCATCGAACGATGGCGCAAGCGCGCAGAGTCGTCGGGCCTTGGCGGCGTCTACTTTGTCGCAGAGGCCACCGGGGACAACCTGACACGGCTGAGCTGCGATATCGACGCTGTTGTCGTCGTCGACTGGACGCGCGCATTCCGCTCCGGCGACCGTATCCGACGGCCACGACGAGGCCCGCTGCGTGAGTCGTATGCACGGGCTGCGACTGACTTCCCAGGCACGGCCGGCCCGATGGGCAAAACCACGTTCCCCTGCGTCCTCACTGGGTGGGACAACACTCCACGCCACGGCCGGGCTGGCGTCGTGCTGACCGGCCGCACTCCTACGCTGTTCGCAGATCAAGTCCGGTCAGCACTCAAGCTCGTACCCGAACCACCGCTGCTATTCATCAAATCTTGGAACGAGTGGTCGGAAGGGAACTACCTAGAGCCCGACAATGAACAGGACACGCGCTATCTGGATGCGCTCGCCTCAGCCTTTCGGAGTCCCTGCCATCAGCAGGTCGACGAACCTCTAGCTCTCCCATAGAGCGGTGTCGGCGACAGGGCGCCCTCCAGACAGGGATCACCAGCGCGGTCGAGCGGGACAACGGCTTGTTGGGCTGTAGTCAGCCAGCGGTATGGCGACTTATTGCGGCACACGGCGGGTGACTGCGTATGTACCATAAGGGCTCTGATGTGCGTTCGCGGCGTGTGTTCGCTTCTATCGCACGGACAGTTCTCTTCCTGACGGGAAATGAGGAGGCCGGTGGTCGCGGTGGACGGAACTGGTGGAGAAGTGGCGCCCTGGCAAGCGTTGTTTGTGCCGGAGGAGCGGCTGGGATGGTCGTTCACCGACCGGGACCGCTTTCGCCAAGCTTTCCCCCAGCCTCGACCCGATGTCGCTCCGACCGCTGAGGGCGAGAGCGATCGCCTACAGACCGTGCGCCGAAAACTACCCGCACGCCTAGCCTGGACATGGAGGTTCGCCGTCGTAGGTGCGGTTGTCAGTTGGGCGGTGCTGATACGCCACGACACAAAGCCGGACCACCACCTGTCGCCGATGTCGGTGTTGGTCTCCGGCGCCGTCGGCGCGGTCGTGGCGGCTGTGGTGTGGGTGGGTTTGTTGCTGGGCTATTTGCTCGCGGTCCGCCGCTATGGCTCCCGGCGTCAGACGGTTCAGGTACGGCGCCATGGGGCCGCGCTGGAGGCGTGGTCTGCCCGTCGTGCAGCGTTTGAGGATCAAGAATCCCGACGGCTGGCTGGCCTGCCACAGTGGGTCTCGGCTCCGGCACCGGGACATCGCCGTATAGACGTGGTCGGCGGGAACCTGTGGGGGTGGGAGGCATTCCTGACCGTATTCGGCGCCTCGGCCCTGGCGTCCCGCGGCCCGATGGTGGTCCTGGACCTGTCGGGCGAACAGATCACCGGTGAGCTGGCCCGCGGGGCGGTGGCCTCGGGTCTGGACGTCGACGTACAAATGCTGCCTGCGGATCTGGCCGACAGCGATCTGCTAACCGATCTCGACGTGCCGTCGCTGGTCGACATCTTCATTGAGTCGCTGCACGGCGGCGACGGCAAGGCCACGCGCGGCGAGCGAGTCCTCGACGCCCGGCTCCTTGGCGCCCTATGCGACAGGCTGGCCGCCGGCGGTCTGACGATGCCCCGAATCGCCGCAGGCGCCAGGGTTCTGCTGAACGAACCGTTGGTCGGTGAAGAGTTGTCACCGGCCGAGCGCGCCGGCTTGGCTGACGAGGTGTTCTCCGAGGCGTACCGAACGCAGTCCTCGGGCAGCCTTCGTGTCATCGAGGCGTTGGCCGATTCCCTTGGTGACCTCGGGCTGCGAACGGAACGGCGACCCTCCGCAGATTTGCGGTGCGTGTCGATGTCCACGACATGGCGCAGCGGGACCGGAGATTTCCTGGCCGATCTGGTCGTGGCCTGGGCGGCCCGGCAGATCGCCGCAGACGCCGAAGTGGCGACCTTGGTAGTCGCTGGCGCGGACGAGTTGGCGCCGCGGCACCTGGAGCGGCTGTCGGACTTGTGTAACCGGCGCCAGACCAGGCTGGTCGTGATGTTCCGCCACTTGCGGGACGCGTCATTCCAGATGCTCGGGGCTGGACCGGTGGCATTCATGAACCTGGGCAACCCTCAGGAGGCGGCGCGGGCGGCCGACTTCATCGGTCGCGAGCATCGCTTCGAGATATCCGGGCTAACCCATAATGTCGGTGGAGACCAGACCCACGGGGTTGCTGACAGCAATGGAGGCTCCGAAGGTGTCGCACAGACCGCTGGCCGGGAGGCCGGCGCCAGCTCCGGCGGCCTGGCGGCTACGCCTTCGCGTAGCTGGGGTCGTTCACGGTCCCAGATGCGCAGCACCGATCGGAACTGGGGCCGGACCCTCACGGCATCAGACAGCCGCACCTGGTCCGATGCCGAAACTCGGACGCGAATATATGAGTACGCGGTGGAGCCAGCCGTCCTGCAGCAGCTCCCAGATTACGCAATGGTGCTCGTCGAACACACCGCTGCCGGAGTCCAGGTCAAAGCCGTTGAGATCAACCCCGATATCCCGCTGCTCCAGCAGACTGACGCCGAGCAGAGTTATCAAGACTCTCCGGTAAATGCCGATCTCCGCCAAGGCGTAGAGAGACCCGATACCGACGATGCGATCGGGCCGTGGCCGACCGCCCCACGTGCCGTCACGGGACCTGCTGGCGTACTGCGCCCGCAGGATCGGCGGCAGCCGTGACGGTCGAGAACTTGTCTGGATCGCAGATCGCTCCGCAGCCAGCTGTCCGTGACCCAGAGAGCCGGCCGTTGCTGCTCGGCCCTTTGTGCCGCATCGACGAGGTCTACCGCCGCACCCACGTCCCGGACGCGGACCGTGCGGCGGTCGCTCGGGCCCCAGAACGCACCGCAGCCACCATCGCCGCCTACCACCGGCACCTGGCCGACGACCGACGCTCTTTGATGCTCGCGTGGTACCGCCAGAGCACCGGGGGCCCGGTCACAGTGATATCCACAACGACAACTGCCGGACCAGGGCTTCATGCGCCGCTACTGTTCCCACCGGGCACCCGCGGACGGTCAATCGATAGTGCGTCTGTCGCCGCCGCGCTGGAGGGCTTTTCGTGGTGGTCGCCGATCGCTGGCGTAGTAGATGCTCTGCTGCCTGCAGCCGATGCCGCCCGCCTTGAGTCAGTGGCAGCACCCGATCCGCTGGAATTGGAGTTGTTGGCGGCCTGGCACGGGCCGTTCGCCTGGCTGGTCCTGGCCGAGCCTGTCGGCCCGGCTGAGTTGGACGCGATGGTCGCCGCAGCCGCTGCCGTTGAGCGTGATGCCCGAACCCGCGGCACATCATCCCCGGAATACGTGCTGCGGGCGGAGCGCCTGGCCCGCCGGCATTTGGAGCTGCGGGCCGGCACCAGCACCGGCATCTGGCGGGTCCAGTTGCTGGCCGCAGGCGTTGACCAGGCCGCAGCGGCGACGGTGGCCGGGCTGCTGGTCTCGGGCCATGCTCCCGGCCAGACTCCTTGGGCTCTGGCCCCGCTGCCGGCGGTGTCGGGCCTTTCGGCCGCGCTGCAGACGAAGACCAGCGAAGACCAGGAGCAGCGTGTGCCGTTCCTCGCCACCTCTGCGCGCCTGGCGCAGCTGGCCCATGTACCGGTGACCGAGATCCCGGGCGTTCGCGTGATAGACCGACCCGGGTTCGACATGAACGTCGAGACCGCCGGGGGCGATCAGGCAGGCGCTGTGGTTCTGGGTGAGGTACTCGACCGTACCGAGCTTGCGGCCGGTCCGCTGGCCATCGGCCGCGCCACGTTGAACCGGCATGTGTTCGTGTGCGGCGCGACCGGGTCGGGCAAATCCCAGACTGTCAGGACCCTGCTAGAAGGGCTCGCCGAAGCTGGCCCCGATGGCAAGGCGGTCCCGTGGCTGGTGATCGAACCAGCGAAATCCGAGTACGCGCGGATGGCCGGACGCCTGGCAGGACGCGCGGGCGTCCTGGTCATCCGTCCCGGCAAGCCAGACGACGCCCCCGGTTGCCTCAACCCGCTGCAACCCGCGCCAGGCTTTCCACTACAGACCCACATCGACCTGGTAAGGGATCTTTTCCTGGCCTCCTTCGAGGCCGTCGAACCGTTCCCGCAGGTCCTGGCACACGCGCTTAACCGCTGCTACCGGGAAGCCGGCTGGGATGTGGTGCTCGGCGAGCCGGCCGATCCCTCGATCGTGCCCCGGTATCCGAACCTCGCCGATTTGCAGCGCACTGCGCTGCAGGTAGTCGAGGAAGTCGGCTACGGCCGGGAGGTCACGGACAATGTGCGCGGCTTCATCGATGTACGCATCGGCAGCCTACGTCTGGGCACCCCAGGCAAGTTCTTCGATGGCGGACACCTGCTGGATGTCGAGGACCTGCTGGAACGCAACGTAGTCCTGGAGCTGGAGGACATCGGCGCCGACCAGGACAAAGCGTTCGTGATCGGTGCTGTCCTGATCCGCATCAGTGAACACCTGCGCCGCCGCGCCACGACCGGGCAGGTCAGCCTGCGGCATCTCATCGTCATCGAGGAAGCCCACCGGCTACTCAAAAACGCCGCGCCGGGCAGCCCGGCCGCCCACGCGGTGCAAACGTTCGCCGGGCTGCTGGCCGAAATCCGCGCCTACGGCGAGGGCATCGTCGTCGCCGAACAGATCCCCTCCAAGATCCTCTCCGACGTCCTCAAAAACTCGGCCACCAAGATCGTGCACCAGCTGCCGGCCCAAGACGACCGCGACGTGGTCGGCGCCACTATGAACCTCACCGCCGAGCAGTCCAAGCGCCTGGTCGCTTTGCCCCCGGGACAGGCCGCAGTGTTCACCGAGGGCATGGACGGACCGGTGCTGGCCGCGATGCCCCTGAACGAGCACCGCGAAGACGCCGCCAGCGCCAAACGGCTCCCCCGAATCACCCAGCGCAGCGTCGCCTGCGGAACTCTGTGCCGGGCCCGCCCCTGCACTCTGCGCGAGATCACCACCGCTGACCGGCTCGCGGATGACCCACGCCTGACGTTGTGGGTCGAGCTGCTCACCGTTGCCCACCTGGTCGGGGAACCTCAACCCGAGCCGGCTGGCACCTGGCTCGATCAGCTGCGTGAAGGCGCTGAACCAAGACAGCTGCAATGCGCCTTGGCCCACCGCGTCCAGGCCGCAATCAACGCCCGCTACACGGGGCTGGCCGTCCACTACGCCCCCGAAACCCTCGCCGCCCACCTCGCCGAAGCTGCGACACGCCGTCTAGCCGGGCAACTTGGGCCAGGGACCTGCGACGGCAGCGAAACCCACTGGCAGGCTGGCCGCTACCGCTGGGCCGACGTCGCACGCGCGCTGACCGCCGCCCAAAAGGAAGACAGCGGCAAGACTCACCCAGACACCACGGCCTGGCAGCTACGTGGCCTGACCCTCGCTGGCGACAATGTTGCGGCGCAGCTGAGGGCCTTCCACGCCCATCCCGACAACCACCTGCCCCGGACGGTCGTCACCGGCGTTGCCACTCCGCCGGCCTATGAGCGCGCCGCCGCGCGGCTCTTCCATGCCTCAGATCCCGTCGCCCGGCTGGAAGGCGCCCTCGGCCTGTTCACGCTGTCCACGCTTTGGCCTATCACCCGGCTGTATCCAGATACACACAATCTGGGGACTGAAGCAGCCGCCCCATGAATGATTCCCCTAGCGGGCCAGCAAGCAGCCCGACGCCGAGCGCTGCGCCAGCCAGTAACCTGTCGGTCGGCAGCAGCCGAGACACGGCACCAGCACCGGAGAGCACCACCGCCCCAGTGGGCCACTCCAACGCCGAGGCGCCATCGCTGATAGCCGAGGCCACCCTCGAACCGCCACGTATTCCGGGCCCGCGACCAGAAGCCAGCAACACCGCGCCGGCCGTGGCCGAAGCCACCATCCCGCCTGCGCCACTTCCAAACCCCACACCGATTGCGGCCGATGATTCCGCATCCCACGGCTTCGATATGTCCTCACCAGGTCACCCGGGCGAAGTCGGCTCCGTGTCCACGGCCCAGCAGGACGTGGGTCGGCCTGTAGCCGAAGCGACCTTTGTCGCCCCGCCGGTCCGCGACCTTGGCGCCCAGGGCGCCGATCAAGCTAGTGCCGCCGGCCGCAACGAGAACGAGACACCACCCGCATTCTCGGCCGCTGACTCCGCCATCCCCGTAGACACGCAGGCTCCCAACGACACCGCCGTCAGCAGTAGCGATATCGGCGCGGCCGAATCTCCTGGGTCTCGTGTGGCGGCCGATGCGGAGGTGCCCGGCGCCGCTGCCGCAACAGGCTCCCAGCCAAACAGCGACACCGCCCTTGCGGCGCCCGCCGACCCCACCGGCGGCGGCCAGACCGCAGTGCTAGCTCCCAGAGACAACGACGCGAATGGGTCCGAGGGGCCAGACCCGACCGGCGGCACTCCGCACGAAATCAGCACAGCTTCGCCAGAGCAGCAGCATGCAACCGTTGGCCGCAGCGACCGCCTGGCCGAAGAGGTGGTCGCGACCGGCATGCCAATGGCGGACGCCACCGGAACAACCGCGACTTCAAGCCTAGACGCGCCAGACAGGCTTCTGGCCTCGGGCACGGTGTCCGATGCGGCGACCCAAACCCTGGCATCCGGCGAAACCGAAGCAGGGCCACCTCCCACCTCGACCGGGGCTTCGATCGAAGGAACCTTCACGGCATCCGAACCATCGACTCCCGGCACGGGCTCACACGACTCCGTGGCGTCCGGCACAGTAGTGGACCAGAACCCGGGCGGTGACCTGCCAGCAAGTCAGGACGCCAGCGACACCGACACCGCCTCGCGATACAGCGCCGCGGACCTCGGAGCACTGGTTGGGAACGGCTCAGACACCAACCACGCACTCTACGAAGGCCCTGACGGAAAATGGCACGCCGTTGGCGACGAGATGGGGCGCGGCCTGCATCGCGACAAGACAGGCCGCCTCCGGGACGCCCGAGGATTCGTCAATGACGACAACAAGCTTCCGTCGAAGGGCATCGACGCACACGCTGAACGCGGCCAACCCCTCGACCAGATACCAGTACCGACGAGCACCGACCAACTCGCCAACCTAGCGGCGCTACACGCCGCAACCCTTGATCGAGCACAGAAGCAGGACGCGAAGAACCTTATATGGGCCAACCAAGTCGAGCCGCTGATCGACAGGCTTGAACAAACCGGACTGACCGTCGACCGCAACACGTTCGCCAGTACCAGATTTCGACAGAAGTTCGATGAGGTAGCGCCGGACCTGCCCCGAGACGTCCGAGTCGCAACCGAACGCGCCGCGGACAAATACTCGTTGGCTTCACGGGGCCTTGTGGAAGCAAGCGAGACACTGGGCGTTGTCGGGGGCAAATATATCGCATCATTGCTTCACCCAAACGGCCTGACGCTTACCAGTTCAGATGGAACCCAGGGAGTGAAAGAGACCCTGGACCGGACCCTTTATGATGGCTCGAATACGCCCATGCTGATCATCATCGAAGAGAAAGGCGCAGGGTCGACGCTTGGAGTGAGCAAGGTGAGCAACCCGAACAGCCCCAGCGAAAAGATCATCGCCCAGCAGTGCAGCCCAGAATACGTCCACCATCTTCTCGAGACGGACGCTACGCTGGCAGCAGCACTCCAAAACGACGGCCAGCTATACCGAAACGTTCAGGCCACGATCGAAGGAAGCAACGGCGGCGCCGTGAAATGCCTACTCGTACATACCTCCGCCGACGGCGCAGTGAATGCAATTCCGTACCTACTCGACGCCGCTCGCTTCCGACGTGAAACAATACGTATACCGCACGATGAAGGAACCGGTTAACCATGGCTCACCCAATCCTGTCCGACAACGAAGCGCGGGAATTTTTCACGACCGTCCATGACACCACGTTCGACTGGACTGTCGAGCAGCTTCCCGCCTTGATGGCCGAACTCGGCTGGACGATCGATGACAGCGTGACGATTCCCGGCGAGGCCGCGATCGCAGACGTCGCTTGGGATCTTCCTCAGGTCGACGTCGCCATGACATTCAGCGACGGCAACGTCAATAGATTCTCCCTCCGGCTGACGTCGCCGGCCAAGGACCCCGCCTCCCAGTTGGCAGTCGCTGACGCGTTCGCCCGGTTCACCGGCTTTGTTCAAGACATCTTCGGCGTCCCTGGCAAACGCGTTCCAGGAGACCACCCGGCACTACAGTGGCGCCACGGAGCCTACGTGCTAACGCTGACCAACTTGGTGAGCACTATCTCCGTCTTCTGGGCCACGGCAGACTTCCAAGATGCCGTCGACAAGACGGGCACAGAGTGACATCGCCCCTCAGGCAGGCGAGCGCCTGGCTCGCGGTGGATTTGGTGCAGCTCCGCGAAGGCGACGTGATCATCGTCAGACGTGGAGGAAAGTACGTCCATGCTCGCGGTGACACTGCGTGCCTCATGATTGAGACCAGCAGCAACGTAGACCTGGTGGGAGACCTTCGGCTGTCACCCGAAGACGAGGCGGCTCTACGGGCACGCGGATGGCTGCCCCCCGTTCCAGGGGTGCCCGGTTGGTTCCGCGAGTTCGCTTGGCCTGTCTCCGGCGCTGCGGCGCTGACCGGCTCCGAGATGATGATGGACGTCATTGAGCAGTTCCCAGCCCCCGGCAATGAACCGTTCGAAGTCGTCGCCTACAACCTAAGAACCAGCGAGATGCTTGATCTGGAATCAGTGCGCCGGATCCGGGCGGTGTGACGGCGGCGCGGCGCGAGCCAGCACGAGGCGACCGCCTGGTGATGGAATGGCCGGGATAGCTCGGCGCCGCTGGGCGTCACTTCGTCCACGACCGCCTACCCAAGCTCGCCGCGCACCGGGCTGTCGAGCCGTTTTCTGGCCCCGCCCAGGCACCTCGTTCGGAGACAAACCAGTTGTTCGGCTCGCACGCCTGCCCGTACCGTCATCGGCAACGCGCTGACGGAGAAAAGTAGCTGCGCGACCCCGCGAGATCAGAGAGCTGCCGGTGGCTGGAAAGGCAGACTCGTGCCGGCAGCGAATCCACTCCCGAGTGCGGGGAGGAACGGCCGGGATATGCCAGGTCCGATGCCCCGCCGGCCGGCCCCCGTCACCGGGCCCCTGATGAGGCCGCCGCATCTCGTGGCGGCGAAGGCGTGGTGGCACCGCGAGCACCCTTCTCGTCCACGCCCCTAAGGGATCACGCCGACAATCGGCTGATCGACAAGGAGTACCAGCGAGATGCTGGACATCACCCTCATCCGTACTGACCCCGAACGCGTGCGAACGGCCCTGGCCAAACGCGGTGTCCAGGTCGACCTGTACGACTTCCTGGACATGGACACCGACTATCGGGCCGCTGTCACCCGCACCGAGCAGGCACGCGCCGACCGCAACCGCATCTCCACCCAGATCGGCGCGGCGATGCGCGCGCCCGGCGGCGCTGATGGGATCGCGGCGTTGCAGGCACGGGCCGCAGAGCTCGGTGAGCAGGTTGCCGTGGCCGAGGCCGAGTCGGAGGAACTGCGTCGGGTGCGCAGCGCCTTCCTGGACGGCTTGCCGAACCTGCCTGACGACGACGTAGTAGCCGGTGGCAAGGAGAACAACCAGGTACTGCGCACGGCCGGGCAGGCGCCACAGTTTGATTTCCCAGCGGCCGACCACGTGGCGCTGGCCGAGCGACTGAAACTGATCGACTATCGGGGCGGGGCGCGCCTGGGCGGCACCGGGTTCTGGATCTACACCGGGGACGGAGCACTGCTGGAGTGGGCGCTGCTGAACTACTTCATCGACGCGCACCGCCGCGACGGATACGAGTTCGTGCTGCCGCCGCACCTGTTGACCTACGAGGCTGGCTACGTCGCAGGGCAGTTCCCGAAGTTCGCCGACGATGTGTTCACCGTCGACGGCAAGGCCCAAGGCCGGTTCCTGCTGCCGACTTCGGAGACGGCGCTGGTGAACCTGCACCGTGGCCAGGTGCTCACCGAAGCCGAGCTTCCGCGTCGGTATTTCGCGTTCTCTCCGTGCTACCGGCGGGAGATCGGCGGCTACCGCACCACCGAGCGTGGGACGCTCCGCGGCCACCAGTTCCACAAGGTGGAGATGTTCGCCTTCACCGCTCCGGGCGACTCCGAGGCGGTGCACGCCGAACTTCTGGACAAGGCCGAGCGTCTAGTCGCCGGTCTCGGCCTGCACTACCGGGTGACCCGGCTGGCTGCCGAGGACACCAGTGCCGCGATGGCCAAGACGTTCGACGTGGAGGTGTGGCTGCCCAGCATCGGCGACTACGTCGAGGTTAGCTCGGTGTCCAACGCCCGCGACTACCAGGCCCGCCGCGGCGGGATCCGGCACCGCAGCAGCGACGGGACCACCGCGTTCGTGCACACCCTGAACGGCTCGGGGTTGGCCACCAGCCGCCTGCTGCCGGCGATTCTGGAGCAGCATCAGCGCCCTGACGGCAGCGTCGCAGTACCCGAGGTACTCCGCCGCTGGTTCCCGGACCTCGTTGTCAGCTCCCGGCGGCGCGGCCGGGCCTGACGTGTAGCAGGGTCGCGACGCGCAGCCGTCGCGGCCCCGCACCGGCGGGGACGAATCCGCGTGCAGGAGGCGAGCGCCGACGGCTGCCGTGATGAGCCCTTCACTGGCAGCGAACGTGCAATTTGCGAGTGTAACCAGGTGATCATGAGCCCCTGCGTTCAGTGTGAACAGAACTGCTCCGACGAATCCTGCGAATCACGAAAGGAGGGTATGCGTGGACGACACCGAGGAACTGGCGAGGGCTAGACTGCCGCCACCACCGCCGGGTGACCTGGGCTCTGGTGCCGCCGGTCAGGCGATGGGGTCCTCGCTAATCAGGAATCCGGGTGCGATACGACCGCGACGCCACCAACGCTGCTGGAGCGTCGCTGGTGAGCGTCTCCACCCGGAAGTCCTGGAGCGGAGATGCGCGTTATGGGGTGTCGCCGTGGTCGCGGTAGCCATCGGGTTGTCTACGCACGCAAAGATCGCGCCAACGCCCCTAGCCCGGCCACGCGCTTGTCTGTCGGCTGCCTGCAGAATCATCAGCGACACGATCCGGCCGAGGCCCTCAAGCGTCCACGTCTTCGTCGATGAGGAACCCGCGCATCGGGGTCGGCGCCGCTGGCGTCAGCGGCTCTTCCAGCGCCTCGCCCACGCCGCCAGTCGGCCCGGCCGGCACCAGAGGTTCTCGCACGCCGCCCGCGTAGCCGCCCGCCTCATCCGAACCGCCCGGACCGTTCGGCTGTTGCAAAAGCCGCAGCGTACGCAGCCGCATCAGTCCCAAAGCCGCGCTGGCTGAGGACTGCCACCGCTCCAACGCCCCGAACAACTCCCGCACCGGGACGGCTACGATTCCGGTCTTCTCCATATCGGCGAGCGCCTCGCCGATCGCTTCAATGTGTGCTTCCCACCCGTTCGCTTCATCGGCCGCTGCTCGTAGTGCATCCAGCAGCCCGAGAACCTTCGTCAACGCGGCATCGTCGAACGTGGCCAATGCGCACTCCCCACGAACGGCCGAGGGTAGGCCTCGGCGGGCGGACAGGCGACCAACTTACACCGCGGCCGACCAGTACGAACGGGAAAACTTGTCCTGACCGCTCGAATGAGGATGCTGCCATCCCTGCTGCCGGCGATACAGCGTGTAGAGGCAGACGCCGGACGGCGCTGGCCGCCTTGACGAGCAGAGACCAGCAACTTCCTTGCGACAGATGGCAACGTTATAGATCATGCCTCGATCCTGGCGGTTGTCGCCGACTGTCGCGTCGGTAATCCATACACGGTTATCGGCGGATGGCCGATAGAAGCACCCCGCCGCTCATCAGGCGGGTAGGCAAGTCCGGGCCGAGTAGTCCGACCACTTTGGCGCCAGCAGCAAGCAACGCCAGAGAGGGTACCGACGGAGCGAATCGTCGACTTGTACTACCGCTTCATGCCCCGCGCTCCGTGTACCGCAAGCAACCCCGAAGGCAGCGGCGACGCTGCCGCCCCACTACCGCCTCGTGGACCTACACGCCATGTACGTTTCAGCCGCCTCGGACACCAGTCCAGATAGATTGTCGGACTTGTTTGGCATGATGGTTGAAGAACCCTGATACACGCTGGGAGGTTCGCCGTGCTCTACGCCGAAACGGATGCCGATCCTCAAGCCGAGCCTTCGCCTTCGAGTCGCGGACGGTGCCCATCCTGCGCAGGAGATGTGATAGCACGCTGCGGTCAAGTAAACGCCTGGCACTGGGCCCACGCTGCAGGGCATGACTGTGACTCGTGGGCAGAACCTTCCACAGATTGGCACCGCGCCTATCAGCGCATGGTTCCGCGCGAGCGGTGTGAGGTGCGCATGGGAGACCACCGCGCCGATCTGGTTGGGATGGACGGCTTCGTCGTGGAGTTGCAGCACAGCAGCATCGCCGTCCAAGAGATCGCAGAGCGTGAAGCACACTACGGCAAGAAGATGATGTGGCTGTTCGATGCCCGTACCGCCTTCCTCAAGGGCCGCCTGGGCCTTCGGCGCGGCAACAAGGACGACTACGTCAACTTTCGATGGCGCCAGCCGCGGCGCTCGATAGCGGCCTGCGAGCGACGGGTGTTGCTCGATCTCGGTGAAGGACTCGTATTGAGTGTCCGCAAGCTCTACGCCGGGCCGCCATGCGCCGGATGGGGCCACGTCTTCGAGACCAAGGACATATGGGAGTGGATGAGATCGGGGCGGAGACCGACACCAGTGTCATATAGCCAAGTGACCAATCGTCGCCTGGATCACAGCATCCTCGCCTATCAGGAGTATCTGAGTAGCGGACCGCTGGCCGATGACTCCGAGGTCGCCCGAGTGCTTCGCGCCACGATGTTCCCCGGGACAACGCCGCCGGCAGACTTCGTCAAAGCACTCAAGCAGTTGGAACTCCGCGGACAGTGCCCGCCAGCCATGGAACGTCTCACGCATGGGCTACCAGAAGCCCCGGGAACGTGGATCAAGCCACCTAAGCTCATCGAAGTTGTTTGCCCGAGATGCGAGTATCGCCACCGCTTCGGCATGCAGGGCTGCGAGGATCTGCACGCACCGACCCAGATTCCGATCACCTGCGAGTACGGCTATGGTGCGTACATGCTGACCATCCCAGCCACGGTGGGCGGCACCAAACACGCGGCGTAGAACAAGCCCACCAGGCTCGATCCCCAGCAGACCGAGCAGCGGTGGCACGGGCGCGACCTCTACGCCTACGCGGGGTTCTGCTGCCTCGATCCGCTCCCAGAATCTACGAGCCGTGTTGGATTCGTCCTATAGGTATTCCGCTGCCAGCTTGCACAGATGCAGTAGGCCTGGGAACGCAGTGGCCTGGTCGGTGTGGAGGTGGTTGCGACGCAGCCCTGAGGTATATAGCGCGAAGGTGTCGGCACTGTCGCCGGGTTGTAGGAAGGCCGGGAAGATCTCCAGCGGGACGGGGTTGCCGGCCTGCTTGGTGAAGTTCCTAGTCACGTCCTGGTCCAGCTTGGTGGCGCCAAGTGGCGTCTGCATCTGGTCCGACCGCGGGTTGATGGACAGGTACACGCGTTCGCTTCGCTGAAACAGGCCGCTGATTCGGACGGCGTGGTTTTCGGGGTCGGCTGTAAAAGCCCGCGAGACCTCCATGCTGGAGGAGGCGTCGCGGACGCGGACGATGCGAAGCCCCGGGCAGTCGGCGGGCAGGTAGATGTGCGGCTCGGGGATCTCGTCGAGGTCGACGCCGGGGAGCACGAGTCGGTCGGGGGTGACGTGCTTGTTCTGCAACCAGTCCCAGCCTCGGCTGCGGAAGGCTGCGGCGCGCACGAGCACGACACGGTCGTGGACGTCGCGCGGGCCGTTGGCCCCGACGCCGAGGGCGGCGATCAGGAACGCCGAGATCTCCGCCTCCTGGCGTGGGCCGGCGCTGATCCGTCCTTTTCCGTTGGCCAGGTACTCGGGCAGATCGCTGTAGAGCATGGTCAGCGCGGTCTCGGCGTCCTTCCCGGCAAGGTAGGCAACAGGTTCTTGACCGGGCTTCATCCTGAGCACGATCGGGACGACGGCGTTGCCGACCGGCAGCTTCTCGATGGCGATCTGTTCCATCTCAGGCACGTCTGCGGGCACCTCGTAGCTGCTGACATGCCCAAGCTGTCGCAGCGCGTCGTTGATCGCTGCAGATGCCCGAAAGATGGTGCCCTTTGAGAAGTTCGTGCCCGGGTACGGCTCAGGTTTGGGCTTCTTCGAGTTCTCCTTCCAGGTCTTCGGTTCTTTGAACAGCTTGGCTGGGGTCAGGCACTGAAGCCTGCGGCGGCTGCGGGCGAATCCTTTCTTCAGCGGCTTCTTCGGGTCGACCTGTCGGGAGCGGCCGAAGTATGCGGCGTTCTCCAACTCCAGGATGGTCGCGCGGCGGGTGCGGGCTGTGCCGAGCCGGTCTTTGACCCAGTTGGCGTGCCGGCCCAGTAGGACCGAGTCGCGTTCCTTCTTCCCGTCCTTGCGCGGCACAGCCTGGGCGAGGTCCTCGGCGTCGGAGGGGAACAGGCGGATGTTGACGTCGCCGGTAAACAGGATGGAGTCTGACTCGTCGCGACGCTGAAGCTTCAGGTGGTGGGTGAGCGCGTCCAAGATGGCGTCGCGGGTGAGCGTCGTGAAGGTCCGCAGCTCCAGTTCGTAGACCGCGGACGGGTCGTTGGGGGTGTTTTTGCGGCGCATGGCGCGCGGGCCGACCCGCCCGCAGGCCGGGTGGGGGACGATGCCGACGTCGGCGAGCTTGTGCTTGAGCTGGCGCTGGACCTCCAGGTGATCGTCCGGCACGAAGCCGGTGTTGGCGGCGTGCACGAGCCCGCGGGCGCGCCGGATTTCCGGCTCCTCGTCTTCCTCGTTCTCGACGGCCTCGCTCTTGGTGCCCTCGCTGTACAGGATCAGCGCGCTGATCCTGTCCTCTGCGTTGAAAGCACTGGCGGGGTCGGCGAAGACTTTCTCGGGGTCGGGGAAGTCGAGGTGGGTCAGCCTGGCCAGGGTGCCAGCAAGGCCCGGGTCCCACTTCCATCGGTAGCCGTCCAGGGTGGGTACCTGGGTTGCGGTCGCGGCGAGCAGGGTGTGGGGCTCGTTGGGCCGCAGGAACCCATTGGGCGCGTGCAGCCAGATGGTGGCCGAGGGCGGTCCGTCGCCGCGTGCGGGGACGTAGGTGACCGGCCGCAGCGGGAAGCGACTTGTGCTCAGGTCGGCGTGAATGTGCGGCCTGGGGTCGTTGGGAACGGTCTGGACGTGCACGGTGACCTTCGCGGTGACGAGGCTGTCGCCGGCCTGCTCGTCGCTGACGGTCTGGGGCGGAAATAGCACGGCCGAGCGGCGGCCATCGGAGCGTGGCGGGCCAAGGATGAATGAGCGTTTCTTGCCCAGCAGCTCCAGACCGTCGTCGACGATCTTCTTGGCGATCATGCTGGGGAGCGCCTCGAACATCCAGTGGTCGGGGTCGGCGGTGCCGTTGGGGCGCTTGCCGCAAGCGTAGGGGTCGATGGTGCGCTTGTCGAAGACGAGGTCGGTGGGTTTGAGCAGCCCATACCAGTCCGGTCCGCTATGGTCGACGGCCAGCTGGGTGTCGGCCCAGGAGGCGATGGCCGTGGTCAGGACGGCGGTGTCGATGTCTTTGTCGTAGGAGACGATGAAGGCCTCAGCGTGCGGGTTGCTGTTGACGTACAGGATCGACGGTTCAATCGCCACCAGCAGGTCGGCGAGGCGGCGGGTGGGCAGGTAGTGGCCGTCCTTGTAGCCGGGGTGGGCTTCCCAGGTCTTCTGGAAGTCGTTGACCCACTGCTTGGGTAGGGCGGCGATGTAGCACTCGACACTCCACTTCGCGCTGGCGCCGACGATGAAGGTCACTGGTGCGGCCTCGTCACCGGCGGGCTTGCGCGTCTTCTTGACGGGCGTTTCGGGTTCAATCTCGGTCACGCGCTAGCTCCTCGGGCCGACCCCAGCGGGTCGTTGTTGCTGAAAAGATGGCCCATCAGGCCCCATACGGCCTCGTTGACGGCGTGCAGACGCCAGGCGTCGTCGTCGGTTTCCTCCGCGGGGACTGCCAGCATCCGCTGAAGGATACGGTCGGTAGCCACGACGATACTCGTGCGTGAGGTGTCCGGTGCCGGGTCTGCGGTAGCGAACCGCTCGGCGAATGCCGCATCGCATAGCACGACGATGGTCGGCTGGTTGCCGCGGATGGTGCGGCCGATGGTCTGGCTCATCGGGACCAGGTTGTTCGCGACGAAGGCGGTTCTCATCGTGGGCTTGAGCGATCGGAAGTGCACCGGGCGCCCGACGACGCCGAACCACAAGCCGTGCGCCCGCTTGCGCATCTTCGAGCCCAGCTCGGCGACTTCGCCGGGGCCTGCGACCGGCGGATTCTGGAGTCGTTCGATGGCGAACTGGCTGACCAGCGACAGCGGAAAGGCCAGATCGTAGGGCGGCGGATGGTTGCGGGTCAGGTACACCACCCCGCCCAGGGCCGCTGTGTTGCCGGTGTTGAGGATGTTGTAGCCGCGCTGGATCGACAGCTCGGCGGCGACCAAGATGTCTGCGTCACTGCGCCCGAAGCGGCCCACAAGACGTCGGGCAATGCCGCCGGCGCCTGGTTCAGCGGCGTCCGGGACAACGATCCGTGCACTCAGGTTCGGGATCTTGTTGTTGATGTGGTCGCCGACGGTCCGTGCTTCGGGTCCGGACAGCACGACGAACAGCAGCTTCCGGCGATCCTCAGGCAGCTCTCTCAAGAGCTCGTCCACAATGCTGCCCACGGCCCCGGGTACCGGCGTGCACACGGTGGAGACCAGCTGGCGCAGCGCGTCATTACGGGCTTCACCGGTATGCCCGGACACGAAGATCGGCCGGGAGCGTGCCAGCTGCGGCCGGACTTCCATCCTGGAGCGCATCAGGGCCTCGCGGTCCTCGTCCGGCTGCCGCAGGACCGCGGTGGGCATGATCGGGATGTGGTAGAACGACGAGCCAGGCGCCCAGCTCGTCGCTGAGGTCAAGATGACGTGCGGCCCGGCGATCCCTTCGCATTCCAGAAGGTCGTGGGCGTGGTGGAGCAGCCAACGGCCGATTCCGTGGACCCATAGCAGCTGCAGGCCAGCCCCGCCGCCGCGGTTGGCGGCCCAGCGCAACGCCAGCACGTTGCCCATGGGGGCTTCCGGGACAAGCGCCTGGTAGTCGCGCGGGGGCCGGTCAACCCAGAACGTTTCCTCATCGGGCAGGTGAAGCCGGCCGCGCACCGAGGGGTACATCGCGGTCATCTCGAAGAACGTCGTCGTGATCCGCCCGGTCCACACCGCGGCCTCGATGATCTGGCGCAGCAACGGCCGGTCCTGCTCGAGGCGGTCATCGCTAACCCGCTCACGCCAGACGTGGGTGTCGATGAACTGATCGATCGCCTTGACCACGGCACGGAGGTCCCGGACTGGGGTGTCCAGCGCCGCGGCGACCCGGTGCAGAAGATTCTTGTTGGGCCCGCCAGCGTCGAACGGCTGCTCGGCGAAGCGCTGCAGGTGCTCGCGGTAGAAGTCCTCGGCCAGGTCTTCGGTCTCCTTGTCGCCGTCGCCGGTGCGCGGCAGGCCGAACAGCATCCGGCAGGCACGGCGCAGCAGGGCGTGCGATGTGAACGGGGCGCTGCCCAGCAGCTCCTTCAGCGCCTCGCCGTCCGGTGACAGCGCCAGGCTGTTCAGCCAGAACACCGCGTTGCCGTGGATCCGCAGCCGCTCGTGCCACCGGATGACGTCCGAGTCCGGCGAAGGATTCATCGACAAGCGTCCCATGGCCCGCGAAGTCTCGACCTCCATGCGGTGGGTCCATCCGTGGTCGGGATCGACCAGCGACACCGTCTGAATGAACCTCTGGTCGAAGACCTGCTGAACCGAGTCGGCCTCATCGACGATCAGCAGGTCGATGTACTTTTGCACTGCCTCGAACCAGCGCATCGACTCATCGGCCGGCTCGGCCCGGCTTGCGATCAGCGCCTGCGGAGTAGTGACCCACACTTGCGCGCTAGTGACCTCACGCATCGCCTTTTGCGCCGGACAAATCGACAAAAGCGGGCAGTCGCACTTGCGCGGCTTGGGCGTGCCGACCAGTCGCAGACCGCCACTGCACGGGAAGTCCGCCGGCCGCAGTGCCTGCCACTGTGAGGATGCATTCACCCGGAACGGCTCCAGCAGGCAGGAGGCGTTCGCGTACGCCGCGGACGGGTCGACGAGCCCGCCGCTGTCCGGGATGAGCTCGTCTTCCTCCTCGATCCGAGTGCGCCAGTAGCGCGTCGCGTGCTCCTCCTTCGAGTTGCGTCCGATCAGCGGAACAGCGTCGATGCCCAACGTCCGTAGGAACGACACCTTGGCGAAGACATCGCCCACCGAGGAGACCACCAGGCACACTCGGTCGCCATGGCTACGGACCCGGTCGATGGTGATCAGATCGGTCAAGGTCGTCTTGCCGGAGTTCATCAGGCCGACGATGTGCGCGATGCCGTCCAGGGTGAAGTCTGCGGGCCGGTCGATCAGCGAACGCCGGTAAGGATCCACCGCGCTGAACCAGATCCGGTTTTCCAGCCGGCCCACCCAGTCCCTGTTGTCGATCTCGGGAAAGGCCTCGAGTCGCATGTCGATCCAGGCGGCCGTCTGGGCCAGATCCTTCTTGATCGAGATGGCCCACGGGGCCCGGGATCGTGCGGTGACTTCGGGCAACCGGACCACGGCCAACGCCTCGGGGAGAGAGCCGGGCATCTGGACCACGACTTCCTCGCCAGTGTGGGTCAGGAAGTAGTAGCGCTTGCCGGCCTCGGCGGGTTTGCGGGTCGGGGTTGTGTCATACGGGATGGGATCTTCCAGCGCGGCGCGGTAGATCACCTCCCGCTCGACGCAGTATGGGGTGCGCTTGGAGGCGAAGCGGGTCTTCAGATCGACCGGCCGCCGGCCGTCGTCGGTCCTGGTAAACCATCGCCACTGCTCCGGGACACGAACGTACTCATTTAGCATTCCCCGCCAGTAGCCTCGTCGACCCGCATCGCCCATGCGGTGCCGAAGCCGCCGCAACTCGGCCGTCAGATCCTGCTCTGCGACGATGTACTTGTTCAGCAGCTCCGGCAACGCCCCGATCGGCTCGTCCGGAAAATACTCCGCCAGGAAGAACAGCCCCAGCTCGACCGCACAGAAACCGGCCGGTGAGATCCCATCACCCGGAAAGCCGCAGTCGGCAAGCTCGATCAGCAGATCCTTGTTCCACTCGCTCCAGGCTCTCACCAGCCCAACCTCCCGGCCCGCGCCTTGATCCGTCGCAGTAGTTCCTGCTCAGTCAGCACCGTCACCCGCACCCGGCCCTCCAGCTCGGCTTCGAGGTCTTCCACATAGCCGGGCTGCTCGGCCCGGTGCTTAGGCAGCGCCAGGATCCGCTCGTCACAGTCAAAGTGCTGCGGCCAGGTGAAGCCGCGGCCCAGCAGCCGGGCGCTCGCCTGATCCTTGGCATCGATGCCCCACCGCTCCAGGACGACCGGTGCGTCAGCGCCATCTCGCTGCCGGGGATCGAGGAACTCCACCAGGACGTCGACAGCGTCAACGCCGGCAAACAGCACAGCACGTACCGCCTGGATCAGCTCCTCGCAGTCCGAGATCGCATCGAAGATCCGGACCTCGACCAGGCCGGGGTCGTGGATGTAGCGGCGGGTCGCGCGGTGGTACTCATACACCATCGCCAGCGAGGTGACCGTAACGTCCTCAGGCACGCCGCCGGCACAGCCGACCGTCTCGCAACCAATGCCGATCTGCCCGAGTGTGTTCCGGCATCCAGGGCACCGCCGGTATCGGTAGGGGCCCGACACAGCGTGCCCGACGTACGCGGCGTTGATCAGCACACGGACGAACGTCTGTCCGTTGCCGTCACATGCGGCGAACCGCCGCTCCAGCTGCCGGACCTCAGTGTCGGTCAGGACCGGGTGATCGATGATGAATCGGCGAAGCTCTGCGTACACACGCTCGATCCCCGCTGGATCGACGCCGTTCTCCTCGGCCGCGCGCCGCAGCGCCTGGTGCAGGCGGTTCTCCACCCACTCCGCCTCGACATCACCTTTGCCCAGGCGGGCGGCCTGTTCGGCGAACGACGACAGTTCCTCGCCGTGTAGGAGGGCGTTGTACGAGTCGGTCTCCGACAGGGCCAGTCGCACTGGCCACATGGCGAACGGCTCGGTGCACAGCCGGAGCAGGTCCAAGTCACTGTCTAGCGGTGTCGCCTGCTGCTCGGTGAAGCGCCACCACAATCGGGTGAACGCGACTCGCCAGGAATCAGGGAGCAGACCCGCCACCTCACCGTGCCACAGCTCATCAGCCCGTTGCCGGAGGATTCCGGCGAGCCCAGACGCCAGGAGCGTGACGGTCAGGTAGTCGTCTTCCGCGGTGGTGCGGCGATCGAGAGTCGATGTCGCCTCGTCGAGTTCTTCCATGTGCTCGCTCTTCAGCCGGTCAAGGCACGGAGGTGCCAACTGGACGGCCATCCCACGATGGTCACGCGCAGTAAATCAGGCGCCACCGACAAAGTCGGTCGAAATGGATCATGAGCAGAAACCGAACTTATCTGCGATTTCTGGGTTCACGCTATCCGGTGCGGGGTGTCGACACGGGCGAGCTCACCGTCGTCGGCCGAGGTGTGGATGTGGTCACGAATTGCGTGGGGATAAGGTCCTCCACGGATCAGGATCCCGCATTCCAGGTGGGCCGGGCGATTCACTCTGAGCGGCGGCTGACAGGATCCGCGGCCACTTGGAATGCGCGGCCGCTTCCGACGCCGTGGCGGCGTAGCCGCTCACCGACACGTGCACTCCCCACGTCCCCTCACCGCCTAGAGATCGTCTCCGAGGTATTCGCAAGGAAGCTCGTCGGAGCGCACCGATTCCCCCGAGCCGAGATCGGCCTCGCCAACAAGGGCCGTCGTGTCCTCTGTCGGCAGCGTGGCGCGAGTCGTTTTCACCAGCGCGGTCAGCTTCTCACGGTCGTAGATCCAGGTCTGAGACTCTCCGACATCCAGCGCGCACGGCAGTGCGGGATTCACCCAAGGGAAGTCGTTCATCGTGAATGCGATGCCCGACGGTCCAAGGCGAAGCCGGTGGCTGTTGACGAAGGACCGCAGCCCGCCGGTGTTGCGGACCGTGAGCAGCAGGACCGGCGGTCCGTGGTCGGTATACGCTGGCAGATGGTCCTTCGCCGAAGCAACGGGGAACGACAGGAGCTGTCCGCGCATGGCGATCCCGAGTCCGAGTTCGACGGTAACCAAGCGCTCCGGTCCAGCGGAGTCGACAGCGTTCTCGATCAACTCGATGAGCCGCTCCTCGGTGAGCGAGGACACCGCGCCGTTGTCGATGCCGGCTTCCGTCTCGCGACGCGTCTTCCACTCCTGCAGCAGCTCGGCGGAGTAGTCCTCGGGGTGCAGCCGATCGATGACGGTGTGATGAGGCGTGCACAGCAAGATCAAGTTACTGAAGGCCCGGCGCTCGTCGTCGGTCATCGCCGGGTCGTAGCGCTCTGAGTTCGGGTTCGCTCCGCGGATATGAGCGATCTGCACGCTGCACACCGGCTCGCCGTTGACGAAGGTGATGACGGCGGCGGTCCATTCCGGGAAGTAGCAGGCCATGCGCGAAAAGGTGAACAGGGCTCGCTCGGTGCCTTGGGTGTAGTCCCGCGGGCCGCGGCTGGACTTGGGCATACCCGAGCCTATCTGCTCGCCCCCGACGCCGGGCCTACAGTGCTGCGGCGAGCTCCCAGGTCATCGACCGGCGTTAGAGGAGCCCGGCCCGGGTCCGTACGACCTGACCAACCATGGGAACGGCTCGCGCATGGCGCGGCTGGTGATGCCGACCTCGGTCATCAAGGTGATGATGGTCGTGGCTCCCACCCCTCACAGCATGGTGATCTGGAACAAGCCAGGCCGATGTCCTCGTACAACTCGCGCAGCAGTGCCAGCGACAACGGGAGCAGCGCGAGTGTCTGGGTGGGGCCGGCCAGGCTCCACCCGTCGACGACGAGATCAGCGGCGACGAGCGCACGGATGTCCGGGGCGCGGCGATCCGATTGGAGTTCCTCGCCACCGTCCGCGAGGTCGCCGCCGAAGGCGCCGACCGACGGCTGTAAGGCACGGCACCGGACCAACGACGAATGGCGGGGCCGTGCCGGGACGACTGTCGTCCCGGCACGGCCCCGCCATTCGCCTTCTCCTCGTTCTTCAGCGGTTCATGCTCAGGCCCGATTACCCTCACCTGTCACGATGACGCGAGCCTTCTGGAGGTCTCGACAATGTCTTGCCAAAACAGCGCGGCCTCGGCCGGGTCCTCCAGCGGCACAGTCTCGGTGTAACCGTCGTAGGTGTTCCCGTCGTCATACACCGGCTCGCGACCCTCCGATCGCCACTCCACCAGTACTTCGGTCTCCAGGTCCTCGGCGTGCTGACCGAGTTCGAACGGCACTGTCTTGTACAACTCCCATCCTCGGCCCTGGTGCTTCTCGATGCGTCCGGAGTCGATGTTGCACACACCGACCTTTGCGGCACGGAGCCGCCGGTTGATCATCAAATAGACCAAGGCGGGCTTGCCTCGCTTGAACCCGTACTCGGCGCAGGTATTGCATCCGCCCTGGGGCTTGCCCGTGATGGATGACAGGCTTGGCTTGACGATGTTGCCGCAGGTCCGGCAGCGGCAGCGCCATGGCTCGCGAACTCCCGGATAGTCCTCGAGCGGCTCGAATCCGCGTCGTGTCATCAGGTCTCGAGCCCGCTGTGGGTCGATCACAACGCCGGCGCACCACTTACATGCCTTCGACCCGCGGCGGACCCACGTCAGCCGCGGGAAGATAACGCGATCTTCTGGTCCAGGGCAGTCGTCGTTCAGGCACAGGCAGCGCCATCTGGCGTTGACGTTGGGGTACGGCTCCAGCGGCTTTGCGTTAGCCGCGAGCATCTCGGCAACTGCCTGCTCCTCAGGGACGCGCATATGGCCGGCGCAGCGTTCGCATCCGCCCTGGCCGTTAAGCACCACGTTCGCGTAGGTGGCGGTCGTCACCTCCTGTTCGCATTTCTGGCACTCGCCGAGCCAGTGAGCCCAGGCGCTGACGTACGGCGCTTTGGGGGTGATGCCGCGCGCGATCATCTGCTGCTCGGCCACCTTCGGATGCACGGCGACGCGCGCGCAATACTTGCACGCCGAAACTGCACTGATCCGCGCCTGGCGCATCGTCGGTGTGACCTCGGGAAGTTCGCCGTCCCACTTGCCTGGGCACTCCTCGTTCAGGCAGCGGCATCGCCACGGCGTATCGCACCCCGGATAAGGATCCAGAGGCTCGACGCCTGCCCTGCGCATGATCTCGATCGCCTCATGCTCGGGAAACTTGCGGGTCATAGCCGCCGCCTTCTTCGCACACGGGTTGCATCCACCTCGGCCGGGCTGCATGACGTTGCCATATCGAGGAGTGACGTACTCGCCACACGTCATGCAGCGGCAGCCCCACTGCCTATTTGACCCCGGATACTCAGTGACTGGCCACACGCCCTTGGCGATCATCTTGGCTTTGCACTCCGCGGGATCCACGTGCCTAGGCACGACGGCATCGACCTCCAACACGAATCAGGCTTCAGATACGTGACCGAGAGGCTACATCCCGCTACCGACAGGCGTTCTCCACGGTAGTGATCATGCCAGGCTGGCACTCGACCATCGCAGACGTCTCGGAAACGCTGACTTACGTTCCACGCACGACCAGGCCGCTCGGCACATCCACTCCAGACACAACCGACGCGCCAACCGGTACACCAGCCCGGTCAGGTAGCGTTGCCGAGCCCCGCTGCAGATAGTCGGTCATGCAACTCCTGGTGCGCAGCCTCGAGCAACACAAGCAGAACCACAAACGCCTCGTCGGCGATCTGCGCGAACCTCGGTACGTCGATGTACAGCGGCGCCTCGCGTGCCAGCTTCGGAGGCCCGTCCCCGCCGCGCTGCCTGAGGTCGGGATAGCGGAAGTAGTCACCTCCCGGGTCACGGTCGTGGATCTGGCTGCACACATCGGCCACCACTGGCGCGACCGTCCATCCCATCCGGCCGGTCAGCTCCCGCAGGCTTTGAAGCAAATCCTTCAGCGAGTGAGTCTTCAGATTGTTCGCGGCCCGCTGTTCCTGCTCATCCAGCCCACTGCGGGAGCGCAGACGCGGGCCGGGAACCAACGTGTGGATAACGGCTTTCATGCCGAGTTCCAAGGCGTGCCGGTAGTTATAGACGACGACCAGCGCCAACGAGTCGTCGGTCTCGCTGCTCCACAGCTCGGTCAATGCCTGAGCGGCACGCCGGAAGGCGAACCCCAGATCTCCGCCGTCCTCCATTTCCCGTCCGTTCGCATCAAAGCGGGGATCTTCGGGAACAGGGCCGATCGCGGCGTATCGTCTCGGCATCCAAGGCACCGGCTGGCTATCAAAGAACACTGCGTCGTTGCTCACTGGTCCATGATGACGCCATCAACACGATGCTTCGACTGCGTTTCTATAGCGCCTCCGGCGCGCACAGCCCCAACGGGCCTACAGCGTCAGCCCGTAAGCACCGGCGAGCACTGACCATTTGTGATGCGAGTAGGCCAAGGCCGCGCGGACCCAGTCGTTGAGACGCTTGCGCAGCTCGGCGACCCGTATCTTGTCGGGCTCGCGCGTTCCACTGGCTGGATCGCAGGGGCCCTCGATCCACGACAGCCGCCCGTTGCATTCCCCGCACAGGGCGCCACGGACGAGGCCGGTGGCGTGGTCGTGATCGACGAGTGACGAGGGCGCGCCGCACAGCGTGCAGGCAGGGTGGTCCTTGACGAACTTGCCCTTGTCGGTTGGCCGCATGCTCGCGTACTGCACGGTGAAGGGTATGAACTCCCGACTGTCGGCGCGGTAGTCCTCGACCATGCATCCGACGTGCCGGATCATGCCGGGCCAGGAGATGCGCGGCGGGCCGATCCACAGTGTGGATGGACCATCGAACCAGCGGACGTGAAATCCGCGGCCCACGGGATAGTCCGTCCCTGGACCACCCTGGACCACGGGCTCCATTACACGAGCCTCGACCGCCGACCCCTGGCCTCGATGGTCCAGGGATGGTCCAGGGAACGTTCCGAACTAGACCGTTCTTGCCTGGTACGAACTGACATCGTCATCATGATCGATGTGGACAGAATGGCACAGGCTAACCTGGGCTGATACCATTTGACGAGATGGAGTGTCCCAAGGAGCGGACTCTTAATCCGCGGGTTCGGGGTTCAAGTCCCTGGCGGCGCACCCGTAGCGATACCCCAGCTCATATCCCTGAGCTGGGGTTTTGTGTTTTCGATCTTGAAGTGGTTAAACCTGTTGACGACTCGTCAGGGACGTGGACCAGGATTGGACCAGGTTCCGCTGAGGATCAGCGGCCGTCCCGGAAGTCAGAGGGCTTCGACTCTGCCCTGATTCACCCGGATTCCGAATCTGAGGTCGTGCAGCCGGATCGGCGGCAGGCCGGCCTCCCGGGCCAGCTGTTTGAACCACCCCGACGCCCAGGCCAGGTGCAAATGCGTCCCGTCGGGCCGGGTGAATACGAACCCGGTGTCCACCCACTCCTGGCCTGCGGCGGCCCGAGCCCGGTGGGTTCGGTACCGCCCGAAGCGTTGTTCCGCGCCCTTTTCCCCGAGTCCGCACGGGCGTCGCGGCTGGTTGTGTGACATTGTGCGAATGTTCTCAGGTCGTGAATCGGTGGATGGCCTCGTTGGCGTGGTCCTGAAACGACGGGTTGGCCAGGTCGGGGAAGATCTCGGCTTGGTCGACCAGGGGGCCCTTCAGCTTGTTGGCGGCGCTGGCGTAGAACACGCCGCTGGACAGGGTCGGGTCGGTGACACCGTCGACCAGTCGCTTCGCGCCGACCTCAAGCTTGTGGGAGATCCCGAGGGCGGGCATGACGTACTTGGCCGCGATACGCAGCGGTAGGGCGATGTCGTTGGCGGCTTGGGTGCCGGTGGTGGCGCCGGGGCTCACGGTGATGAAGCGGCGGTCGGGGTGTTGGCGGGCTAGGTAGGCCATCCATAGGGCCCCGATGTACTTGGCCTGCCCGAAGGCGCGGTTGAAGTCTGTCTTTCCGTCGGCGAAGTAGCTGCCGTCGATGACGGTGGCGAGCTCATCGGCTGAGGTTGAGGCAAAGGACGGCCGTTTCATCCGCAACTTCGGAAGTCCGCGGGCTGCTTCGCTTCCGGCGAGGACCGCAACCTCGCCGAGCCGCCCCTCGGCCAGGAGACCTTCGAGGAGGACGACGTGGCCGAGAACATTCGTCGCGAACACGGTGGTGACTCCGCCAGCGGTCAACTCCATCGACCGCGGGCCGATGACACCGGCGTTCATGACCAGCGCGTCGACGGATCCGTCGGTGGCCGCAAGGCCGGCTCGGACCGAGCCCAGATCGGCGACATCCATGACGACGATGTCAAAGATGTGCCGGCCGGTAGCGGCTTCAAGCTCGGCCTTCGCCGTTGTCGCCCGATCTCGGTTGCGGCATGCCAAGTAGATCCGCGCCGTTTCGGGACGTAGTGCCAGTTGCCGGGCCACGTCCTTGCCGATCCCGCCGTTGGCGCCCGTGACCATCACAGTCTTGCCTGCGAGTGTGCTCATCGGGATTCCCTCTCATCCGCGGTCGATACTCGGCCTCCATCGACGGGAACGGTGACGCCGTGGATGAAGCTGGCATCCTCGCTGGCCAGGAAGACGATCGCCGAAGCAAGTTCCTCAGGCTCGGCGACGCGGCCCGCCGGGGCCAGGGCTGCGAGCTGGTTCACCATCTCCTCGGGGAAGTTTTCGGTCATCCCGGTGCGCGTCGGGCCGGGCGCAACGGCGTTGACGCGAACGCCACGCGGGCCGTACTCGGCGGCCCAGGCCTTCGTCAAGAGTTCCAGGGCCGCTCGGCTCGCGCCGTACATCGCCATGCCGGGCTGTCCGAAGCTGGCGACCATCGTGCTGACATTGACGATCGAACCCCATCCGCGCTCGGCCATCGCCGGTGCCAGGGCCGCGACGAGGAAGAACGGGACCTTGACGTTGAGTCCGAAGGTCTCGTCGAACTCTGCTTCGGTCGCGGCATCGCTCGGCCCGAGCACGGCGACCCCGGCGTTGTTGACGAGGATGTCGACGTGGCCGTCGCCGGTCTCGATGGCCCATCGCGCCAGGTCTTGTGCCGATTCCAGGTCTCCCAGCGTCGTGAGCCTGTAGGACGCTCTACCTCCGCTGTCTTCGATCTCGGCCACGACCCGCTCGGCTCGTTCTGCGTTGCGTCCGACAACCAGGACGTGAGCGCCGCGGGCAGCGAGAGCTACGGCCGTGGCCCTGCCGATCCCGCTCGTCGATCCGGTGACCAGTGCGGTTCTGTCCTTCAAGTCAACAGACATGCGGTGCGCCCTCCTGCTCAAAGTGAGTTACGTGACCCACTCTTGCCTAGCCAAACTGGGCTGTCAAACTCAGAATCGCTACGATGGGTGCATGGTCAACGGAACGAACGATCGGCCGCGGCTCACCCCGAAGGGTGAACGCGTCCGGGCACGAATCGTGGAAGAGGCTGCCGCCTTGATCCACGAGCGCGGGGTCGCGGGTACCACCTTGGAAGACGTCAAGGTGGCGGCGGAGGTCAGCGGTTCCCAGCTCTACCATTACTTTCCCGACAAGAACGAGCTCCTGCAGGCGGTCATCGGCTATCAAGCCGACACCGTCGTCACCAACCAGCGCCAGGCGCTTCTCGGCAGCGCGATGGGACTCGAAACCTGGCGAGACATGGTCGTCACCGGCGTGACCCGCGCCCAGACAGGAGGCTGCCCACTCGGTTCGCTCGTCGGTCAACTCGCCGAGAGCGACCCCGAGGCCCGAGCCCTCATCGCCGCCGGACTCGAACGGTGGGCAACCGCCATCAGCGAGGGACTCAGGCTGCTCCACGCCGACGGGAAGCTCGCGCCCGGCATCGACCCGGACGACCTCGCCACCACCGTGCTCGCCACCCTCCAAGGGGCACTTCTACTCGCCCAGGTGCAACGGAGTACGCGTCCCTTCGAAACTGCGATCGACACCCTCCTCGCCCTTGCCATCAAGACTTGAGCCCCCTACTCAGCCAACGCTTCGAGCCCCACGAAATAGGTTCGCCGGCACCCGTGGCGCCGGACACCCCTGAGTGAGGGCTACACCGGCGAGACTGCTCCTCAAGCGCGACCAAGGTTGTTCGACGGGCTCGGGCCGGGGACCGTCACGCTCACGACGGGGAGGCCGTGGACGATCGGCGTGCGCGTTGCGGCGCGTTCCATATGAGCGAGCTCTTCCTCGGCTCCGGCCAGACCGACCTGAAGCCCCTCCACTTCGCCGAGCCAGCCTTCGCGTTCGGCCTCGGCCTCGGCCTCGGCGATGCGGGCGATCAGGTTGTCGCAGATCGAAGCCCTGCTGGTCGTCGCGGTTGCGTTCTTGGAGTTCGTGGATCCGGCGGAACAGGAAGTTGTTGGGAGACGGGGCTCGTCGAACGGCTTGGTGGGCGATGTGTCGAGCGGCTCGGCCCCCTCCGGCGAACGGCAAAGGTCGAGCAAAGTATCAGAGTTCTGACTTGTGTTCGAGTAATCACGCCCTGTTAGCCTGCTGACAAATCGGCGAATCGTGATCGCCGTTGCGTTAGGGACGCGGGTGGACATTGGGGGGTGTCTCATGGGGGCACGTCGTTCTGTTTCGGCATCGTCGGGGCGGCTCGGCCGCCGGCCGGTCGTGGCCTGGACGCTGGTGGCGGCGGTGGCCGTGACGACGGTGCTGGGGCCGTCTCCGGGCACTGACACCGCCTTCGGTTCGTCCGGGAAGTGGCGTCCGCATCCGCCGGTCGCCGAGCCGTCGGTGCCCGGTCACAAGACGGTCGGCAAGGCGGCGGCGCGGCCGGCGCCGCTCGCGGTGGAGCCGGTGTCGGCGCCGGTGTGGCCGTCGGCGGCGTCGGCCGATGTGACGCTGGACGCGGCTGGATCGCCTGCCGTTCACGCGGCCGGAACACCGGTGTCGTTGTCGCTTCCGCCCGCCGGTGCCGCGCGTTCGCGGAGCGGCTCCGTACCCGCCCAGCCCTCGACCCCTGCTCAGGTATCGGTGCATGTGGCGGTCGCGGATCACGCGGCGGCTCAGCGGGCCGGGGTGGCGGGCGTCATTGTGTCGGCGGCTCGTGCCGATTCCGGCACAGCGGCGGAGCTCGTCTCCTTGAGCCTGGACTACAGCGGCTTCCGGAACGCCTTCGGCGGTTCCTTCGGCGACCGGCTACGTCTGGTAGCGATGCCGGCGTGTGTGCTGACGACTCCGCAGCAAGCCGGCTGCCGTGCGCAGACGCCGGTGGGCTTCGTGAACAACCGCAGCGGCAAGACGCTGGACGCGACCGTGTCCTTGCCTGCGGCTACTACTACGCCGACAACTACTTCTGCGACGGCCGCTCCGGCGACAGTGCTTGCGGTGACCTCCTCCCCGTCGAGCGGCAACGGGGACTACACGGCGACACCGTTGAAGGCATCAGACACCTGGACAGTGTCGAACTCAGGGTCCTTCACCTACTCCTATCCGATGACTGCGCCCCCTGCTCTCGGAGGGGCGGCGCCGCAGATGGGCTTCGGATACTCCTCGGCCACGCTGGACGGGCAGAGCGCGAACGCGAACTCGCAGGGTTCGCAGATCGGCGACGGCTGGGACGCCGGTGCGGGGTTCATCGAGAAGTCGTTCACCCCATGCGCCAAAGTGCCGGGCGCTCCGGCGTCGTGGAAGACGGTCGGAGACTTGTGCCAAGGCATACCGAACGCCACGATCTCGCTGCCGGGGCACGCCGGGGAGCTGGTACGTGACGACGCCACCGGTACCTGGCGAATTTCCGGCGACGATGGGTCACGGGTGGAGGAACTCACCGGTGCGTCCAACGGCGACCCAGCGGACGGTGACGCGTATTGGCGGCTGACCGCCACCGACGGCACACAGTACTTCTTCGGTGCCAACCGGCTGCCGGCGACGGTAGGTGGTACCGGATCCGATGCGCCGACCTATTCGGCGTGGGGTGAACCGGTGTTCGGTACTGGCGCCGGGACCGCGTGCAACGACCCGACGTCCCCGAGTGTGGACCCGAACGCGTGCCGGGCCGGGTGGCGGTGGAACCTGGACTTCGTCGTCGACCCGCACGGGAACGTGACCCGCTACGACTACCTGCGCGAATACAACTTCTATACCCATGCCGCCACCGGCGCGCTGGTGCAGTACACCTCTGCGGGATACCTGTCGCAGATCGAGTACGGCTTCCGCACCCCGGACGTGGTCGCAGGGCTGCCACCGGCGGCGCGGGTGGACTTCTCGCTGGTACCGCGGTGCATCTTCGACGACGGACCGATCAACTGTCCGTCCGCGCTGACCTACCCGGGGCCCGGGCTGGTGTCGGCCGGGATCACCGACGCGAACGATGCGGCCTTCCGAGACGTGCCGGCCGACCAGTTGTGCGCGGCGACCGGCCCGTGCGGGAATATCGCCCCGACGTTCTTCCAGACCGCACGGCTGGCCTCGGTGACCACCCGGGTGCGGGTCGACGACGCATTCACGCCGGTCGACCAGTGGGAGGCGGAGCAGACTTGGGAGGTTCCGGCCTCCGGCTCCACTGCGCTGGAGTTGGACGCGGTCACCCACACCGGTCTATCCGGCGGGCAGCGGACCCAGTTGCCGGATGTGACCTTCTCCTACCAGTTCTTCGACAACCGCGCGGGGATCTCGCCGGTGTACGGCTCGCAGGGCACGGCTTCGACCCCGCGCCTGGTTCGGGTGGACAACGAGCTCGGCGGCGACGTCCGGGCTACCTACGACACCTCGCCGTACCCGTGCGCCAGTGCTGCCCCGGCGGTGGACGCCAACGGGACGCTGTGCTTCCCCGAGTACTGGACCAAGCCCGGCGATAACGCGCCGTCATTGGACTGGTTCAACAAGTGGGTGGTCACCAAAGTCCAGGCCGATGACAACACCAAGCTGTCGGGCACTGCGGGTCAAGGTTCCGCTTCGTCGGTGACCACCAGCTACAGCTACCCTTCGGCGCCGGCGTGGCATTCCAACGACTCGGAGCAGACCCAGAAGCAGTACCGCACCTTCGACCAGTTCCGCGGGTTCGGCACCGTAGTAACGGTCACAGGCGACCAGATCGACCCGAACGCTCCGGCCAAGGGTGTGCTCAACACCCTGAACACCAAGACTGTCACCACCTATCTGCGCGGCATGGACCAGGACCCGAACCTGGCCGGGGTGGCAGCTCCGGTGACTGTCACCGACTCGCGCGGGCAGTTCCCGAACACGGTGGACGACAACGCCCTGGCCGGACGTGAGTTCGAGACCCAGACCTTCGAATCCGCCGACGCCTCCGCACCGGTGCTCAACGATGTGATCGACCACCCGGTGCTGTCCGCACCAACCGCCGTGCACAAGCGGATCGACACCTTGCCAACGCAACGGGCCCGCTTCCAGCACACCGGCGCTACCGTCACCTACGCCCAGGTGACTACGGGGATGCGGCGCACCGAGACCGACTTCGCCTTCGACGACACCCTGCCGACCTTCACCGGAACCATCGTCTCCGGCGGCAACGGCCGCCAGATCGCCAAGTTCGACAAGGGCGACGGGACGGTGCCGCAGCTGTGCACCCGCGCCTGGTACGCGAACACCGGCTCGGTCCCAACGGCGGATATCGCGCAGCGCACCGCGCTGCCGGATCTGACCACGACTGCCGTCATCTCCTCGGGCGGATCCTGCAGTTGGACGCCGACTCCACCCGCGCCGGGCGCCGCGAACGCGGAGATCTCCGGCACCCGCACCTACTACGACGACAAGTCGGTCGGCGACGCCACCGGGCCGGAGAACATCACGCGCACCGTGGTCGAGTCCGCCAATGACGGTCAGGGCAACACGACCTGGATCACCGAATCGTCCACCCCGGCTACCGCTTTCGACGTCTACGGTCGGCCCTTGCAGGTCATCGACGCTGACGACAACGTCACGGCCACCGCCTATACCCCGGCCGACCATGCCCTGCCCACGTCAGTCGCGGTCACCGCCCCGGACCCGGCGACCGGCGCGATCGGTTCGTGGGCTCCGGCGGTGACCACGATGGACCCGGGCCGCGCCCAGCCGCTGACTGTCACCGATACCAACGGTCATACCACCACCGTCCGTTATGACGGGCTGGGCCGCACCACCGCCGTCTGGCGGGCGGACCGAGCGACGACGGCCGGCCCGAACATCGCGTACTCCTACTCCCTGAGCGGGCCCGGTGGAGCCGAGCCGTCGTTTGTGGACACTGACACGCTCACCGATGCCGCCGGTGACACCACCACGTCATACACGATCGTCGACGGGCTCGGCCGCACCCAGCAGAGCCAGGCCACACCCGCCGATGGCAGCAACGGCCAGGTCGTGACCCAGACCTCGTACGACGCGCTGGGCCGACCGCACTTGGCGTCCGCGCCGTTCTACGACGCCACCAACGCGCCCTCGGGGCAGTTCACCCAGTACAGCGACCCCGCGCGGATTCCCGGAGCCACCCGAATCGACTACAACCTGCCCGCACACACCGTGACCAGCACCATGCTGGGCCACAACCAGCCGCTGTGGTCTTCGCTCACCCACACCTGGGGCGCCGACCGCACCGACGTCATCCCGCCGAGCGGCGGCACCGCCACCAGCACGCTCACCGACGCGCGGGGCCGCACCACCGGCCTGTGGCAGTACCACACCAACCCGCCGACCGTCACCGGATACTCGTCCGACGCCTCGCTTGCGGACGTCACCGGCTATGCCTACGCCTTCAATGCCGACGACACGGCTACCGTCACCGTGACCGACGCCACCGGCAAGAACACCTGGACCACCACAACAGACCTGCTGGGCCGCACCATCCGGTCCGACAACCCCGACTCCGGCGTCGTCCGCGCCACCTTCGACAACGCCGGGTTGCGGCTGACCTCCACCGACGGCCGCGGGACCTCGCTGTACTACGCCTGGGACCACCTGGGCCGCAGGATCGGCGAGTACTCCGCGCCCATCACGGGCAGCGCCGCCGCCGACCAGGCAAACCAGCTCGCCGGCTGGACCTACGACACCGTCCTTAAGGGCCAGCCGGCTACCTCGACCCGCTACGTCGGCGGCTCCGGGCCCGCTGGGCTCGCCTACACCAGCGCGATCGCCGGCTACGACGTCATGAATCGGCCCACGGCAACCCAGGTGTCGATCCCGACCGCCGGGCCGGATGCCGACCTGGGCGGGGTGTATCAGAGCACGACCGCCTACACCATCACCGGCCAGGTCGACCACTACACCCTGCCCGCCGCGCCCGCCGCCCACCTGGCCGCCGAGACCATCACCGACAAATACAGCCCGACCGGCGTCCTGACCTCAGCCCGCAGCAACGTCGGGGCATATCAGGACCTGCTCGACGACTCCGAGGTCTCGCCGTTCGGCGAGGTCACCTCGCGCACTTTGGGCGAGGCTCCGTATCAGCTCGTGACGCAGAACGCGTACGACCAGGCGACCCGGCGCCTCGTGCAGTCCTTCACGGACGCCTCCTCCGGCACCAATGCTGCCGGCGCACGCATCGGCTACGGCGTAGCCCACACCACCTACACCTACAACCCCGCAGGGCAACTAACCTCGGCCAACAACGACCAAGACCCGGGCGGCGGCGCCGACCTCAGCACCACCGACCTCCAGTGCTACGCCTACGATCCCCTTGGCCGACTGCTGCGCGCCTGGACCGACAACGCCGGCACTTCTCCTGCACCCACCAGCACCCCGGGGACCGGCCCGGCCTCCGGCGGGCTCGGCGATTGCAACACTGCCACCCCCACGACGGCCACCACTACAGGTGCCGGACCCGCTCCCTACTGGCAGGAATTCACCGGCTCCACGTCCGGCATGGCCACCGATCCGATGGGCAACCGGGTCACCGTCACCGACCATGCCACCGCCACCGCCACCGCCACCGGCTCCAGCACCGACACCGTTCACACCTACAGCGGCTACGCCACACCCGGCACTCGCAACACCCTGACCTCCGGCAGCAGCACACCGGGCACCGGGCCCGGACCGCACCTGCTCGGCACCGTCACCACCGCGGGCGCCTCCTCCGGCACCGACACCTACGCCTTCGACGGCGCCGGAAACACCACCACCCGGCAGAACACCGCCCGACCCGGCACCAATGCCGCCGCACAGACCCTGGTCTGGGATCCCGAAGGCCGCCTGGCTCACGTCACCGACACCGCAAGCCACGACAACGCGACCTACCTCTACGACGCCGGCGGCAGCCAGCTCATCCGCCGTGACACCGACACCGCCACAGGCCGGACCACCAGCACCCTTTACCTGGGTACCACCGAAATCCACAACACCAGCGGCACGATCACCGCGCTGCGCTACCACGCCTTCGACGGCGCCCCCACCACCATCGCCGGCTCCGACGGCACCATCACCATCGAAGTCAGCGACAACCACGGCACCGGCGACACCACCGTCGACAACACTCCCGGCCACGCCACCCGCGGCCAAGTCAGCGCCCGCCGCTACACCAAGCCCTTCGGCGAACCTCGCGGCACCATGCCGACCACCTTCGGGAGCTTCCCGGACGACCACACCTACCTCGGCATGACGACCGATACGTCGACAGGGCTCGTGGATATCGGGGCGCGCAAATACGACCCGAACACCGGCCGATTCATTTCGGCTGACCCCGTTTTCCAGCCCAATAATCCCCAAGCCGTCGGCGGCTATGCCTACGCCGGCAACGATCCGGTAGGCGCGAGCGATCCAACCGGGTTGAGGACGGAAGATAAGTACTACGGGCCTTCCGACACCAACACTGGTGGCGGCAAGCCGGCAATGGTCGATGTCGGCGGCGGCCTGTACATCGGTACTGATGATCCTCGCTTCAGCCGGTTTGCCCAGCACGGGAGTGCTCTTGCGTTTGCCGGAGCCACAAGCGGTGCACAGTGGCGGCGCGTCGAGCTATCGGGCTGGGTCGGCTTTTGCACCGATCCGACGGCTGGCCTCAACTGCGGCTCCGGCCTCATGGCTGCGCTCAATGGACAGCTGGGCGCTTTGGACTCGAACCATAACTGGTCCGGCGAAGACCCCATCGCAGCATTCGCTGACGGTAGTGCGATGCCCCTTCCAGGCGTCGACGATACTGTCGGCGAGGCGCAAGCAATTCTGGCACTGGTTCACAACCGAGAAGGCCACGCACATGGCTTCTTTGCTGAAGTGGCGGGCGCCGGTGCGGCTTTGGCGCCTCTGGCCGCCGGCGGGGGAGGCGAGGAGGAGGGGAAGGTCGGCGCGTCAGTGCCGTCCGAGGAAGAACTATCGAAGATCGGCCAAGTGACCAGCTGGCTCAGATCGCTGCGAAGTAGCCTTCGTTGGAACCGGAACTCCGGCAAGGAGAGGACCGCCGGCGGCCTTGAAGCTGAATCCGATGGCGTCGGGTTTGATCCGTGGCGGAACGGCCTTCTATCAGGCCATCCGTATGAAGGATACGTGCCGCCGGCCGGCGTTGAGCCGGGCTACGAGACGCATGTTGAACCTCAAGCGGCCGCAATTATGGACTTCCTGGAGATCAAGGAGGCAGACCTGTACATATCAAAGGGCTACATCTGTGACACATGTTACTCAACACTGCCTGATATGCTGCCGGCAGGCGCTAAGCTCACGATTCACTTCCCGGGGCCTGGTTCACCTCAGACGTTTACCGGGAACTAGAAATTAGAAAAGAGGCGATGCTCGACGCGTCGCGTCGAGCATCGCCTCTTTTTACACCAGAAGCGCAGAGCTCTCAATTAAGTGGTATCATACTGGCGTGATCTCTCCTCACGATATCGATCTAGCTCGGGTTCTGACTTCTTGGTATGGCCAGGAAGAAGATCCCTCTCGGCCGATACCGCAAGAATTGAACTGGCTCCCCGACAGCCTCCGGGCGCCGTTCCTGGCCGCGTCACGCGAGATGTGGACTTTCCGCGGGCCACGGCAATTTTGCCTTCCGGCGCCAGCGCCGCAAGATCCTCGGAAGACTATTTTCATGACTGACGAGGACGCCGATTTTGTATGGGCGTTCGACGCCGAGGACAAGGAGGCGCTGTACGAGCGCGCCAGTTTGACTGACGGCTGGCAAAGGGTGGCAGAGCGCCTCCCCGAGTTCATGCTGCACCACTGCCTGATGAAGATCAGTGACTATCCGAGGCTCTATTCGGCTCGCGCAAATGTTGATGCTGATGACCTGCCGACAGTTGTTGATTCGCTAGACGAGGTCACCTTCGCAGGGTGGAGCATTTATCCGGTTGAGAGGATTTTCCTGAGCGATGAAGTGCTGGTGCGAGCTGTGCCGGCACAAGATAGGGCATGGCCCCCGGTGGAGTTGCCGGGATTCATGCACGTGAAAGTTTCAGCGAGAAACTCCGATACCCTCCTGTATCTCGACGGTATTCCCGCCCGGGATAGATGGTACAAACATTCGCCCGCGCGACTGCCGGAGTCTCTTCGTTAGCCACGTACGGCGCAGGTGTGAGGGCGGGCTGGTTGAACCCTGTTGCTTCCTCCTCGCCGTCGGCGTAGTTGCCGATGGCGACGTCCACGAGCAGCGATTGCCAGATACCGGGCTCGTCTCGCAACACGGTGGGGTCGATAGCGGTGAGGCACTCGCCGAACTGCTGGGCCGAGTCGGTCACGTGGACGAGGCTTCCCGTCTCTCGTCGAATAGCACGACTTCGCATGAGTCGCGGTCGATGAAGTAGGACCCGCCGTTCTCAGTGTCGCTTACCTGGAGCAGGTCGCGGCCAGTCGGATCGTCACCATGAAACCGCAGGCTTCTACCGGTCGCAACGAGGCGACGTGTTCCTGCCGGTAACGGTGCAGTTCGACCAGGATGGCGTGTCAGACCTCATGCGAGGCGGCGGACCCTGCACCTTCGACGAAGGCGCTATGCGGAAGGTAGTCGTGCACGGCCACGTAGTGGATGATCAGGGTCGGGGCGGCGTAGGAGTCCCTGACAGTCCTGACACACGGATCTCAGCGTTGCCGACGTGGACCCGTTCGGCGCCGACGGTGAATTTCGTGAGCTCGTGCCATCGTGTGCGCGGTACTCGTCCGGGCTCAGGCCTTCGCAGAGGTCACAGAAGTGTATTCCCCTCGTGATGTGCGAGGGCCTCTTGCAAAGCGTGAACAAGTCCTCGACCTGTCCGGCGGGCGTGGGTCCCCGCAGGAACGGGTTCCCCTGTTCAAGCCATCCCACGTTGACGGCTGGGGCTTCCGGTTCGCCGTGTACGGGCCCTGACCTCCTGGCCGCCGCACCGTGCTCAAACCTCAACGCACAATCCATCCACGTGCCGCCCGGTGGCCGGCGGCGTGGCCAGCACTGTCACAACACGGCAGGCCGCTTCCCACCGTGCCGACGGGCGCTGACGCCGTGGCCGCCGCGCGGTCGCTCGACAGTCGTTCGGGCCCTGTGCGACCGTCGACAGAGGTCGTATCCATCCACGCTCATCACGGCCTGACCGCACGAGGGGATCGTTCGTGGCTGAGGGATGGCGATTCCGCCTGCTGGGACCGCTGGAGGTTCGACACGACGGCGGGGTGGTGCCGGTGGCCGCGACCAAACAGCGGGTTCTGATCGCGCTGCTGGCGCTCGCGGCCGGCGAGCCCGTGCCGGTGGACCGGCTGATCGCCGGGCTCTGGGACGAACGGCCTCCGGCCTCGGCCCGCAATACGTTGCAGAACTATGTGTTGCGACTGCGGCGCATCCTGACCGCGGGCGATGAGCCGAGCCCGCTAGTGACCTCCTCGGCCGGGTACCGGTTGGCCGTGGACGCCGACGCGGTCGACGTGCACCGGTTCGGCGCGCTGCTCCGGCGGGCCCGGGAGGCGGAATCGGCTGGGGAGCCGCGGTTCGCGGTTTCGCTGCTGGAGGAGGCGTCGGGTCTGTGGCACGGGGAGGCGCTGACGGACGCGCCCAGTGATCTGCTGCGGCGCGAGGTGCTGCCCGGGCTGGTCGAGCAACGGCTGGCCGGGCAGGAGCGGCGTGTGGAGCTGGAACTGGGCTTGGGCCACCACCACGAGTTGGTCACCGAGCTGGTCGCCCTGACCGCCGCGCATCCTTTGCGTGAGCGGCTGTGGACACAGCTGATGCTGGCGCTGTACCGCAGCGGGCGCACCGGCGAGGCGTTGGAGACGTACCGGAAGGCCAGAGCGGCGCTGGCCGAGCAGTTGGGCATCGATCCCGGGCCCGAACTGCGGCGGCTGCATCAAGAGATACTGCTCGGCGATCCCGGGTCGGCTGAGGCCGGGCCCGAGTCGGCGGCCGTGGATCCGGACCGCGGGGCGGCGCCGGCTCCACCGCGAGTCGTACCGCGACAGCTGCCGGCGTCCGTGGCGACGTTCATAGGCCGCGGCGACGAGTTGACACAGCTCAGCGTTCGGCTGGCCGGCGCGGACGCCTCCCGGGCGCCGGTCTGCGCGATCAGCGGCACCGCCGGCATCGGCAAGACCGCGCTGGCCGTGTACTGGGGCCACGTGAACGCCGCCCGGTTCCCCGACGGACAGCTGTATGTCAACCTGCGTGGATTCGATCCCGTCGGCGCGCCGATGGCCGCCACCGCCGCGGTTCACGCGCTGCTCACCGGCCTGGGCGTGAAGGCGCAGGAGATCCCCGCCGACCAGGACGAACAGTTCGCCCTGTACCGCTCCCTGCTGGCCGACCGGCGCATACTGATCGTCCTGGACAACGCCCGCGACGCCGAGCAGGTACGGCCGCTGCTGCCCGCCGCGCCCGGCTGCATGCTCCTGGTCACCAGCCGCGACCAGCTGGCCGGCCTGGTCGCGCTGGACGGCGCCGTCCCCGTGCCGCTGGACCTGCCCGACCAGCGTGAGGCCCGCGATCTGCTGATCAGCCGTCTGAGCCAGCATCGCGTCGAGGCGGAGCCAGACGCGGCGCAGGAGCTGATCGAGCGGTGCGCGCGGCTTCCGTTGGCCATCACCATCGCGGCCGCGCATGCGGCGGTGCGTCCCGGGCACCCGCTGGAGGCTGTGGTCGAGGAGTTGCGCGACGCCCAAGGACGGCTGGAAACGCTGAGCGCCGGGGCCGCCAACGCCGACGTGCGCGCGGTGTTCTCCTGGTCGTACAACACCCTCACCCCGGAGTCGGCCCGGGTGTTCCGGATGCTGGGCCTGCAACCCGGCCCGGACATCAGCGTGCCGGCCACCGCCGGGCTGAGCGACCTGGACCCCGCCGACGCCCGCCGCGCCCTGACCGAGCTGACCCGGACCAACCTGGTCACCGAACGCACCCCCGGCCGCTACAGCCTGCACGACCTGCTGCGCGCCTACGCTTTCGACCAGGCCCAGATCCACGACGGCGATGCCGAACGGCGCGCCGCCCGCAAGCGCCTGTGCGAGTTCTACGTCTATACCGCCGACGGGGCCGACGCCCTCGTGGCCGCCGACCCCCACCGCCCGCCGTGCGTCCCACCCGTGCCCGGCGCGCGCCCCCTGCGCCTGCCCGACGTGCCGGCCGCGATGACGTGGTTCGACGCCGAGCACACCAATCTGATGGTGCTGCAGCAAACCGGCGCCGGCCTCGGCTTGTACCCCCACGCCTGGCAGCTGGCCCGGGCCCTGGCCACGTTCCACGACCGGCGGGGGCACCGCCACGACGCGCTCGCCATGCGGCTGATCGGCCTGGAGGCCGCGGTCCATCTCACTGATCCCAGTGCCCGGATACACGCCCACCGGCTGCTCGGAGCCGCCTACGCCGACCTGGACCGCTACGAGGAAGGCGTGGCCCACCTGGATCAGGCGCTTGAGTCGGCGGAGAAGAACCAAGATCTCGACCAGCAGGCCAAGGCTCATCAAGAGCTCGCGCGGGTACAGACCCGGCAGGGCGACGACCGGCAGGCCCTGAAGCACGTGACCGTCGCCAGAGACCTCTTCCGCTCCGCCGGTCGGCCGCGATCGGAGGCGACGAGCCTCAACGACATGGCGCGGTCCGCCTGTCGGCTCGGCGACTACAACACCGCGAACGACCTGTGCCATCAAGCCCTGGCCACGCACCGCAGCATCGGCTACCGCGAGGGCGAGGCGGCCGCCCTGGACACTCTCGGCTACATCGCCCACCGCACCGGCCACCATGACAACGCCATCGCCTGCTACCGCCGAGCCCTCACGATCCGCCGCACGCTGTACGACACCTCCCACAGCGCGAACACCGTCGAAGCCCTCGGCCACCCCCATGCCGCGCTCGGCGAACACCACCAGGCCCACGCGCTCTGGCGGAAGGCACTGGAGCTGTACCGGCAGCAAGGACGCGAACATGATGCCGACCGGGTACGACGGCTGCTGGACGCGCGCGACGGCACGGCAGGGTTCTGAGTGGGTGATTGAGTGGGTCGCCGGCCGCTGCGGAAGGCGGGTTGGACGGCGGGAAACGCCTAGCCCGCGCGCTGCCTGGTGGCAGGGCGCGGGCTCGGGTTCGGTTGCGGGTTCAGATTGCGGGCTGGATTCAGCCGGCAGCAGTCACCCACCAGTTGCCGAAGCCGCCGGCGATCGCAGTCTGGTTGATTCCGTACTGGGTGCCGGTGGTCTTGGCACCATCAGAGGCGAAGACATCCATGGTGCCGTTAGCGGCCAGGGACACCGAGGGGTCGCCGGCGAAGGACACGTTGTTGCCGATCCAGGCGCCGTTGCTGAAACCGCTCTGCGGGCCGGACTGCCCGAACACCGCGATATGGCCGTTGGTGGTGCGGGCGAAGACGCTCACCGTTCCGCCGGCCCCCGAGGAGAGCACCGCGGAGGGCGTGCCCACCAAACCGCCAGCGGTGCTCAGCGAGCCCCACGCGCCAAAGCCGGAGGCGGGCGCGGACTGGTTGGACTCGAACAGGTTCCCGGTGTTGTCCACCGCGAACACGATCATGGTGCCGTTGGCAGCCAGCGTCACCGACGGATCACCGGTGAAGTTCTGGCTGCCGGTGCCGACCCAGGCGCCGTTGCTGAAACCGCTCTGCGGACCGGACTGCCCGAACACCGCGATATGCCCATCAGTGGTCCGGGCGAACACACTCACCGTGCCACCAGCCCCCGGAGACAACACCGCAGAAGGCGTACCCACCAGACCACCGGAAGCACTCAGCTTGCCCCACGCGCCGAAGCCGGAGGCGAGTGCAGACTGGTTGGACTCCCACAAGTTCCCGGTGTTGTCCACCGCGAACACGATCATCGTGCCGTTCGCAGCCAGCGTCACCGACGGATCCCCGGTGAAGTTCTGGCTGCCGGTGCCGACCCAGGCGCCGTTGCTGAAGCCGCTCTGCGGACCGGACTGCCCGAACACCGCGATATGCCCATCAGTGGTCCGAGCGAACACACTCACCGTGCCACCAGCCCCCGGAGACAACACCGCGGAAGGCGCCCCGACCAGACCGCCGGCAGTGCTCAGCTTGCCCCAGGTGGTGAACCCGGAAGCCGGACCGGTCTGGTTGGTCTCGTACAGGTTCCCGTCAGCACGGATCTGGAACGAAGCCAGCGTCCCATTCGCCGCAGCCACGGAAGCATGACCCGTGACCCCGCGCACCGACACCGGCGGAGTACTCCCCGAGGAGACTTGAACGTCGAAGTAGTCCCCGTCGACGCCGATGGTGACGCCGCCCCAAGTCTCGTCGTGGCCCACCGTGTACTGGTGGATGCGCTGGTGGTTGGACCAATCGCCGCTCGGGATGCCGGGATCGGAGACGGTGTTGCTGCCGCTGCCCGGAATGCTGGCGAAGTCCAGGACATCCGGCATGGTGTAGGAGCTGTAGTTGTTGACCAGATCAGCGACGGTGCTGGACATGCTCCCGTAGACGCCGGCCTTGTACCCGTGCGCGTGCAGTTCCGCGGCCCAGTCGGATTCGAATCCGACCACCAACGAGGTGCTGCTGCTGCCGTAGGCCTCCATGTCGTAGGTGATCTCGATGCCGGCGGGGAAGCCGAGGGCGGTGGCCTGGTTGATCGCGTCGTCCGCGGCGGCGATGCCCTGGCTCGCGGAGCTGATGGTCGCGCAGCCGCAGCTGTTGCCCGGGCCTTGCAGGCCGACGTATATGGGCGCGAAGCGCCATCCGGCTGAGGCCTGCTGGGCGACCCAGGCCGAGGTGAGGTTCGGCTGCGAGCAGGTGCGATTGGCCCCGCCGATGTAGATGCCGACGGCGGAATACGGCGACGAGCTCTTCCAGGCGCTCATCGACGACGAGTCCGGCGCGCCGCAGGCGTCGAAACCCTGGCCGGTGAAGTCGGTGGTGTCGGCCACGACCGAGGCGGCGACCTGCGCGCTGGGATGACGACCCGCTGCCGCGCCGGTCGCCGGCACGGTCGGCGTCGTGGTCGCCGTCGTCGTCGGCGCCGGCAGCCCGGCGCTGGCGAGGATGGACTGGGCCAGCGCGCGGTCGGTGTTGTAGGTGACCGAGACCTGGAAACCGCTCCCGGTCGCGTCGACCTCCCGCGCGACAGGGTTCTCAGTCGTGCGGTCCGGCGCCGTGGACGGGGCCGCGGGCTGGACCAGAAGCGTCTCGGTCCGTCCGATGACCTGGGCCGGACAGTTCTGCCGGGTACCCGGTGTCCCCAGATAGACGGCGTGCTGGTCGAAACGGACGCAGGTCGAAGGCGCCTTGCCGAGGTCGACGACCGGCCAGCCGGCCGGAATGGTGAACTGGTGGCCCAGATAGCTGACGCTCTGCGTGGCGTCCTTCGGCGCCGACGCCGCCGTCGCGGACGCACCGCCGATCGTGGTCGCTGAGAATGCCGCGCACAGGACGGCCAGGGCCGCTGCGCGTCTGCCGTGTCGGATCATCGGTTCTTGCTCCTCTTACTCAAAAGGACATGCGGGCAGGGGGGTATGGCGTGACAGGGAACGGACTTGAGCGGGTCCGGACGTCGAGTCCGGAATAAGGGCACTGATTCCTGGGGCCGTCTAAGGCTGAGATCGCACGCGGGCGGTTTTCGGCATGCGGGCATCCCCATCGGTGCTGGTGTCGGTGATCGTCTTCGGGCCGGTGAGGCCGGTCCGGCGCGCCTTCGGGATCGTCCCCGGCTGGCAATCAGGACTCTTCCAAACCCCGACCCGTGACGGAAGGCGACAGCCGAGTCCTAAAGGTGCATGGCACCAATATGCCAATCCCGCCGCAGGTCACGAGGGTGGGCCCGAGCAGGATGCCCGCCAGGATCATCAAGACCCTGAAATAGCTGCCCGCGCGTCTGTCCCGGCTCCGGACACCGGAGAGCGAACGGGCTCTTACAGCCAGCCCTTCTTAGCGGCTTTGATGCCGGCTTCGAAGCGTGATCCGGCGTCGAGGCGGTGCATGAGGTCGGCCATGATGCGGCGGACGGTGCGCAGCGACACGCCGAGTTTCTTGGCGGCGGCCTCGTCGGTCGAGCCTTCGGCGAGCATTCCCAGCAGGACGCGTTCGGTGTTGGACAGACCGGACCCGGGGTCGACGGAGTTGCCGATGTCCAGCGGGGCGGCGTTGCTCCACGCCGAATCGAACAGCTCCAGCAGCGAGGCGATGACGCCGGGAGCGCTGATGACGGCCGCGCCGCGACCGCGGGTGGTGGGGTCCAGCGGGACGATCGCGATGCGGGCGTCGGAGATGAACAGCCGTTGCGGCAGTGCCGGCGCGGTGCGGACGTGGCCGCCGGCGGCCTCCAGGTCGCGGGCGTAGCTGATCATCGCGGCGTCGTTGCGGATCGCCTCCAGATACAGCGACCGCATCTTCACCCCGCGGCGCAGCAGTTCGGCGTCCAGCGGCCATGCCTCGGCCAGCATCTCCGCCGGCAGCCCGACCACCGGCATGAGCGAGTCGATGGACGCGACGGTCGTGTAGGCGAGCTGCTCGAACCGGGCCTGGACCGCGTCAGCGCCGATGATGTGCTCGATCTGCCCGTCGGCGGCGGTGTCCTCGCGCAGTCGCTTCTCGACGGTGGTGGTGATCTGATCGCGCTGTCGTTGGATCCGGGCCTGCTGCTCGGCCAGTTCCTGTTCCTGCCGCTGTAACAGCTGGGCGACGGCGGCCTCGGCGGCGATCGGCACCAGCGAGCCCGGGGATTGCTGAGAGGCGCGTACCAGGGACCGGTCGGCGAGAGCGTCCAGCTGTTCGCGGAGCTGGATCTCGTTGATCCCGAGTACCTGGGCCAGCTCTTCTACCCCGGCGCCGGGGTAGGCCCGCATCGCGATCCAGGTCTGCGCCAACGACTCTTCCAGGCCCAGTTCCAACAGGGCAGCGACATCGACCTGCGCTCCGGTTGACAACGTTCCCCCTCGATCATCCCCACACCCCATGGCTCACGCGGTGCACGTTGCTTTGATCATCCCAGGCGGAGGCCACACCCGAAAGCGACTATCTCAGAATTCTTCCCGAGATGCCCGAGTGCCGCGCGCTCCCCGCGGTCGCGCCGCGCGGGCTGATCTGCAGCGGTGATGGCACCAAGCTGCCAGACACTTTGCTGCCAGCAGTTTTCCCTTCCGGCACAGGTCAGAGCTTGGAAAAGTACTCCATGCCAGCCCGGGAACAGCCCCGGTGGGCACCGGCCCGGAACCACTTCGGCCGATGACGATCACCCACTCTGACACCCATCGGGGGATACCGCCATGCCAAAAACAGCCGACGCCGGCCGTCGCGCCGTCGCCGCCATGACCGTCGCGCTGTTCGCGCTGATCGGCCACACCACCGCGACGGCCGTGCTCCAGAGCGCGGCACAGCACCGACTGGGCACCACGTCGATCGTCGCCGGCATGCCGTGCAGCTCTTGCACCGGCGGACTCTGACATGAACGTGGTCCTCCTCCACCTGTCATCCGGCCCCGCCGCGCGGACCAGGACCCTGAGCCCCGAGATGGCCGTCGACATCCTGTGGGCCACAGCGGTCCCGGACGACCGGCTGGAACACATAAGAGCCCGATACGGCCCGACTCCCGAACACATCGCTGTGGCGATGTTCCTCCACGAAGACGCAACTGGCCCGCCCCCGATGGATACGGCTCTAGGCCTTTGCCACAGAGCGATCAGCACTTCGCAGACCTTCCTCGGGTGGACCGCCGAACCGCTCGTGGACCCCCTGGAAACCACGCCTTACCAGCATTGGAAGACTCCATGACCCCGAATCGCCGCCGACGGCTCACCGCTGCGGCTTCCTTGCTCGCCGTCGTCCTCGTCGGCGCCGCAGCCTGCGCGTCGCACCCGGCGACCAGGTCCGCCGCCGGCCAGGCCGCACCGCTCGCACAGCCCACCGTGTCGCTGTCGAGCGACAACCCCGTCGCGCCACCGACCACACCCCCGTCGACTACGAATAGCGAGCCCAGCGGCTCAACCAGCACCAGTGCGCCGTCGTCCACGGCTCCCACGGCCGAGAAGCCGTCCGCCCCCGTGAAGCCGACGGCGCCGAGACCGAACGACACGGCTTCGTCACCGGGAACCACCCACAACGCTCCGCCTCCGCCGGCCCCGCTCAAGGCCGTCGACCTGCCGAACGCCGCAGCCGTCGACTGGCAGCCCACGGGAGGGCTGGTCGCGATGACCCTGCCGGCGGTCGGCGGCATCGACCTGAGTGAGTGCGCGACGGTGTCCGGCGCGGCGGCCTGGCACGAGCAGGGCTACGCCAGCGCCCAGAACACCCCCGCGCAGGAAGACATCTTCGGCTTCACCGACACCGCCACGGCCACACGTGCCTTCCAGGCGATCGCCGACGGCCTGAACGGCTGCCAGCAGACCAGCCGCGACCTCCAGCACTCCGGCGGCGTCACGACCGACGCCACCGTCACCACTACCGCCACCACCGCACAGGGCTTGGCCTGGGCCCGTACCTGGACCGCTGTGCCCGGCGCATCCGCCGCCGGTCCGCAGACCAACCACTACTACCTCGTCCAGCACGGCGCGACGGTCATCGTCGCCGCCTTCACCGAATTCGGAGCCAACCCGCCGCACCGCTACGACACCACCGGCGACCCGGCCGTGATCACCATGCTCGCCGCCCACGCCGTCTCCTGAACCCCGATCCCGTCGATATCCGAACACATTCACATTTTGAGGAGCCTGACATGTCCATCAAGCCGTCCACCCGCCGCCGAGGCATGGCTGCCACAGCCATCGCCGGAGTCGCCGCCTCCCTGCTCACCTTCGCCCCCGCGGCGCACGCCACCAGCACCATCGGCGGCCAGATCACGCCCAGCGAGATGATGACCCGGGCCCAGTACTGGGTCGACCACTCCGTCCCGTACAACCAGGCCGCCTACTACTCGGATCCGCAGGGCACGAACTACCGCGAGGACTGCTCCGGGTACGTCTCCATGGTCTGGCATCTGAACACGAGCCTGATCGTCACCGACCCCGCCCCGGACGACTTCACCAATGTCGACGGCACCCCGAACACCGCCTACGACACCGGCATCGGCAGCTTCAGCAACCTGCAGCAGGGCGATGCCATGGCCTACCCGCACAAGCACATCTGGGTCTTCGACCAGTGGACCGACAAGGCCAGCGGCACCTTCACCTACTACGCCAACTCGAACCCCAGCGATCCGACCCACGGTCCGACCACGGGGCACATCAACGGCACCAGCCTGGAGGGTTGGCCCACCTCCGGCTACGTGGGCCTGCGCTACAACAACGTCACCCCGGACGCTCCGCCGGCGAAGGTCGGTCCGGTCACGGGTCACTCCTCGGTGGCCGCGGCGAACGGGACCTTGGCTTCCTTCCAGATCCGTGCCGACGGGAATCTGTACGAGACCAACCAGACCGGTCCTGCCTCCGGGTTCAGCAACTGGGGCGCGTTGAGCACCGCCGGCGGTTTGGTGGGCACGCCTTCTGCAGTGTTGTCTCCGGGGGCCGGTGGCACGGTGAGCGTTTTCGCCCGCACTACTGATGGCCACATCGCGGTGTTCGGGCAGTCCGGCCCGCAGAGCGGCTTCAGCAACGGCGCCTGGGTCGGCACCAACAGCCAGAACTTCGTGGGCGATCCGACGGTGACGCTGGCTGCCAACGGCACGATGATCGTGTTCGCGGTGGACAACACCGGCAACCTGTGGGAGACCAACCAGTCCGCGCCCGGATCCGGGTTCGGCGCGTGGGGCAAGCTGAGTGCTTCCGGTGGTCTGGTGGGTACGCCTTCTGCGGTGCTGTCCCCGGGTGCTGGCGGCACGGTGAGCGTTTTCGCCCGGACCACTGATGGCCACATCGCAGTGTTCGGACAGTCCGGCCCGCAGAGCGGCTTCAGCAACGGCGCCTGGGTCGGCACCGGCAGCCAGAACTTCACCGGTGATCCGTCGGTGACGCTGGCTGCCAACGGCACGATGGTCGTGTTCGCGGTGGACAACACCGGGAACCTGTTCGAGTCCAACCAGTCCGCACTGGCCTCCGGGTTCGGCGCGTGGGGCTCGCTGAGCACCGCCGGCGGCCTGGTCGGCACGCCTTCCGCAGTCCTGTCCTCGGGGGCCGGCGGAACGGTGAGCGTCTTCGCCCGCACCACCAACGGCCACATCGCAGTGTTCGGACAGTCCGGCCCGCAGAGCGGCTTCAGCAACGGCGCCTGGATCGGCAACAACAACATATCCTTCGCCGGCGACCCCTCGGTCTCCCTGGCGGCCAACGGCACCATGGACGTCTTCGCCTCCGACGGTGCCAAGACCACCGGCACCCAGTACGGATCCAACCAGACCAGCCTCGGCTCCGGTTTCGGCAACTGGTGGGTCACCGCTGCCGGCTGAACCCGGTCCCACACCTGAACCCTTTGCCCGCGCCCTGCCACCAGGCAGAGCGCGGGCAAGGCGTCTTTTGAGGCGCTGCTGACCTATGTGGGGGTGCGCTGGTGGCGGGTGCGGTTTGTTTGTGGGTTGACAGTCAAGGGCGTTTTCTTACGGCTTCGCACGGGTTTAAGAAGGATCCGCTGGGTGGCGCAGTTCGGTGGTGTGCCTGGGGATGCGCTGGCGGCCGGCGGGTGATGCTGGACACGACCGCGCACAGGTCCGAGTCACTGCGCATGCGTCAGGTGGGCGGCGGCCATGTGTGGTGTGGACGGGGTCCGCCCGGCAGGCACAGGCGGCGGTGAGCCGTCGAGCCGGAGGTGCGGGAACCCTTCCCACAGGCGGGGTTGTCCCGGGTTCCCCGTCGCGTCGGCGGGCGTAGCCAAGCTGATCGGGCCGGTGGTGTCAAGTCGCACGAAACCGCACC